>JBMDXC010000099.1:0-4165 GCA_048594805.1 Candidatus Entotheonellaceae bacterium | reverse complement strand
GGTCGATCTCCCCAGCGATGTGTACGGCGCCAGTCGCCAGCCATACGACTGGGGTGTTGGCCGGATTGCTCTTAAAGCTCACCTTCACACCGGCGGGGATGTCAATCGTGGTGTAGTGCCAGATGCCGTCAGGCCTGGTGCACATGTCGATAACGGGAGAAGTCTGCGTCTGCACCGGTGCAGACCATGTCGTGCCATTCCAGAGCCACGTATCATTAAAGTCAGAGTAGTAGCCCCCACACAAAACGGTGACTTGATGTGTGCTGTCGTAGGCCATGGTATGACCAAATCGCCCTAGCGGCGACATCGCTGGCGTGATCTGGGTCCAGGTGGTGCCATCATACTCCCAGGTGTCATTCAGGTCGCCGGAGGTCCCATAGTCACCAAACAGGACCATTACTTGCCGTGTGCTGTCGTAGACCATCGCATGCTCGTACCGCGCACTCGGTCTACTGATCGGGTTCTTGAGTGTCCACCGCGTATTATCCCATTCCCAGGTATCATCGTACCCATATCCACCAAACAGGACAACCTGCTGCCGTGCCGCATCGTAGGCCATGGCATGGGCGTATCGGCCAGGAGGCGGTGTATAGAAGACCAGGGCACCGTCAGCACCGGTCGACCCACTGTTAAACGTGGTCTGGGCCGATGCTGTGGCAGATAGCAGCCCCACTGTGCATATCCCGAAGCATAGGATCGCAACATACCTGTAAACCGATCGAAGGATCTGCATAATTGCCCTCCAGTTTCGAAGAGTATCAGACGCCGCATGATTACGGATAGCCCAGAAAACCAACCCTCGTCCACTATGGCCATATAGGACAGCAGTGCCGCGCACGAAATTTGTTCTGCTCCTTCTCATGGGAAATCGTTCTGGTAGGATACCACCGCGGAAGACGCTATGGTGGTGGGCTGCGATGCCGGATCTGTAGGAGCCGTCCCGAAGGCCACTTCATCGCGGTCCGCAAAGCCACCGCCATCGGTATCAGCCACAAAGGTGTTGAGGTACGCTACCGGTATGGACTGCACCTGGGCGGCGGGCCGGGCTTGGGGATTCATGGGGTCAATGCCCAAGAGCACTTCGTCGACATCGGTGAAGCCATCACCATCGGTGTCTGCCACAAAGGTGTTGAGGTAGGCCACTGGCGTGGACTGCGCCTGGGTGACTGGGTGATCATGGGAGTCGAGGGGGTTCGACCCCAGGGCCACTTCATCGCCATCGGCGAACCCGTCCCCATCCGTGTCGGGGTTGAGCGGGTCGGCGCCACGGGCAAATTCATCGTTATTGCTCAGACCATCGCCATCCTCATCGGCACTGCCGTTGAGGATGCGCAAGGTATTGGCGGCGGTGGGGGTGGCATCGGAGCTTACGAAGGCCTTGCTGGTGGCCATCACCACGGCGGTGCCACTGGTATTCGCTCTCGCTGTGACGTTGAGGGTGGCAGAGGTGCCCGTGGGATCAATGGTGACTGATGTAACGGTCACGAGGGGCTTCACCGAGACGAACGTAAACGTTGCGCCTTCAAGGTTACGGCCTTGCACCCACACGTTCGGAATCACGGACCCGGCGAGAGCCACGCTAGGCATGACGGAGGTGATCACAGGTGTGGGGACCACGCTAAACTGGCGGTCTGAGGTGGCCGTGTTCCCCGTGACTGTCACGGCAATGGGGCCAGTCGTGGCCCTAGGCGGGACGGTCACCACCAGGCTGGCCTGCGTCGCCGAGAGGACTGCCGCCCCAGTGCCGTTGAATGTCACGGTATTCTCAGAGGGCGTTGCGCTAAATCCCTGCCCCTGGAGCGTCACCCGCGTTCCGACCGGCCCTTGGGAAGGCGTGAAGTTGAGGATCGCGAGTCCTGAGAAGGTCAATCGTTTGATTTCCAGAATGTTCCCTACAGCATCATAGACGTACTCCGCAGCGTTCCCATCTGCGTCAATCACCATGATGAGGCGGCCCAGGTCGTCGTAGAAATACTGGATAGCTGGCTGTTGCTGTGCCTGGAGCTGGCCAACGCTCAAGGTCAAGGCCACCGTCAGGGAGAGGAGGAATACACCATACCTGCGCCACAACACTATCCCTGCCAACAGCACGAGCTGCTGGAGCGACGCACATATGGACCTTTTGCAGGCTCTGCATCTCACGGACGTTTCCTCGCGAACCGTAGGTTATTCCGGGGCTCTGGTAGAGCCATACTCGGCGGCCTTCGCTGCTTTCATTGACGCAGCCTCTCCTCACGACGTATAGTAAGCAGAGTTCGACACCTTTGAACGGCAGAGGAGGATATTATGGACAAAGACGATCTCTGGATTGTCGAGCATTTTAGCGAGCTAGTGACCAAATACGCTGGAAAATATGTTGCTGTGGTGAACGAGACGCTTGTCGCTGTGGGCGACTCAGGAAAAGAGGTGGAGGACAAGGCTCGCGCCATGGCGCCCGAGAAAATACCCTCTGTACTGCGGGTGCCTCGTGAAGAGGATATGGCATGTCTCTTGTAGAATTCCCCTATACCCTGCACAAAGGGTATGCCATGCCTATCATTCCTATCACGATTCTTGCCCACAAAATCTGGGGCTTTGTCGATCTGGGGCCGTTTATACTCTCCTGCGCGTCGATGAGGCACACCGCCTCGGCATCGACTGGACAAGGGGTAGGCAACAAATGATTGTGATTGGTGATGGCAGTTTTATTCCGACCTATATTCACGATCTCTCCATCCACATTGGCCCATGGGCGGTGAAAGCTCCCGTAGGTTTTTCTGAGCGGCTTAGAGTCGGTTTTAACGTGCTCGGACGCACCGGTGTCTTTGACCAGTTTCAGGTCTGCTTCAATGATCGGGCTCGCCGCGTGACATTTCAGAAACTCTGACACCTCTGCCTCCATCCGCTTCATACTGAATATTTCAAGACCTGACCCCATTTCTCCTGATGCGTTCAACTATTGCCCGATACTGTCTATCCAATAAGATTAGCGTTCGATATTCCTTCCCGAGTTCAGAACGCGGCAATCGCTGCACAGAAAACTGCTATTGCCGCAGCTTGCGCGTAACCGCTCGCCACATCGTTTGCATATTTCGCACCAGGATCTACTATCTGCTGATTATTGGAAGCGATCGAATCTGCAGCCTCCTTAATGTCGGCTGAACAACTTTTGGGACTATTCATGATATCTCCAAGTTGAGCATTTGCGTTCCCGATCGCTGAAATCGTATTCAACGTTTGCTTAGTTGACTGGTACGTATTGTAGGCATCGTATCCTGCGTAAACTAGACATGCAGCCATTCCAATCAAGCCGACTGGACCTTTACCTTCGGGATCGATCAAATTCACCGGATCATTGAGCACATACCCGTACAGGTTTGTGTCCCCGCCCAGGAAGTTCAGTGGGTCCTCGCTGATAAATCGCTGTGTACTTGGGAGATAGTATCGTGCGCGATAGTAATATAGGCCCGTGCCATCATTCTCCCTGCCTGTGTATTGGAAGGGGTTGAGATTCGTAGTGCCAGTTGTCGTGGTTTTCCCATAGGGCTCATATGTGTAGGAGCTGGTCACTATCCCCGCATTGTCCGTCAACGCCAGGGTTGACCCCAACGGATCGGTGAGCAAGGTGTGGGTCCCGCGAGCATCGGTGCGGGTAAAGTATTCATCCACTCCTAGGCCGGAGAGCATATTGGCGGTCACCGACGTTCCGGAAAGCTCTTGAACTGGATTAACACCATTATAGAGAAAGGCTGTGGAGACGCCATTGACCACCCTAGTACTGCGGCGTGTGAGGGCATCATACTGAAAACTGGCCGTGAGACCAGAGCCAGAAATTCCTATCAAGCGATTGCGGGCATCCCAGTGGTAGCTCTTCGTTCCATCAGACGTGAGGTTGCCGTTCGCATCATAGGTAAGTTGAGTCGTATCAAATGTTAGCTGGCGATTGGCAGGATCATAGGTCACTGAGGCGACAGGAGACGGGAGAAGTGTGCGGGCGAAGGAGTCGCCGATTTGGGTACGGTGGCCTGTGACATCATATTGGTAGTAAGTGGTTGCGAGTTTTAGAAACCGCAGAAGGCTCGCAGGTGAATCATTGTGTACCCCAGCAGCTTCATCCCATAGTGTCGTTGTTGGATGCGTGCAAAGCGGATCAGCAACCGCTTGAACTTATCTTCCCACGCAAAGG
>JBMDXC010000098.1:0-28326 GCA_048594805.1 Candidatus Entotheonellaceae bacterium | reverse complement strand
GTATGCCTGTGCATACGTCATGCTCCCCCGTGGTCAGCCCCCGTGCTCCAGGCGTCTGGTGGGATCATAGTCAGGGTTATGCCAGACGAGAAACACGGCCTTGCCGTCGCATGCCGGGTCGTGCACATAGTTGTGGATAATACCGTGCACGGTAAAGCCACACCGTAGTTGCACGCTCACGGTCGGGTCAACAAGCTCCCCGGTAAGGACGTGCGCCACATACTCTTCAACGGACATGACGGCTTTATACGCGCTAAAACCCCTGAGGAGCCCACCGGCCACATGCCCACGCAGGTTGAGATGGCGCATCAGGTGCCGCCGTGCCTCATACAGACGTCTGGCCAGACCGCGCCGGCGGTAGGCGGGTACGACACCGATGTCCGCACCGTACAGCCACTCGCCTTGTGGGTCATGCCGACTCAGCCAATTGTGGGCAACGGCATCAATATACCGGTGCTCAAAAGCGTGAAAATCCACCGCACTGGTCCGAAAATCTGTGGAACACGCCACCACCTGGCCATCGGCATTGAGGACTGCGAACTGCCCCTCCGGAAAGCGCGCGATGTGGGCCGCGTAATGCGCTGCCGTGATGATTTCGTCCTCGGCGAGCGTGGGAAACGCAGCACGCTGCACGGCTGCGAGTGCCGCGACCATCGAGAGTTGACTATTGACAACGGTAAAGGTCTCGGTCGCCAGTCCTGCAGCAGTGGCCTTGGCGGTGTGTGCCCTGCTTTCCACTGTTAGTGTATCCCCTCCGGGTGACGGCGTAGTACCTGGCCCGGCAGCGCTCCCGTGTGTTCGCCCTCATCAATCACTACCGCGCCGTTGACAATGACCGTCGCAATTCCCGCAGCGTACTGATGCGGGTCATCAAACGTTGCCTGATCCGCGATCTGCTCTGGATCAAAGATGGTGATATCAGCGCGGTAGCCCTCGCGCAAGAGACCACGGTCTACTAACCCCAGAGCCGCGGCGGAACCCCCTGTCATTTTGTAGAGCGCCTGGGGCAATGATAGGAGCCCTAAGTCACGCACGTAATGCCCCAGCAGGCGCGGGAAGGTCCCGTAAAAACGCGGATGTGGCTTGCCCTGCCCAGTGATGCCATAGGGCGCCAGGGAGGTGCCATCAGAGCCAACCAGCACCGATGGCGTTCGGATGATGGTCTGGACGTCGGCCTCATCCATGCAGGTGATGAGGATACGGGTGTGGCCATGATCGGCGATGAGGTAGTCGCACACCGTATCCAGGGGATCGCCACCGCGCTCATGCGCTATGTCACCTACGGTTCGCCCGGCGTACTGCGGCTGGTGCGGGGAGATGGCGATACGCACGGCGTCCCATGATGGAATCCGGCCAAAATTGTTCAGCCCATGTGCGTCGATGTCGTGCCGCAAGCGTGTCCGCACTGCAGGGTCTGCCAGGCGCTCGAGCATGGCCGCCATACCATCCTCCTGCACCCAGGTCGGCAACAGGTTACGGAGGGGATTCGTCGCCGTTGTGTAGGGATATTGGTCGCAATCGAGGCGCACACCCCGCTGCCGTGCCGCCTCAATTGCCGCCAAGAGCTGAGCGGCTCTACCCCAATTATCGCTCCCGGAGAGTTTGAGATGGGCGATCTGCACGTGGATGTCGCAGGTCTCGCCCATCGTAATGGCTTCCTGCACGGCAGCAAAGACGCTGTTCGCCTCATCGCGGATATGGGAGGAGTAGTTCGCCCCATAGCGATGCAGCACCTGCCCTAGGGCGTGCATTTCAGCCGGGGCGGCGTAGCACCCTGGGGCAGTAAACAGCCCTGATGACAGCCCCAGCACGCCCGCCTCCAGCGCCTCTGCCAGCAGGTCCTGCATGAGGGCCAACTCAGCGGGACTGGGAGGCCGATTTTCCATGCCCATCGCCATCAGTCGCAAGGTGTTATGCCCCACTTGCATCACCGTATTCACCGCGGTGGCCGGAAAGCTTTCCATATACGCCGCAAAGGTGGTCTCATGGAACGCAAGCCAGGGGGCACTGGCGGCCAGGTAGTCTCGCAGCATGCCATCGCGACCCGGCAGCGCTGGCGCCACCGAGAAACCACAGTTCCCCACCACCTCAGTGGTTACGCCCTGCCGGATCTTGCTCTCGGCCTTTGGGTTGAGCGGTAATGTAAAATCGGAGTGTGTGTGAATGTCAATAAACCCAGGAGCGACGACGCGTCCTGTGGCATCAATGACCCGCTGTGCTGGACCAGTCAGGTTGCTGGCGAGAGTTCTGATCCGCCCATCGCATATGGCGACATCGAGAGCACGGCCTGGGGCACCACTGCCATCGATGACCTGGGCACCATGAATAATGAGGTCGTCCATCGTCTCTCCCCTTGCTTTGCAGGCTGCTCTCTGCTGGAGGCGTGAGGCCGCCGCTTCCTCGTGCGGGGTGCCTATCGCCACAGCCGCTGTGCTATATGGTAGTGTGCAGATGGAGGAGACGCAACACGCCTCTCCCTAGAGCCTGCTAGGGTAGCATCTGGAAGTGCAGGCTTGCTACCAGGGTGGACCACTGTATCAACGTGTGACGGTATACATCTGCTGCTTGCAAAAACACATCACGCCAGTCTTGCGCCAGAATATATAACTTTAAAGAGGGTTATCCACAGTTATCGTCCCAAGTAAAACTGTATTTATGTAGTATTGTCACGCCATTCTCATTTCAAAACAACATTGGAAATGTAGTTTAATGCTTATATGTTCCTCAACACAATAAAGATTTCCACATGTTCATACAGAAATCCACAGGGTATTGAAAATGCAAAACACAAAAGGAATGTGAAATTTTCATTGACAATGAGCTGCCAGAACGTTATATATGCCTGCATTGAGGAGGCTGCGATACAGCAGCAGGGTCATGAGGTGCTGAGGCTTAGCCATAGGGGTAGAGCCAGTGGGCGAGGGGAAATTTGTGGGGCTGCAGCATAATTGGACGCTCCAGGAACGGCCCAGTAGTGTCGAGCACATCTGGCAGGAAGTCCTTCAGGTGGTGCGTGAGCGTGTTGAAGCGACCAAATACGCCACGTGGTTTGCACCACTCAAGCCCTTATCAGGCGCGGTGGGCATGTTGCGCATTGCCGTACCGAACAAATTCGTGCGTGACTGGCTCGTGGAGCATTATCATGAGCTCATCACCGAAACCTTGCAAGCATGCACGGGCGTACCATACCAAGTGTTTTTCGTCGTCCAAGAGCCGGCAGAAACAGTAGCGAGCCCAGAGCCATCTGAGTCAGCGCCAGTCAACGGAGCCGCACGGCCGGCCCCCAGCACCGGACAGGCATTCAACCCACGGTTTACCTTCGAAACCTTTGTGGTGGGATCAAGTAACCAGTTTGCTCACGCTGCCTGCCTGGCGGTGGCACGCCATCCGGCACGCACCTATAATCCCCTCTTTGTCTACGGTGATGTGGGGTTGGGCAAGACGCATTTGCTACACGCCATTGGCCACTATGTGCAGCAGACGCACCGCAGCATGGTCACGTGCTATGTCTCCTCCGAAAAATTCCTCAATGATCTGGTGAGTGCCCTGAGTCACGACAAAATGGACGACTTTCGTAACCGCTATCGCAAGAATGATATTATCCTCGTCGACGACGTGCAGTTTCTCATTGGCAAGGAGCGCACACAGGAGGAATTTTTCCACACCTTCAATGTGCTCTTCAACGACAACAAACAGATTGTGCTCACCAGTGACAAGCTCCCCAAGGACATGGTCGGCCTGGAGAAGCGGTTGCGGTCGCGTTTTGAATGGGGGCTGGTCGCCGACTTGCAAGCGCCAGATCTCGAAACCAAGATTGCTATTTTGACCAAGAAAGCGGAGTTTATGCAGATGACCTTGCCCGACGAGGTGGCCTGGTTTCTCGCCCGCCGGCTCCGGGGGGACATCCGCAAGCTGGAAGGCGCCTTGAATGTCATCGAAGCGTTTACGTCCATGACCGGTCAGCAGATCACTGTGAGCTTGGTGCAGAACCTCATTGCTGAACTGGCGGATGTGCAAGAAGAGCGGCCGATTTCTATTGCCGATATCGAACGGGCAGTCGCCGACCGCTATAAGCTCAAAGGGGCACTGCTGCGGTCCAAAAAGCGCAACAAGGAAATTGCCCATGCGCGCCACGTGGCGATGTACCTGGCGCGCACGCTTACCAGCGCGTCGTTGCCGCAAATTGGCAAGAATTTTGGCGATCGCGACCATACCTCAGTCTTGCATGCCTGCAACAAAATCAAAGGCATGGTCGAGGAAGATTGGCGCTTCAAAGAGGAAGTCGAGCAGCTCATCCGGACGCTGCAGGGATAGCGTCGGCTCCAGAGGAAATGTATGTCAAAACCGCGCGTCAAACTCTCGGGGACGGACTATGGCCTGTTGTTGCGGCTCGAGTGGGATAGCCCGCTGCCTCAACTGCTCGTTGAACTCGAAGAATATCTCCAGCAATCGCCGAAATTTTTTGCTGGGGCGCAGGTGCTCTTAGAGATTGGCAGTCGGCCTGTTCTGCAGCAGGATCTGGAGCAGCTGGGGGTTGTGCTGTCGCGTTACGGGGTCATGCTGCAAGGGGTTGTGCCCATTCTGGACGGTCTGGAGCGGCGTCCCCCACCCGAATCGCGCCCAATGTTCGTGCCCTCACCCCCGGATGTGCAGACCCTCGTCCACGTCGAACAGCGTACGGTGCGTTCTGGTGAAAAAGTCGCCGCCGAGGGTCATTTGATCGTCGTAGGCGATGTCAATCCTGGGGCGGAAGTCATTGCCGGCTATAACATTTTCGTCTGGGGTGCTCTCAGGGGTTCAGCATACGCCGGTGTGCCTGACCGTGAGGAGGCGATCATCACCGCCCTGCATTTTGCCCCCATCCAACTCCGTATTGCCGGGCATATTGCCCGACCACCAGAGGCGCGGCCCAATGCGCCTGGGACGCCAGAGTTGGCACGTATCGACCAGAACGCCATCGTGGTCGAGGCGTGGGAGCGGGGGCGGGGGGGATTTTACAAAAGGGGATAGGCTGTGGCGGGACGAGTTATTACAGTAACCTCGGGCAAAGGTGGGGTCGGTAAAACGACGTTTAGCGCTAACGTCAGTGCCGCACTGGCCCAAATGGGCAAGAAGGCGGTTGCGGTCGATACTGATGTGGGTCTGCGCAATCTCGATATTGTCATGGGCCTGGAAAACCGCATTGTCTTTGATCTGATTGATGTAGTTGAGGGACGCTGCCGTTTGCAGAAGGCCATCATTCGCGACAAACGGATTGCCACCTTACACATGTTGCCAGCCGCGCAAACGCGTGACAAGAGCGCCGTCAGCCCCGATGCGATGGAAAAGATCTGTGCGGAACTCCGGTCCCAGTTTGATTTCACCATCATTGACTCGCCGGCTGGCATTGAAGGTGGCTTCCAGAATGCCATTGCTGGGGCGGATGAAGTCGTCATCGTTACCACGCCGCACGTGTCGGCGATCCGCGATGCCGACCGCGTCATTGGCCTCTTGGAAGCGGCGGAGAAACAACAGCTCTACCTGGTGATCAACCGTCTGCAAGCGGAAATGGTGCGTCGTGGGGATATGCTCGACATTCCTGACATCATGGATATTCTGGCCATTGAGCTGCTAGGGACTATCCCGGAAGACGAGTCCATTGTGGTGACGAGTAACCGCGGTGAACTCGCGTCGCTGCACGCCAGCTCGTCGGCTGGGCAGGAGTATAAGAATATTGCGCGGCGTCTCCTGGGGGAGGAGGTTCCAATGCTCCCGATGGAGGAAGATAGAGGTCTCTTTAAATGGCTGGCCCGCCTGTTCAAAGGCCAGTAAACCTGAGGCGCGAACGGCAGAGGGGAGAGGTCCCGTGGGGTTGCTAGACAAGCTCGTCAAACATCTCTCGCCGGGGGGGTATGGGCAGCACAGTAAACATGCTGCAAAGGAGCGTCTGAAACTGGCTTTGACGTACGACCGCGGCGGCTTGGCCCAAGGCACCATCGAGCAACTGCGCGATGAGATCATCCAGGTCATTGCGAAACGCCTGACCATCAACGAAGACGAGATCGAAATCAACTTTGACCGGACGACCGAGGAGGATAAGCTGATCGCCAGTATTCCGTTGCGTATGGCTCCGCGCACACGCCTGCAGAGGGAGCACATGACGAGCGGATAGAAACGCCGTACAATCCGTCAGTGGACGGGGAGGACTGCCGTCTCTCGTGTTGGTCTGCTCTCACGCAAGCCATCCCAACAGTGCTCGCCTCATACAATGCACCAGGGCGGTCTCTAGGCGCGCCCGGTGTCTCACGGACACTACTCACGTCTCAGAGTAAGAGCGTGCCTCTCATTTTGATTGGCAAAAGCATCCGCCAGCAGCTAGAGAATGTTCTCTCCAGTATATCTGGTTACATAGACTTTGCCTTGGCCAGGGCCGTATCAGCAGTCCAGGCCATAAAGTTGGTACAAAAATTGCCTTGCAGATGAGCAGCTATCAGGTAGCTCAAGACACAACTCAACAACCAGCTGCTCAGGAGTGCAAGTCATGATACGCACATCACAGCAATCTCAGACTGTGCCATTGCAAGTCCATCAGGCCGATAATCGGCTTGTCCTGGCCGCGCCTATGCCAGGGCTGGAAGCCCAGGACATTGCCGTGATCATCAACGGTAACCGGGTGACCATCCAGGGTGAATACCGCGGCTCGCGCCAGAATCAGCCAGAAATCCTGATCTCAGAGTGGACGATTGGGCCATATTACCGTGAGGTTGTGCTGCCGCAAGCCGTGGACGGCGCCCTGACCAATGCGACCTACGGTAATGGTGTGCTGGTACTGTCAATGCCCATACTGCAACCGGGGGAGCAGGGAGGCTATATGGAGTTCCGGCTCGAGGCTGACAAAGGTGCCCGAGGGCAGCGCGTTGGCCATACAGGTTCAGACATACAGCCAACCTCCCCCGAGCGGCATGACCAGCGGGTAGGTCAGACCACCCAGTAAGTGCTCACAGAGTGCAGTGCTCCCTTGCTCCTCAGCCCCTCACTCTGGGTAGTGACGTGAACTCGTCACACTGCATGATTACGGTAGGATACATTTTCTGCTTGACACCTGCCTAAATGTGCAGTATTACTCATACGAGCAGGTACAAATCACCTTCAGGGCCAGAGGGCGCAGGGAGCTTTCTTACGGCAATGACCACAGCAGGACAGCGACCACAACTTACAGAAAGACAGCGAGAAATTCTCAATTATATCGAACGTGAGGTGCGCACGACAGGCGTTCCACCAAGCATCCGCCAAATTGGTGAAGCGCTGGGTATCAGCTCGACCAACGGTGTACGTGCGCACCTGCAAGCCCTCGAAAAGAAGGGCTACATCCATCGGAGTTCACGTACCTCGCGGGGTATTGCCTCGCTCGATCGTCTGCGGCGCCGGGCCTCCAGAGCGCTGCACGACATGGTTGAAGTCCCCATTCTAGGCCGTGTCACAGCCGGCCAACCGATTCTCGCGGTCGAAAACCGTGAAGGGACCCTGCACCTCGACCCTACCCTTGTAAAAGGCACTGACACTTTTGCCTTGCGCATTGAAGGTGACAGCATGATTGGTGCTGGCATCCTCGATGGTGACTACGTGTTGGTGCGCCCGCAACAGAGCGCCAACAATGGCGACATTGTCGTCGCTCTCCTTGAAGAGAGCGTAACCGTCAAGCGTTTCTATCGGGAAGCCGACAGCTTTCGCTTGCAGCCGGAAAACCCGCGCTTAACGCCCATTTACGTACCTGATGTGCAGATCTGCGGCAAGGTCGTAGGGCTCATTCGGCCAACTGTGCACTAAGGAGCCTGGCGCGCATGAGCAAGGCCAAGAGTGTCTTTGCCTGTCAGACATGTGGTCATCACACGACGAAATGGCTCGGGCGCTGTCCAGAGTGCGGTGGCTGGAATACCTTTGCAGAAGAGCTGCAGGCGCCGCCGCGTCCGGCGCGCCTGCAGGGGATCGCGTCCGTCCAACTCCCGTTACCGTTGACGGAAATTGCGCGCAGCGGTGCAGAGCGCCTACTGACGGGTATTGGTGAACTCGACCGGGTTCTCGGCGGTGGGCTGGTACGTGGCTCTCTGGTACTCATTGGGGGCGACCCTGGTATCGGCAAATCCACGCTGCTTCTCCAGGCAACTGCAGAACTGAGCCGGGGACGTATGGCAGAGCAGCATCCAGTGCTCTATGTGTCTGGGGAGGAGTCGGCGAGTCAGTTGCGTATGCGTGCTGACCGCCTAGGGGTCAACAGTCAACACGTCTATATTCTTACTGAAACGTCTATGGAGATCATCCGCGAGCAGGTCAACCGTCTGCAGCCGCGGGTGCTCGTCATCGATTCCATCCAGACGGTTTTCACGGCTGAGCTATCTTCCACGCCTGGTAGTGTCAGCCAGGTGCGAGAGAGCACAGCGCACCTCATGAGCCTTGCGAAAACACTCGACGTACCCATCATGATCATTGGCCACGTCACCAAAGAGGGCACCATTGCAGGGCCACGTGTGTTAGAGCACATGGTGGACACGGTGCTGTACTTTGAAGGTGAACGGCATCATGTCTATCGCGTCCTGCGGGCGGTGAAAAACCGCTTTGGACCGACCAATGAGATTGGCATGTTTGAAATGCGGCAAACGGGCTTTGTGGAAGTAGAAAATCCGTCAGAACTCTTGCTGGCAGAACGTCCACAACAGGCGAGTGGCTCGGTTGTCATTGCCAGCATGGAGGGGACGCGTCCTCTGCTGGTCGAACTTCAGGCGCTGAGCAGCCCGAGTGGGTTGGGCATGCCGCGTCGGGTTGCCAATGGTGTCGATTATCAGCGTGTGGCGCTCTTGTTGGCTGTCCTGGAAAAACGTTTTGGGCTACCGTTGCCGGCCCATGATGTGTATGTCAACGTTGTGGGTGGCCTGTCTATAGAGGAACCAGCAATTGACCTTGGAGTCGTGGTGGCGGTGGTGTCCAGCCTGCGGGATGTGGTCCTGGATCCGCACCTGGTAGTCCTGGGTGAGGTGGGTCTCACCGGTGAGGTACGGGCCGTGGGACAGGTGGAGGCACGCCTGCGCGAGGCGGTCAAACTGGGGTTTCGTCGCTGTCTGCTGCCACAGGCCAATTGTCAGTCGGCATCGAGCATTGTTGATATAGAACTCTGTGGGGTACGGACAGTGGCCGAGGCGCTGCAAGTGATCTTGCAGGATGATCCGTCTGCGGCGCTGGAACCTCCAGAAGAAGCATATGCTACAGCCCCGGGCAGGGGACAGTCGTGGGGCAAGCGTAGCGAGAGACCTATCGGCTATTAGCCATAAACCATGAACATGAGCTGTGGGGGATAGCATGGTGCAACATGCGGCAAGCAGTAGAAGTGATGAAAAACAGCGTGCCCTTGGCCTGGCTCTCGGCCAGATTGAAAAACAATATGGCAAAGGTGCCATCATGCGCCTGGGCGAGAGTCAGATCGCCGATATTCCAGTGATTCCCACTGGCTCACTGGCGCTTGATGCGGCATTGGGGGTTGGGGGTATGCCGCGCGGACGCATCGTGGAGATCTATGGACCGGAAGCCTCGGGCAAAACAACGCTGGCCTTGCACGTGATTGCTTCAGCGCAGCGCGGGGGTGGAGAGGCAGCCTTTGTCGATGCCGAACATGCTCTGGATCCGTCGTATGCGCGGAAACTGGGCGTGAACCTCGACGACCTCCTCATCTCGCAGCCAGACAGTGGCGAACAGGCCCTGGAGATTACCGACGTGCTGGTACGCAGTGGAGCACTCGACGTGGTGGTGGTGGACTCGGTCGCGGCCCTCGTGCCGCAGGCGGAAATCGACGGGGATATGGGTGAACCCCAGATGGGCTTGCAGGCGCGTTTGATGTCACAGGCGATGCGCAAACTGACGGGCATTGTCCACAAAACCAAAACATGCGTGATTTTCATCAACCAGATACGCCAGAAGATTGGCGTGTTCTTTGGCAATCCAGAAACGACGACGGGTGGGAACGCGCTCAAATTCTATGCCTCGGTGCGTCTGGACATTCGTCGCCTGGATGCCATCAAGAGTGGGCAAGAAGTGGTCGGGAATCGTACACGTGTGAAAATCGTCAAAAATAAGGTTGCTCCACCCTTTCGGCAGGTAGAATTTGATATTATGTACGGGAACGGGATTTGCCGAGCTGGCGAGCTGCTCGATCTCGCCGTGCAGCGTGAGATTGTCCAGAAGAGTGGCGCCTGGTTTGCCTACAGCGGTGAACGTATTGGTCAAGGGCGCGACAACGCCAGGCTGTATCTTGAAGAGCATCCTGACATTGCAGCAGCTATTGAGGCGCAGATACGGCAGGCTCTGAGCATGCCGCAAGCCGCCAGTGAGACACTCGCGGCCGTAGCGGAGTCAGCCAGCCTCAATGCGGATACTGGCCTATTCCACAGCCTACCAGTGGATATGGATCTTGAGACTGGAGAAGTGGAGTAAGGACCATACGTCGTACATGCTCCGCTGCACGTGAACCGGCAACGCCCCCGCCAAACTGGCGGGGGGTTGTCGTGCGTAGCATGAAGGGGATGGCATGTTTGCAGGGGAATATCCGTGTAAGCTCGACGACAAAGGCCGCTTTGCGATGCCAGCCTCACTGCGCGAGTATTTTGCCGTGCCCGGCAATCTCGAAGTGAAAAAGGCCGTGCTGGTGAAATCGCAACAGGAGCAGTGTCTCTGGCTATTTCCCCAGCAAAATTGGGACGACTTACTCGAAGTACAACGCACACGCCTCAATGAACGCGAAAGCCGGCTGTTCATGCACTATGTGGTGTCTGATGTGGTAGTAGTAGAGATCGATCGCGCCAGCCGTGTGCTGGTGCCACGTAAACTGCGGGAGCATGCTAACATTGGCGAAGATGCGGTCCTGGTCGGCATGTATGACCGCCTGGAGGTCTGGGGCAGCGAGACGTGGGTGGCACACCTTAGCGAGCTGGAAGAAGAGCACGAAATGTCTCTGAGCAAGGTGTTGGCCATGCCGAGTATTAGGCCATCCTTCCCGGGAGCACAAACCCTACCATGAGCATCCAGGTCAGTCAGGTCAAAGGGGACGTAGTCGAGCTGATCTTCAATCCCCGCGAGGAAGATCTGCGCGTTGGGGAAACGCTGCGCATTCAAGAACGCGATAGCGGGGAGGGGTTAGTGGTACAAGTAGTCGCCTTTCGTATGGTGACCTACCCTTCACTCATTCAGGAGCAGCTGGAGTTAGTGATTGGGAATGCTCAGCCGCTGTCGCGCGAATTGTTGACCTATTTGTCGGAGGCGCAGGAGTCGCTGCAGGAGTTTGACACCAGTGAGGCACGGAACCTGAAGATCGCCATTGCCAAGATCCGCAAGCTCACGGGGCGGCGGTGGGACCAGTGGGACGGCTGGATACCGATCCGCGATGTTGAAGTGACACGGGTATCGGATCAAGAGCTCTTTGCAAACTGTATTGATGATCTCGGTAATCCGTTGCATCTCGGCCAGACGCTCCGGGGTGAGCCGTTCTTTATTGAGGGGCATTACCTGGAGAAGGTTAATGTCATCACCGGCGTCAAAGGGGCTGGTAAGTCCTATCTGTCCAAAGTTGTCCTGCTGGAGTTGATCAATGCTGGAGCGCCGTGCGTCGTGTTTGACCTGAACAAAGAATATATTCATCTGCCGAAGCAAGACGTGGACCCGCACACGGGAGAGGTACGCAGCAGGGGTATTATTCATCTCAAAGCCGGTGAAAATCTCAAATTGGGCGTGCGGCAGTTCGGGCTTAGTCCGCTGGTTACTATGTTAACCAGGTTCGGCTTGCCGGACGTATCGGCGATGTACTTCGAGAACCGTATGGCGCGCCTGCTCCAGGAAGCCTGGCATATGGAGCGGCAGGGGAGAACACCACCATTTATCGGTATCCAGCATCTCATTGATATGGCCGAGGAGCTGGAGTTTTCCCAAAATGAAGGGGTGAGCGCAGCCATTCGGAGTCGGCTTGAAGCGGCGCGCAACACCGGTGTGTTCGCGGAGCAGCCGGGTGAAGCCACCTCGCTGCAGACGGAGTACGATAAAATCCGCAACGGTGGCGCGCTGGTGATTGATATTTCGAGCCTCACAAACCTGTCGCGGCAGGGATTTGTGCAGGCGATCATTGATATCATTCGGGAGATCTGTGAACGTGAGTTGCAGCGGGGCACAGGCCGTTTTCCTTTCGTCTTCTTCGAGGAAGCGCACCTCTATATTAGCCATAACACGATTGGCTATATCGTCACGCGCTCACGGCATCTCGGTATCACCTGTTTCTTTGTCACGAACATGATTGGCGGGCTTGACGAGACCGTACTGCGGCAGGTGGATAATCTCTTTCTGCTCTATCTGCCCTTTGACGATGACGTGCGTCATATTAGTAAAAGTGCCATGGTCGATCAGGAAACCATGGGGTCCTTTGTCAAACGCTTGCGCCGGCATCATGCTCTGATTCTGGGAGACGTGACACGGCAGTATCCGGTGATCATCAAGATCAAAGAACTCAAAGGGATCCATACAGCGGGAGAGACGCAGTACTTCTTTAAACCGAAACGCCGGCGCACGCCACAAGGCCATACGACAGTACCTGAACTCACTGGCTCCCAAGCGCTTCAGCATACTATGCCTGAAAAGGAACACAACGGCGTACTGCCAGACCAGCCGTCGCTACCGGTGAGTTCACCAAGCCAGCCAACACCAGAAGAACAAATGCTGCTGGCACGGTTGCAAGCACGCTGGCCTGATATTGTCGCCAGCCTGCGTGATAAAAGTGCTTTTCTGGGCTCTGTCCTGATTGCCGGCAACCCTGTCAAGCTGCAAGGCCAGGTGCTTGCAATCACGTTCACTGCACGGGATGCCTTCCACCGCGACATGCTTGAAGAACCGGAATACCGTGCGCTGGTTGAGAAAGAGCTGAGTACTGTGCTCCAGCAGCCGGTAACCATTGTATGCCAAATGATGGTGTAACTTCCGTATGGGTGAGCCATCTCCTGCTGGAGAACTGGCCCTGGTATTACCTCTGCCTCCAAGCATCAATCATCAGTACGCGACAGTACAGGGACGCCGTGTCCTGTCTCGAGCCGGGCGGGAGTTCAAGAGACTGGTCTTTGAGGAGGTAGAGGACTGGTTGGATAAGCATCCACATGTCAATGTGGCGCTATTCCAGCAGCATTATTTGGCGCTCACGCTCATGTTCTACTTTATGTCAGCGCTGCGTCGTGATCTGGATGGGGGTCTCAAAATTGCTCAGGATGCCCTGTGCGAGGCATTAGGAGTCAACGATAACCTGGTGATAGAAATTCACCTGAGTAAACGGGTAGACCGTCACTCCCCGCGTATGGAGGTACAGCTCACGGCACTCACTGCAGAAAGTGTCACTCTGGTGGAGGAGCGAGAGGTATCTCACACACCGCTACTCCCCGTGCCGCTTGACCGCAGAGCAAAACGGCGACGGCGGCGCAAACCGCGTAGCCTGGAAGAATTGGCAGCACGGCACAGGTGGGATTAACAGCTCAAGGCGGAGAGCCAGGAGCTGCAGGCGCAAAGAGGATGGAGCCATATGCTTGATCTCCCCAGAGTAAGTCAACAGATTAGCCGGATGGCAGTAGAGCAACAGCAAGTGGCAGAGGACAGGGTAAAACGGCTGGACAAAGCTTTAGGACAATTAGTGCTTGAGTCAGGACGCTTACCTGGGTTCTTGCGGAAATTGCAAGCCAGTAAAACCTCCTGGCTCCTGGCCGGCATCCGTGAGTCGATCGAGAACACCTATGCGCTGCCCCCACGGCCGTTAGCCCTTACGGTTGTTGCCACGGATGGTTCACAGATTGCCCCGAGTCATCATGAGGTCATTCCAGCCTTTCTGCTCAATATCTCGGCGGTAGTGCTGCACTATGGTACGGGTGAGCGGGCGGAGTTGAGCAGTACACCGACGCTCTTTTACCGCGATGAAGATCTCTACACCGACTATGGAGGCCAGCGCGTGCAAGTGACCGGTGACCTGTTAGGCATGCGCCGCACCTTGATGGAATGCCAGGCTCTCCTGCGGCAAGCGACGCGTGCCCAGGAGAGTGGGCATCGCACCTGCGCGCTGTCAGACGGCAGTCTCATCCTCTGGCAACTTGAGGGCAAACCGCAGGATTACAAACAGGCGAGCCTCGCATGCTATCTCGGCTCCCTGGAGCAGGCACGTCAACAGCAGATTCCGGTAGCCGGATATATTAGCCGACCACGCAGTCGGGATGTGCTGAATACTTTGCGGGTTGGCCTTTGTCCGGAGACGGCGCCGCATTGTGACCGTTGCCCCTATACCGATCTGCCACGGCTTCCATGCGCCGAGATCGAAGGGCTCAGTGACCGGCAGCTGTTCGAGAGCCTCCTGCAGCCAGGGGAACGGACAGCGGTGTTTGAAAGTCGGTCGCGCATCCTGGAGGACTACGGGGTGCACCGCATTGTCTTCTTCTACCTGCATGTGGGGACAGAGATTGTACGCGTGGAAGTCCCTCAGTGGGTGGCGGCGAGCCCAATACTCCTGGATCTGGTCCACGCCGTTGCCTACGATCAGGCCCAGAAAGGCATGGGTTATCCCATTGCGCTTGCGGAAGCCCATCAGCATGCCGTGGTGCGAGGAGCCGAGCGTGACCTCTTTTACGAGATGGTGACCGCAGTTCTGCTGCGTCGAGGGATGCGTGCCGCTATCTCCCCGAAAAACCTGGGCAAGCGAAGGATGACTGTGTAGCCATGTACGACGCAGAAATTGGCGAGGTGATTGGCAGCAGTAACACGGAGTTTATCGCTGAAAGTGCGCTGTTACACAATCCCCCACCCTTTGGCAGTTTTATTAAAGTAAAGACGCGTGAGACTATTTACGCCGTCGTTTGTAACGCCTATACTCATAGTTTAGAACCGAATCGGCTGGCGATTGCATACCACCGTTCGGAACAGGAGCTGCGTGATGAGCAACCGCAGATTTTTGAGCTGCTGAAGACCAAATTCGAGGCGGTTATTATTGGGTATGAGTGCGACGGCGCTGTGCGGTACCATTTACCACCGCAGCCACCCAGGCTGCACAGCTTTGTGTATACCTGTCAGCCGCTGGAAGTACGCCGGATCACTTCGCACTTTTGGTTCTTGCGGTTTCTCATGGGTGTTGAGAAAGCTCCGCGCGACGAGTTAATCGCGGCGGCTATTCGTGCGGCCTATGCGGTCCATCCAGGGGAGCGCTCTTTTCTGGTGAAAGCTGGGAAAGAACTTGTCAAACTTATCGGTGACGACTACGAAATGCTTTCCACTATCCTCCACAGAATTCAAGATTAAGACGCTGGCAAG
This sequence comes from Candidatus Entotheonellaceae bacterium, assembly GCA_048594805.1. GTDB lineage: Bacteria > Tectomicrobia > Entotheonellia > Entotheonellales > Entotheonellaceae > SXND01. Next base: position 12,990 of record JBMDXC010000098.1, on the reverse strand, counting down.
CCTTAAGGGACTGGTCCTATGCATAGTCGACGGGTTGGGGTCATCGTCAGCGGGTCGTTAGTTGGCGGTCTGGAAATGAAGCTCGACGAGTGGTATTCCGTTGAGGATATTCGTGCTGGCAAATTTGTCGTGATCGAAGGGGAAAAGAGCCGATTTTTCTGTATGGTCACTGATGTACGCCTGGATACTACCAATCCCCAGGTGCTGGCTGACCCTCCGGATGAAGAAGAAGACCTCATGCGCCAGGTACTGCACGGCACCACGACGTATGGTACCGTGTGCTTGCGTCCGTTACTCATGACGGATAAAGAGGACGCACCCACGGCGCGGGCTAACGAACCACACCTGGTGAAGACGATTCCCATCCACTTCTCGGTCGTATGTGAGGCTGAAGAAGAGGACGTGAACCGGATTTTCGGGAGCGAAGAGTACGGAACACGCTATTTCCATATTGGACGTCCGCTCGATATGGAGACGCCTATCTGCATCGATCTCGAAGGCTTTATTGAGCGCAGTAATGGGGTGTTTGGCAAAACAGGCACCGGCAAAACTTTTTTAACGCGCCTGGTGCTGGCGGGGTTGATTCACAAAGACCGTGCGGTCAACCTGATCTTTGACATGCACAGCGAATATGGCTGGCAGGCGACCCAGGAGACGGGCAGTGGAAGACGCGGTTTTGTCAAGGGGCTAAAGCAGCTCTTTGGCAGTAAGGTAGCGATCTTTACGCTTGATCCGGAGTCGGCACGCCGGCGTGGGGTGCAGAGCGATTTCGCCGTCAAAATTCCCTATAACCAGATCATGGTGGAAGACATTGCGGCGCTGGCCGATGAGCTGAATCTCCACGCCACAGCGGTGGAGTCCTCGTATTTAATCGTCAACAAATACGGCCGTGACTGGCTGTCCGTGCTGCTGCATCAAGACCCCAAAGATATCAAAGACTTTTCAGACCAGATTGGGGCGCATCCGGAGTCCATCTCAGCGCTACACCGTAAGCTCAAACGCCTGGAGAAATTCGACTTTTTGCAGGAAAAGGTGCACGAGGATGCAGTCTATAAGATCATGGAATACATAGACAAGGGTGTGCACATCGTCCTGGAATTTGGGCAGCAGAGTAGTTTCCTGTGTTACATGCTCGTGGCAAATATCCTGACACGCCGCATTCACGATCTCTACGTCCAAAAAAGCGAACGCTACCTGGCGAGTGGACGCCCCCAGGACAAGCCAAAACAGCTTATCATCACCATTGAAGAGGCGCACAAGTTCCTCAACCCAATGGCGGCGCGCCAGACGATTTTCGGCACGATTGCCCGCGAGATGCGCAAGTATTTTGTGTCCCTCCTGATTATCGACCAGCGTCCGTCGAGCATTGACGATGAGATCATGTCGCAGGTTGGCACGCGCATTACCTCGCTGCTGAGTGATGAAAAGGACATCGCCGCAGTGCTCACCGGTGTCAGCAATGCCAGCTGGCTCCGCAGTGTGCTCGCGAGCTTGGACTCGAAGCAACAGGCCCTGCTCATGGGGCATGCGGTTCCCATGCCAGTGGTCATCCGTACGCGGGACTACGATGGGGTATTTTACAGCGCCATGGGACACGTCGAGGGCGAGGAACTGGCGCAGAAAGCCCATGCCAATATTGCTGATCTCTTTGGTGACCGTTAGTACGCAGGCGTGTCGGTCCCGCTTCCGACGCGCTGCGTGCTCAGGTCCTACGCCGCCGACCATACCAATGGTATTCATTTGGTGTGGCACTCCCATATCATGTTCCAGGTTTCTGGAGGCGACTGGGCCATGAACCGTCGACAGCGCGTGGCGAGCACCTGTGAGGGTCCATCGCCGGGCCGGTACTTGAGCACAGTGTTGAAGTGCTGCAGTGCAAACTTCCAGTCACGCTCGAAATACGCCGCCAGGCCGTTCTCATAAACGTCCATGAGCTTGCGAAGATTGACGGGAATGTCACCCTTGAGCGTGAGCAGTTCGAACACGACGACTCCTTCAGTCTTGCCCTTGACTGCGACGCGGTCAACCCGCCGGAACTCGAAACGGTCACGGACGAGTTCCTGCGTGGTATGGCTTACGAGTGTGCTGGTCCCGTAGAACTTGTTCAAACCTTCGAGGCGGCTGGCGAGATTGACGCCGTCGCCGATGACCGTATAGTTGAGCCGTTCCTCGTAGCCCATGTTGCCAACGACTACCTTGGCGGTGTGGATACCGATACGCGTGGCGAAGCGCCTCTTGCCCTTGCTTTCCCATTGGCGAAACAGGGAGGCCAATCGGTCCTGGGCAGTCACTGCGGACATGCAGGCGTGGTAAGCATGCTCGTCGATCTCGACCGGTGCACCCCAGAACGCCATCACTGAATCGCCGATGTATTTGTCAAGCGTCCCCCTCTCGGTCAGGATGGCACGGCTGATGACGTTGAAATACTCACACAGATCCTGGACAAGCACTTCGGCCTCAAGGTGTTCGGAGATGGTGGTGAAGTCGGCGATGTCCGAAAAGAGGATGGTCAACTGCCGGCATTCGCCGCCCAACGAGGCGTCCTGCTTCTGGCCGACGAGCTGGGACACAAGATCCGCTGGGACATAGCGCCGGAAGTTCTGCAGACCGGTCTTCATACCGTCGAACAATCCTTGCATGTCATGGATCTCAGTGATGATCGTGGGTATGGCCGCGCTGACCCCGAAATCGAGCGTCTCGATGCGTTTCATGTCAGCTGACAGCTGGTGCATCGGACGTGCGATTAAACGGGACAGAACGAGCGATAGGAGGATGGCCAGAAAGATCATGAACAGGCTGAACCCAATGATGATGTAATTGTTCCGGTGCACCGCACCCATGATGTCGTGGTCGGGAATAATGACCCCGATACGCAGGTTGATGCCACGGTCGTTCGCCAGGGGGCTCACAAGGGCGTGCAGGAGGCTACCCTGCTGCATCAGACGAATGGCGGCCATATTGCCGTTACGCTGGTGGTATGCGTCAAGGACTGCGGACAATACCGGGTCGCCAAGGTCGGTGGCTTTCAGGACATCGTAACCCGCCTTGTCGAGCTTCTTACGCAACAGCCGGTCAACTTCCTTTGGATGACGCATCTGCAGCGCGACGAGACGGTCGGTAGCATCGGTAATGAACAGACGGCTGTGCTCGGTCACCTGCATCGCCCCCAGATAGTACGACAGGTCGAGCACACTGATGTCCACAGCGGTCACCCCGAGCAGGATGCCCGTGCTGTCGTAGTGCGGTATCGTGCAGGTAATGCCTGGCTGCCGGTCGCTCGCGAAAATGTACACCTCGGACCACACAAGCCCCTTCTTCTCTACGGCGTCCTTGTACCAGAGGCGGTTGCGCGGATCGTAGCCTGTATCCAGGGGCTCGACCGTGTCACTGAACTCGCTGTAATACGTGATGTTGCTGTGCTTCCAGGTAATGTATACCCCGTCGGCTTGGCGACGGACATAGCGCCGGCTCAGACTCCCGTCAGGCATGCGACGAGCCATGACCAGGTTACCGGCGGTATCGCCGCTATAGACCGCCTTGAACTCAGCATTGTTCTGCAGCAGCTCCTGATAATAGTCGAGGAGCGTTTCGCGCCCCGTGTCCACATCGAGGCGACGATTCCATAGCAGCCATGACACCGAACGGGCGGCGCGCTCGGCCGGTAGGAGGTACGTCTGGGTCTTGGTAAGTACCGACTTCGAAATCTCGCCAAGGAGATTGTCGGCAACCGAGTGGATGGACGCCTTCGTTGCCGTGAACGAGAAAAACATGACCGTCAGACCTGTCATGACGATGAGGACAGTATTGAGCAGTATGAGGCTGCGTGAAATGCTCAGGTGGATTTTTGGCTGTATCACAGGACAACCCTTTCTGCTGCACTCGTGGGCATCAGGAGCCCGACCTGGAGGGCTATCGCAGTCGAGGTCCTCACTCCTGCGGCTGCCGGCTCCGTCATGTTGCCTTGATCCGCACCAGTGCGCAGCGGTGACGCTGGCGTAGCCGTAACCGTGGCAGCGGTCCGACGCACAATAAGGGCGGTGGCCGCAATGTTCACATAGACGATGAGGAAGGTCCGCATGGGGTCAATGACCGTGTCGATGGCCATCAAGACGATGAGCACGGCTTCCCCCGGTAGCCCCAGCGGTCCGAGCACGATACCGATCATCGCGAGGGTGAGGATGCCCGACGAGCCAGCCGTGGCCATGCCCGCGAAGACCGATCCGATGACAACGATGGCGAGACCTGCTGCCGACAGCGGCTGGTTATAGAGCTGCATGACGAACAGGCTGGCGAGGGCAAAATAGACGATGTTGCCATAGCGACCAATCGTGATGCCCAGCGGCAGCATGAGCGACACCGACTCACGCTCGAAGCCCAAGTCATGCTGCATCGCACTGATGGATGCGGGCAAGGCCGCGAAGCTCGACCGCGTCGCGAAGCTGATCATGATCGGGTCGCACAGGCTCCGGAGCACGTACAGGGGATGACGGAACCCGCTACGCAGCCAGATCGCGAGTGTAGACATTACGAACAGTACTGTTCCCACAATCCAGAACAGCACCGTGAACTTGAGCATAGCCGAAAAGATCTCGACACCGATGCTCGCAACCTGCGTAGCGATCAAGCAGACCAGGGCAAACGGCAGACCATACAGTGACCATGCGACGAGCTGCTGGAAGGTTTCGAGGACCGACAGCATGATATGGATAATGAGGTCCGATGCTTCCGACCGTAGACTGCCGAGCGCAATGCCGAAAATGATCGAGAAAAAAACGATCTGGAGTGCGAAACCCTGGTAAAGGGCCTGGAAGATGTTGGGTGGCACGAGCATTCGCAGGAAGTTCCAGAAATCGACCTGATGGACTACCGGGTCGCCGGACGGATCGGACAGGCTCAATTCCAGGACGTTCCGGTCGTTCTGGTTAATGAGCTGTCCGAGCACCTGTTTGGCCTGTTCGTCGAGACCGCGTCCTGGCTCTCCGAGGAGACCGCTCAGCAGCCCGAACACGCCAGCAATGAGCATACAGGCCATGAACACAATCGTCATGCGCAGGAGATTAGCGCCAGCGCTGCGCGCCTGGATGAGGCGGGCAAGCCCTGAGACGATGGCACTCACCAGGATGGGATACACGCTCATCTGTATAAAGAAGAGGTACAGATCACCGACCGGTGCGAGCATTTTCGCAACATCCTTCGCGAGGATGCCGAGCACGACGCCGACTATGATGGACAGCAGGATGACCAGCGGATGTTTGAGCATGGCTGTGCGGGAAGCCCTGATGGGTGGAGCGGCAGAGCCGCTGGCAGAGGTGTTTTTCATGGTTTCTCCTTGGTTGGTCCATAGGTCCGGAGGATGTCGGTGGCCCGTTGGTCGGTGGCGAACGCGTCCAGGTAGATGTCGAGCCAGGCGGCGAGGTGTGGCCGGTTCCAGGCGACAGCCATGGCAATGTAATCCTTCATGTCCTTGTAGACGACTGTCTTCAGCGTGAGAGAGGCGTCCTGGCGCAACTGGTTGATCTTCTGGATTTCCAGTTCATCGCGGTAGACGGCCAGGACCTTCCCGGCAAATACCGCGTCGATGGCCTGGTCCCAGCTCGTGAAAGGCACCGCCGTCGCACTGGGGAAATACTGACTGAGAAATCCTTCGTAGCTCGATTGGCCAATCACCCCGACATGGCCCTTGAGCCCACGTAGTAGCTGCGGTAACGCCTCCTCGGACGTATGCTGGGCGAGCCTGAGGCGGTTGAACAGCATGGCATGGCGGAATGTCACGTATGGCCTGGTGAATCGGACCATCTGGGCCCGGATGAGAGTGCGTGACAGCTTGGAGATGGCGACATCGGCGCCGCCCTGCGCGACGAGTTCGACCACATCATTGAAACTCTTTGGGCTGCGGTTAAAGCTCGCCTTGACGCCGAGCCGGGATGCGATGTCACGGGCCAGCGTGGCATCGAGGCCGGCGAGCTGGCCGTCAGGTCCGACATAGTAGAACGGCGGCTGATCTGCTTCGGTCATAGCCACAACCAGTTTTCCGCGGTCGAGGATGGCCTTAATATCCGGAGCCCGCAGATCGGGAGCTGTCGCAGGTACGGTGCTGATCCCAGGAGTCGAACCTGAGGGCGGCTGCAGTGTCGGCGCGGCACACACCAAAGCAGCGCACAGAGCAACAGCGAGCACGAAACATCTCACCAATAACATGCGCTCCGCTCGACGAAAGGCCGTCTTGGCCGGACCAGCGGGCATGCCATCACCTCCCTTGTTCGTAGCATCTTGGGCGTAAAAACTCATGCGTATGAGTCGCGCAGCTTTGATTTTTAAGTTTATTTTGATCTTTGAAAGTGAGTACCTGACTTTCGATCACACTCACGCTATAGACATGGAAAGAGCACGAATTCAAGCATGGCAGTCCTATCGGCAACTCTATTGCAAATCTTGAAGGGATAGCCGACATTGAGCTACCTGGTACATATGCGGCTGACCCGCTGCTCCCTCAGACAAAACTGCATCCTTCAGAAAAATCTGTAATAACGTAGTCCATGGATCATAAAGGGCCCCAAGCGCGCGCTCCCGGCGCGATGGTACCCGTGACTGGGGGACAGTGCGGGGGCCTCGGGGGGCTTTGCCTCTGACAGGATACTCCCCCTGCCTGGAGCAGGGCAGAGGTGTCTCGACGTTTTCGGTGACATCGTGTAGAATAAAAGGCGTTCCAAGGTGATGATCACTCTATGACTACAGAGAGACCCAAAGGACGCAGAGAGGGCAGAGGAAAGGCGAGGAAAATCCAGGGAGAGTAGTTGAAGGCAGTTGATGCGAAATCCACTGTGCCCTTGTGTCATCGGGAGTTTGAATCCCTCCCTCTCCGTTCCCGATAATCGATATCGCCCTCGGACAGGGGGCGTGGATTGACACTGGAGAGGTGCGAGAGCGGTCGAATCGGCGCGCCTGGAGAGCGCGTGGGCGCCAAAAGTGTCCCGTGGGTTCGAATCCCACCCTCTCCGTTTGAGTCAATGGCGTTATGCGTGCTGGTGTCATGGACAAAGGGTGGTCGTGCTAGGTGGGGAGGTAGCGGTGCCCTGTAACCCGCAAGCCGCTATAGCGGGGCTGAATTCCCATTGCTGAGGCCTTACCAGGCTGAGCTACCCCCCTAAGGAAAGCGTTGACGATTGGGTCCTGTGCAGCGGGGTGTTGTGAACCCGGTCAGGTCCGGAAGGAAGCAGCCGTAAGCAAAGGTCCCCGGGTGCCGCAGGAGTGCCTGATCTGAGCTGGATTTAGGGTGTGGGGTTCTACCCTGGCAGGTCGAAGCTGGGTGCACGATCATTTTTGCCTCACCAGTATAGGTGGTTACAGGAGAGGCGTATGGGGTACCAGGTTACAGCACGAAAATGGCGCCCCCAGACATTTGATGACGTCGTCGAGCAACGGCATGTCACCCGGACTCTCCGCAATGCCATCCGTCTTGGTCGTATTGCCCATGCTTATCTCTTTGCTGGTACGCGTGGGGTGGGCAAAACCACGATGGCGCGTGTGCTCGCTAAAGCGCTGAATTGCGCCCAGGGTCCGACTGAACATCCCTGCAATGCGTGCCAGTCTTGTCTTGAAATCACCCAGGGTACGTCGCTGGACATTGTCGAGATTGACGGGGCGTCGAATCGCGGCATTGACGAGATCCGCGATTTGCGCGAGCGCTTGCGCTATTTGCCAACGCGTGGGCGCTACAAAGTGTACATTCTTGACGAAGTACACATGCTCACGAAAGAAGCGTTTAATGCCCTGCTCAAAACGCTCGAAGAGCCGCCAGCGCATGTCGTTTTTGTGTTTGCCACGACTGAGATCGAACGTATTCCCTATACCATTGTGTCACGCTGCCAGCGATTTGAGTTCAAGCGTGTGTCGCTGACCGGCCTCACGGAACAGCTCGAGCACATCACGCAGAGTGAGGGTATACGCATCTCACGCGCTTGCCTGATGCGCATTGCCAAAGCGGCAGAGGGCAGTATGCGCGATGCTCAGAGCCTCCTTGACCAGGTCGTGTCCTACTGTGGTCTCGAGGTGCGGGACGAGGATGTCGATCAGATTCTGGGTTATGTAGGTATTGACATGCTGGCACAGTGTTTGCGTGCCCTCTGCCAACAAGATGCCGCCGAGGCGTTGCATATCATGAATGTGCTGCAGTCCGAAGGGCATGAAGCCACCGGCATTGCCCGCGCGCTGCTGGAAGGTCTACGGCATCTGATCGTCCTGAAGACTGTCCCTCAGCCTGAGGAACTCATTCCCCTGTCTGCGGCTGATATTGAGACCTTGCGTGCAGTGGCAGCGCTGCCCAGCCTTGAGGAGATCTACGGGCAGTTTCACCTCCTCGCCACCGCCGAGCAGACCTTGCGCCATGCCAGTAATGCGTTTCTGGGGCTTGAGATGACCCTCGTACGGATGGCGTGTATTGGTCGTGTGCAGCCCCTGCAGACGATTTTAGAGCACCTTCAGCGCCTTGAGACAGGCCTCCCGTCCGTCCCTACGGCGGCCGCGGCCGAGGAGGAGAGACCCACCGCTGGGCGTGCGCGCCCAGCACGCTCTGTGCAGGCGGAGGAGGTGCAAACGTCAGTGAAGAACACAGGAGCGGGTGGCGAAACTGCTGCAGCGTCAGACCCTGCTATGTCTCTGTCTGAGGCGCCTCAGAATGACGTGCTCAGTACTGCCGAAGGTCTCTGGGAGGCCCTGCAGCAATGTGTCACCGAGCGGCGTCCTTTGCTTGGAGGATACATGCAGCAGGGTCGTCCCTTAACGCTTGATGAGCATAAACTTGTCATTGGTTTTGCCAATAAATATTTCTTGGACAATCTCCGGGATCCAGAAAACTTCGCCGTGCTCCGCGACGCAGCACAGACGTTACGCGGACGATCCTTCAACATTGCCCTTGAACCAAGTGATGTTGGAGCGGCAGAAATCAATGGCACACGAAAGATCGGGGCTACCGCCGAGCCACAGGCCGATGCTATGAAGGAGGTACAGCGCCAGAAGAACGAACTGAAACAGGCGGTGATCGATATTTTTGGTGCCACACCTATTTAAGGAGACGACCGTGAGAGGTGGAATGGGCAATTTGATGAAGCAGGCACAACAGATGCAGCAGAAAATGCTGAAGCTGCAGGAGGAGATTGCCAAAAAGACGCTCGATGCCTCTGTCGGTGGCGGTATGGTCACGGTGACCGTGAATGGCAAGAGCGAAGTGCTCCGCATCAAGATTGAGCCGCAGGTCGTCGACCCCAATGACGTTGAGATGCTTGAAGATCTCATTGTTGCTGGGGTAAACGAGGCGCTGCGGAAAGCGCAGGAGATGATGGCCGAGGAGATGAGTAAGCTCACGGGTGGCTTGAAAATACCCGGTCTGTCTCTGTAGGTTGTGAGATGAGGCCTCATGAACATGCTTCGACCACGTGCACTCGATAATCTCATTGAGGAACTCTGCCGCTTGCCTGGCATTGGGGAGAAAACGGCGCAACGGCTCGCTTTTTTTGTCTTGCGTACACCCAAGGTCCGTGCCGAGCGGCTGGCGCGCGCGCTTGTGGAAGTGAAGGAAAAGATCATCTTTTGTTCGGAGTGTAGCGGCATTACCGAAATCGATCCGTGTGCCATTTGCACTGATCCATCGCGCGACCGGGGTCTCATCTGCGTCGTGGAAGATCCGAGCGATGTGTTTCTCATCGAGCGTACTGCAGCCTACAAAGGGCTGTATCACGTCCTTATGGGAGCCCTTTCACCCCTTGACGGTATTGGTCCGGAGCAATTGAAGATCGATGCCCTCCTGAAACGTGTGGCCGAGGGGAATGTGCGGGAGATTATCTGCGCCACCAATCCCAATATGGAAGGCGATGCCACCGTCCTCTATCTGGCAAAGCTGATGAAACCCCGTGGCGTGCGCCTTACCCGCCTGGCGCACGGTCTGCCTGTGGGCGGGCATCTGGAGTACGCGGATGAGGTGACGCTGAGCCGGTCATTGGAAGGGCGGCGAGATTTGTAATCCTGGCTGTGCTGCGATGTCCCGCCTTAGAGTATAGCAATATCATGCTGGTCGAAAGTCAGCTTGATCCGTTCGAGGACACTGCTACGTACAGCTTCATAATTTGTGGTCTTGCTCCACGCCCGCAGCGCAAACTGCAGGCCATTTTTACTCAACTCTGCGACCATGACACCTGGGGCTGGCGCGGCGAGTATTCTGGGGTCTTTGACCAGAATGTCGGTCAGAATCTGGCGTACGTGCTCCAGGTCCTGCGTGTATGCAACCCCTACCGTTAGGTCGATACGTCGGATGTCATTGGCCGAGTAATTGGTGATTTTGCCCTTTGTAATGAGGTCGTTTGGCACGACGACACGGAGATTATCTACCGTGTGTAAGACGGTCGTGAAGATCTGAATGTCCTGGACCGTCCCCGTGGCACCACCCACTTCAACGAGATCGCCCACGCGAAAGGGTCTGAACACGATGATTAACACTCCTGCAGCAAAATTGCTCAGCGAGCCCTGGAGCGCCAGGCCAATGGCCAGACCAGCGGCTCCGAGCACCGTGATCAGCGAAGCGGTCTCAATCCCCAGCCGACTCAGAACGACAATGGTGAAGAAGATAAACAGGGCATAACGGCTCACGTGCACGACAAAGGTCGTCAGGGTGGGCTCGATATGCGCTCTGGTCATGACACCTCTGAGGAGGCGGGGTAGGCGGTGGGCCAGCCAATATCCCACAACGCCCAGGCCAATGGCGGGTAGCACATCGTGGATGCCATGCGTGACCACATAGTCTAAGAGTTGTTGCAGGAGATTGATGAAGCTCATGGGGCGTTGCTCCGTTCAGCTACCGTGGGGACGGCTAGCGGCACTCAAGTGTCTCAATACTCCGCAAAGATACGTGCGATCTCCTCAGGGGCACGAGTGACTGTTAGGGCCAGGGTCAGGAGCAGGCGGGCTTTCTGGGGGTTCAGGTTGTCGGCGATCAGGAAGCCGTGCTTGGTAAGACGGGTGCTTTTGAACGTCCGACCACTGCCGGCCCGCGTTGATTGAACGACTACGATACCACGGCGTACCGCTTCTGCGAGCGGTTCCAGATCGCCAGGCCCGCAGAATCCAGGCGCAAAACCGGCCGACACAATCCCTTGCGCGCCAGCCTCGATGAAGGCACGCACCGCTGTGCCATCTGAGCCTGTATATGCATAGACGATGTCGACCCGCGGTAAGGTCTCTAGAGTTCGGATATCGAACTCGGTATAGGGTGCCCGACGCCGGATTGGGCGGCGGTAATAGGCGATCGCATCACCATCCGCATGGCCCAGCACGCCAAAGTCCGGCGAGCGGAATGTCTGGAGTCGGTAGGTTGAGGTTTTCGTGACCTCCCGCGCCGCGTGGATTTCGTCGTTCAGCAGTACGAGCACGCCAAGACCGCGAGAGTCTGCAGCCGCGGCGGTGCGGACAGCGTTGACGAGGTTCATCCCGGCGTCAGTTGACAGGGCGCTTGCCGGCCGCTGTGAGCCCACGACCACTACCGGCACGTCGACATGCAGCGTAAGGTTGAGGAAGTAAGCTGTCTCTTCTAAAGAGGCCGTGCCGTGCGTCACCACGATGCCGGCGAGATCCTGGTGCGTCTGGGCCAGCGTTTCGATCTGCAGGACCAGGGCTTTCCACTCCGGAAAGTAGACATTAGGGCTCGGAATTGCCTCAAAGCGAATCGGGAGGATGTCTGCCACCTCGTGGACCTCTGGAAAGCGGGCGATAATCTCATCCACGTGCAGCATGGTCTCGTTGGCCCCGTAGTCCAGGATGTCCAGCGGCCCCTTCCCTATTGACGCAATAGTCCCGCCAGTGCCGATGACAGCGACTCGTGGCTTGGTCATAGTACTTCCTCTCGTAGTGATGCTGGCGGCGAGACAGCGCGCCGGATGTGGCGTGGTGCCGCCAGCCACAGGGATAGACAGCCGAGCAGGTCCACGCCCATAGTCAGCACCAAGGCGCCGTGATAGCTGCCCCAGTGATCATACCAATACCCGCCAAACCAGGAACCGAGAAAACCACCAAGTCCCCAGCCTAACTCCAGGGTCCCGAGAATTGCACCGAGATGGGGACCGTGAAAAATGTCCGCAGTAGCCGTGCTCTCGACAGCACCGTGGACGGCAAATCCCAGGCCATAGGCCACGGCATAGCCATAGAGGAGCCAGCCAGGCGCTGCGGGTGAGAGACTGGCCAGACACGCGAGACCACTGAGGCACAGGCAGATACCAGCGGTATAAATACCCTCACGCCCAAAGCGGTCGGCCAGACTACCCCAGAAGGTGCTCCCAGCAGCCCGCATGAGACCCATCATAGCGACAACCTCAGCCGCGAGTAGACTCGGAGAGCCATTGCTGACCATATGGGCGATCTGATGCACATTGATGATGTTCGAGAGCCAGCCAACGCTCGTGGCCATGACAAACAGATACCAGAAACGCCTGGTGCTCATGGCGCGTCGCAAGGTCCAGGAGGCCGTTGCTGGTGCTACTGCCGGCGCTGCCACTGCAGGAGGAGGGGCTGGCGCGCCATCGGGGTAAAGTCCGAGGTCAGCGGGGTGATGACGCTGCCAGAGGGCATTGAGAGGTATAAGTACACCCAGCACGAGGAGTCCGAGCACCGTATAGGCCAGCCGCCAGCCGTAGCCATTCACCGCATACTGGGTCCCTGGCACGAGGACCAGCGTGCCCATGCTCGCGCCACTGAGCACCAGACCGGAAGCAAGCCCACGCCGCTGGTGGAACCACAACGACATCTGCGTCAGGTGAGGGACAAAGCCGATCAAATTCAGGCCCTGTCCAACCAGCACCCCCCAGCTCAGACACAGATGCCAGGGCGTGCGAGCCTGAGCGCTCAGGATTAAGCCGAGACCCAGACACAGAGCCCCGAGTGGAAACAACCAGCGTGGCCCATAGCGGTCAAATAAGCGGCCGGAGAGCCAGGTGAGGGAGGCATACCCTA
>JBMDXC010000097.1:0-1534 GCA_048594805.1 Candidatus Entotheonellaceae bacterium | reverse complement strand
AGAAGCCAATTACATGGCGGCGTTTACTGCGAAAGACCCGACGAACCAAGAAGCTTTTATAGCACATTGGCACAGAAATTTGGCGGATGAAACAACTATCAATCAGACCATCCTCTTCAATGGGCAGGTTGCAGGTAGTGTTTCGAGTTATGAAGAGGAAGGCAAGCCAGAAGTCACCTATTGGCTTGGAAAGGAATATTGGGGCAAAGGGATTGCGACCTGGGCGCTTGCAGAGTTTTTAACACACCACAACAAGACTCGTCCGATCTATGCACGCGTTGCGAAAGATAATCCTGGCTCACGTCGAGTACTGGAAAAATGTGGCTTCACAATTATCGGTGAGTCTAAAGGCTTTGCCAATGCGCGTGGTCAAGAAATTGAAGAACTGCTTTTGGAATTAGCGGAGTAGTTGCAATCGACAAGGTGTAATAGCCATTGTCGCCGCCCCACAAAGCGGTGTTCTCTCGTCTCACCCCTTGGATTGACTGGCGCAGCCGTGTCGAAATCACCTGCCATTACACCGCAAAAGGCGTGCGGGGTAGCCCGCAATTTACACCTGATGGAGTAAACGATGAATACCAAGAGTAATACGCCTCAATGGGTAACGAACATCATCCACACTTGCATGGGATTGCAACGCGGAGAAAAACTTCTTGTGGTCGTCGATGAGCCTCTCTGCTATGCACGTGACGCACTCCTTGCCGAAGCCATCAAGACCGAGCCAGCAGAACTATGGAGTTATACATTTCCGAATGCCTGTCGCCCCTTTAGCGAATATCCATCCTCATTGTTGGCGTTATTTCCTCAAGTGGATGCCATCGTGTTGTTGTTGGCTTCGATGGATACACCCAAGGAACTGCCCGCCTGGACTGCAGGAAAGGTAGTTGCTCTGAGTAGTAGAGCACGCGCCGGTTGGGGTGCATTTATCGATCAAAGCATTTTGGACTGCGAAATGAGCGCTGACTATGAACGGATTGCCGCGTTCACATTGTCACTGGCGGAGCAGCTGCGCGAGAGTTCCAGTGCACATGTCACCACTGCATTAGGAACTGATTTGCATATGTCACTCGTCAGCAGAGAATGGAGAGTTGACACAGGCAAATTGCGCGGTCAAGGCGTATATGGAAATTTACCTGCTGGCGAGATATATATTGCACCCAACGAAGATAGCGCAGAAGGTGTCTTAGTGATTGACAAAAGTCTGCCTGGCTTGTTGCTCTCCGAGCCCGTGAAAATGGTTTTCGAGAAGGGCAGAGTTACGCAAATCGAAGGCGGTGAAGGTGCAAAGTATTTAGAAAATGCAATTACCCAGCACGGAGATGCAGCACGCGTCATCGCCGAGTTGGGCATTGGCACAAACCCCATGGCGCGGCTGCAAGGCAACATCATTACAGACGAGAAAGTTCTTGGCACAATCCACATTGCTATTGGGCGCAATGATTTTATTGGCGGAGTGAATATCGCTACCACTCACATTGACGGTGTAGTGAGTCAACCAACCGTGGAGATCGACGGCAAGTTATTGATAGATAGC
>JBMDXC010000096.1:0-21056 GCA_048594805.1 Candidatus Entotheonellaceae bacterium | reverse complement strand
CCCCACCTGAGGACCTCGGGGGCGCAAATTCTCTCATGAGTATGGCTTTCATATACGTCTCTTCACCTGAGATCAACATCACCATGCACCCATACATCAGCGGGGTGGACCTCATAGCCGTGTATGGCATCAGCGCCTCGTTGGCATGCCTATCTGCGACGTCGAGGCCACATCAGCTTGAGCGGGGCCAGAGTTGCCGAGTGGCCAGTGCCGCCCCGTCCGCCATAGCTTTCATCTTGGCCCATGCGACGTCCGGATATACCCGGTTGCCATACCCACAGTCCGTGCCGGCGATGACGTTCTCGCGTCCCATGATGTTAGCGTAGCGCACAATGCGATGGGCCACGAGTTCCGGAGGCTCTATGGTGGTGGTCTTGTGGGCGATGACGCCCGGAATATAGATTTTGCCATCCGGAAATTTAATGTCCTCCCAGACCTGGTAGTCGAGTTCGTGCCGCACGTCCGCCGCCTCGACCGAATAGGCCTGCGCTTTGACTTGAAGCAGGAGGTCCACGATGTGCTTGAAGGGGATATCGGTGGTATGGGGTGTATGCCAGCTGCCCCAGCACGTGTGATAGCGGACCCGCTCTTCAGGGATGTTGCTGAGGGCCCAGTTGGTGGCTTCAAGGCGCAGCCCGGCGTGCTTGCGGAACTCTTCTACCGTAATAGGGGGGTAGAACATGCCAAACTTGTCGGCCAGGCCGGGGTCATCAATCTGCAGAATAAACCCCGCGTCGACCACGGCCTCGTACTCGCCCTTGAACATTGCCGCCATGGCATAGACATATTCCTCGTCCGTCGGGTAATACGCATTGAAGAGAAAGTGGCCGAGCCAGCCTGGCCCCAGGACCGGGAAGAAGAAGTCCTCAACCTGTGCCCCGGCCTCTGCGATGCCTGCCTTAACCACCTCGAGATCATGCTTGATGGCATCTTGACCCTTGTAGGTCATGGAGCCGGTGATCACTGCCCTGTGTGTCGGCTGCGGGTTGACGACGCCTGGTCGTGGGATGTTGCCAATCTGATCGTAGATTGCATAGAATTCTCGGAACTCTGGCATATGCCGTTCTTGCTGGTACATCAGGATGGAAGGGCCCTCGCCAGGTTGGAGGGGCTGCATTTCCACGCCGGTGACCCGGCTGTTATAGTATTGCTCGTCGCGGGCTTTCCAAAACTCGCCGTCGCTGTGTATATCGTTGCGGAGCTCCATCTGCTTGCGCACGCGGTCGGCGACGCCAGCCTTGACGAGCCGGTCCAACGTGGCCCGGTCGCCGTTGGCGCGGGCTTGCTGGACCGCAGCGATATTGTCGGGATTCGGCAACCTCCCGGCGTGCGTCGTGAGGATCCGGTCCGTGCTACGCTTCAGAGCTCTCCTCCTCCAGTTGTGCTCGGACCGCCGAAGCAGCTGAGTACGGAACATGGCGATGTCTCAAGAGAAAGATGAGAGAGGTGGACCAATCCTGCCGTTATGCGTCCCGTATGTCAAGAGCGATGAACGTCCCGCGTGGCAGAGGGGTGCAACAGCCCCGTAGTATATGGTAGGCTGTCCTCAAGCAAGAACCTCAAAGGTTTGGCTCAAAGTGACCGTATACGAGGCGCATCTATGATCCTGAGAGGAGAAAACTATGGCGCCGTCACACATACAACAGGCGTGGGCCAAGCGAGGATTCAGTTGCACAGTATGGACGGATCTACCCGGGCAGGTCTGGGCAAATTTTATCCATGAGGTGGATGAACTGGTCACGCTTGTCGAAGGGGAGATTGAGCTGTCCTTCCAGGGGCGGACACTCCGGCCTCGCATCGGCGAAGAGGTGTTTATTCCCGCTGGTGCGCGTCACACGGTGCACAACATTGGTGCTACGACCAATCGCTGGTGCTTTGGCTATAAGCACAAAGGCTAGGCAGATTATTCAGGGACAAGGACGAAATCCACACTGAGGGCTGTCTGTGTCTTCTGAGGATAAACCTGGGTGACCAGCGTACGGTGTCCCGGCGCGGTGACGCGTACATGGAGGTGCGGTGGCCGACCGGGATAGCGTCCCGGGAAGTCCGTGGTATAGTGATATTGACCGTCAGCACTGGCCTGCTGCGTGGCACGATGTGCGGCATCATAGTCGCCGTGAGCGTTTGCAGACCACCACTCTATTCGGGCTTCCCCAAGCGCGTGACAATCTCTCGCCGAACGCACGATACCCGAGATGTTCAACCCCTGTCCTGTCCTGTCTCGCTCTGGAGCATTGGGCTCGTAGAATGGTCCAAGGCTATCAGGACGCGTCGGAGCACATACGGGCGTGGCAGCCGACACCAGGTCTAGGGACGCCCCTATCCCCAGCACGAGAACTATCAGAACGGCCCACCATATTGCCGCAGCGCTACGCATACGCCCCACTCCATGTTCCACATAACTCACTGTCAAGAATATCAGGGAAATCTAGCATGTACCCCTGCAAGCGTCAAGGTTCTGAGCACTGCTAGCGTCCTGCTATGCCTTGGGTAGTCTCAGAACAAAAGCCAGCGCCAGATACCGTTCAGCATCGTCAGCGCCACTGCCCCGATCAGGGCTGTGGGCATGTTGTCAATCCGAAAATTGTCGAGCAGTACACTCGTTAAGAACAACAGGAAGGCATTAATCACAAAGATGAACAGCCCAAAGCTCAGCAATACGGGAATAAAGGCCACGAACAACAGCACGGGGTAGAGCACAACGTGAAAGATACCATAGACCGCCGCGACTCCTAACGCACTACCAAAATTCTTGATGTGAAACCCCGGGAGAAGTTTCGTAACCATCATTAAAGACAGTACAGACAGCACCCATTGGAAGAGAAGCGGCATCATAGCAATAGCCTCCAGGACATAGAGAGGGCTTTTGTAGAACCCTCGATCTCGTTGCGTCCTGCAGTCCTTCGAGTGCAGGCATGCAACAAGTCTATCCAAATCATGAGAAAACTGCCTGGCCCTGCAAAGCAAACTGGCTGCTCTTGCATCAGGCGCGCATCTCCCCTATGCTCGGAACTCCAAAGTAATCTCGACACTCGACGTGTGCAGTGGCGGCCGCTTTCTATAAGGAGAGCCAGCATGGATCGCACCCTGGAATTGTTGAGCAGGTATGCTTGTGAACTCACCTACGAGGCTTTACCTGCTGCGGTGGTGCATCAGGTCAAGCGCACCCTTATTGATACTTTGGGCTGTGCCATAGGGGCGTTTCATGCTGAGCCACCCCGCATCGCCCGGCATCTGGCGGAGCTCGTCACCAGCCGCATGCCGGCACGTGTGCTAGGGACGCGTCACGCGAGCTCGCCCGATATGGCAGGCTTTGCCAATGGGGTGATGGTACGCTATCTCGACTGTAACGACTCCTATTTCTCGCCAGGTGGTGGGCATCCGAGCGACATGATACCCGCGGTCCTGGCTTTTGCAGACCCGCTGAGGTGTGATGGCCGTGCGGCGATCACGGCCATTGTCCTGGCGTATGAAGTCTTTAGCCGTCTTTCCGACCAGATTGTGGTGGGAGAATTGGGATGGGACCAGGGAATGTTCAGTGTCATTGGTGCAGCGTGTGCCGCTGGCAAGATTTTGGGCTTAAGCCAGGAACAGATGCGTCATGCCATTGCGCTGGCCGTGGTGCCAAACCTGCCACTGGGAGTCACGCGCGTGGGTGAATTATCGATGTGGAAAGGCTGCGCCACCGCCAGTGCCACACGCGCTGCGATCTTTGCCGCCCAATTGGCTCAGCAGGGCATGACTGGCCCGGCAGAGCCGTTTGAAGGACGCCGAGGACTCTGGCAGCAGGCCGTGGGCAAGCCCGTGACCCCGGAGAAATTTGGTGGGAACGGTGAGCCCTTTCGTATTACTGCCACCACATTTAAATTTTTTCCCTCGCAGATTCATACGCAGGGCCCCATTGGCCTGGCTCTTGAACTGCGTTCCCAGGTAGCTCTATCAGATATTGCTGCCCTGCGTATCTATGGCTATCGAGCCGCCGTCAGTAGTGCTGCTACTGAGCCGGAGAAATGGGATCCGCAGACACGAGAGACAGCCGACCACAGCATTCCGTACTTGGTGGCAGTGGCGTTCCATGATGGTGCGGTCACACCCGCCAGCTTCACCCCTGAGCGCGTACGGGACCCGTCGTTGCGTCCCCTGATTGCGAAGATGACTATCGACGAAGACAAGGATTTTACGCAGCGCTTTCCGCAGGAAGGCAACTGTCGTATGGAGGTAACCACCGTATCCGGTCAGCGTCTGGTGGCACACACGGCCTATCCCAAAGGGCACCAGCGCAATCCGCTCGCTGATGCGGACGTAGAGGCAAAATTCCGACGCCTGGCTGAGGCAGTGTTAACGGAACAGCAATGCCGCACAGCGCTGGAATTGCTGTGGGGAGTAGAGAGCCTACCAAATCTGCAGGAGCTGTTTGACATACTCGTCGTGTAAAGGCAGGCGAGGTTAGTGTGGAGCGCTCACACCATTCTCAGTTGTATAGACCAGGGCGAGATCAGGGATGGCGTTGTGGATGACCTCAACGAAGCGCTCGACCAGGATGAACGTCATGGCATCGCGCACCGCTTCAGGGAGTTTACGTAAATCCTTGGCATTGGCCTTCGGTATGATGACTTGTTGCAAGCCGGCGCGGCGTGCCGCCAGGACTTTTTCTTTGATGCCGCCCACCGGCAGCACCAACCCGGCCAGGGTAATCTCGCCGGTCATCGCCGTGTCAGAACGTACGGGCTTACGCGTCAGTAGTGAAGTAATCGCCGTTGCCATGGCAATGCCAGCCGACGGACCATCTTTCGGAATGGCACCAGCCGGCACATGCACATGCATACCGTTGCTCTCAAACGTTTTTACATCAATATCGAGCTGCGACGCCTCAGCCCAGAGCAGGTCACGAGCAATTTCAGCTGACTCACGCATGACCTCACCCAGTTGACCAGTGAGGGCCAAACCTTTACCACCTGGGAGCAATTGCGCCTCGATGTAGAGCACTTCGCCACCTGCGGGCGTCACGGCCAGGCCAGCGGCCACACCAACTGGCAAGTTCTGCCGCGCTTCCTCCCAGGAGTACGTCTCAGGGCCTAAGAGATCATCGAGGTCGGCTGGCTCGAGGCGCTCTGGCAGCGTTTCTTGCATGGCCACGCGACGCGCAATCTTGCGCGCCACCTGTCCGATGGTGCGTTCGAGCTGGCGCACCCCTGCCTCACGGGTGTAGCGGCTGATCATCGTCCGCAGGGCATTTTCAGACAGCGGTAGCTGTGCTGGAGTCAAACCGCTATTTTCGACCTGCCGTGGCAGCAGATAGCGCTTGGCAATTTCTAATTTTTCTTCTTCGCTGTAGCCAGCCAGGGTCATGATTTCCAGGCGGTCGAGCAATGGCCCAGGGATAGTTTCCAGGGCATTGGCCGTACAGATAAAAAAGACCTTCGAGAGATCAAAGGGGAGGTCGAGGTAGTGATCCCGGAATGTGTGGTTTTGCGCCGGATCAAGAATTTCGAGCAGCGCTGCGGCTGGGTCGCCACGGAAATCACGCCCGAGTTTATCCACCTCGTCCAGCATCAGCACCGGGTTGCACACTCCCACCCGACGTATGGCCTGCAAGATGCGACCCGGCAGGGCCCCAATATACGTGCGTCGATGGCCACGCAATTCTGCTTCATCGTGGACGCCGCCGAGAGAAAAACGTTCGAAACGTCGCCCTAAGGCCCGGGCGATGGAATGCCCTAAGCTGGTCTTACCGACGCCCGGCGGTCCCACGAAACACAAAATGGGACTTTTGGCTGCGGGTTTGAGCTGCATCACCGCCAGGTGTTCAATGATGCGATCCTTAATGTCCTCGAGACCAAAGTGATCCTCATTGAGGATCTGCTGTGCTCGTGCCAAGTCCAGCTGGTCTGTGGTCGTGGCAGTCCAGGGCAGCTCCAGAGCAAACTCAAGATAACTGCGCAGTACCTGATGATCCGGTGCTGCGGGGGCTAAACGTTGCAGACGCGACAGCTCACGCTCGAGTTCCTTGCGGACCTCATCCGGCAGGGCTGTCTCTGCCAGACGTTGACGCAGGAGATCCGTATCGTCCTGTTCGTCATCCTCGCCCAGCTCTTTCTTGATCTGCCGGAGTTGTTGCCGTAACACATAGTCACGCTGCGCCTTATCCAGCTCGATCTGCGTCTCACCAGCAATCTTCTGACGCAGTTCAAGGATTTGTACTTCTCGCGACAGGTGCTCGTAGATCCGCTGCAGGAGAGTTGGCAGATTGTCCGTCATCAATAACTGCATCTCCTGTTCAGTATCGATATTAAGCACTGTCGCGATAAGACAGGCGAGCTTCACGGGTTCCGCAGTATTAATGAGCAGATTTACCATGTCTTCAGGAATAGTCTCCAGATGCTTCACAGCGGTGCGGATTAATTCCTGGACATTGCGCAGCAGGGCGGTGACTTTTGGGGAATCTTCCTGGGGCTCAGGCAACGATACTACCGCAACGCGGAGATACGGTGTGGTGGCGACCGCCTCCTGCAGTGCCACGCGTTCGATACCTTGTAATAACAATTGCAGCACGTTGTCCTGGCGTTGAATGACCCGTTTAATAACCGCCAGAGTGGCCGTCTGGTAGAGAGTTGGCAAGTCTGGTGCCTGCGTCTGCGGATCCCGCTGTACCGCAGCCACCAGCAATTTATCTTCCGATGCTAGGGCGGCCTCAGCCGCAGCCACCGATTGGGGGCGTCCAACCGCCACGGGCATAAGAATATGCGGAAACAGCACCGTACTTTTCAGAGGCAGCACAGGGTAGACAGTGTGCAATGGTGCCATAACCAAAAACCTCCTCCCCTCCCAGAGGGAGCTACTCTGGCACCAGGTGCCAGAGCACACAGGAGACGGTATAGCGCTCCAGAGCGTGCTCCTATAGCCTGGCGAAATCAGCCAGTATAGCACTCCGATGCGGTTGGCGCAGCTTCTCGAAGGCTTGCCGCTCGAGCTGGCGTACACGTTCACGACTTAATCTAAGCATATCTGCAATTTCTTGCAACGTGTGGGGCTGCTCGGACTCCAGGCCATAACGCAGACGCAATATGAATGCTTCGCGCTCGGTGAGACTCGCCAAGCAGTCCGACAGGCAGCGCTGCAACTGGTCTTCAGCTAACAGTTCGTCAGGCCGTGGTGCCTGGTCATCTTCGAGAATGTCTGCCAGACTCCCACCATCTTCGGCCAACGGCTGTTGCAGGCGGATGACCGGCTGCACTGCCGCTTGTAGCTCTTCCACTTCCTCGCGTGTCCAGCCCAACGCGACACTCAGCTCCTCGCTGGTAGGCGGTCGCCCATGCTGTCCCCAGAGGCGTTCCACAGCAGCCCGGAGCTTGTTTTTCCGTTCGCCAATGTGATTGGGAAGACGAACGGTACGGTATTGCTCAGTAATGGCACGGCTAATGGCTTGGCGCACCCACCAGTGTGCGTAAGTTACAAACTTAAGCCCACGGCTCGGCTCAAATTTTTCGAGGGCCCGCATCAGTCCAATATTGCCTTCTTGAATGAGGTCAAGAAATGGTACCCCCCGGCCTCGATAGCGGTTTGCCACATGAATGACGAGACGCAGGTTGGCACGGATCATGCCGGCTTTGACCTGGGTGAGCCGCTCGTGCGCGCGCTGCCAGGCACGATATGCGGCGTGCAGGGTCAGGTTGTCTGGCTGTGCGGCCTGTTCTGTCCTCAGCGCCTCGCGTAGCGTATCATACACCTGCGGATGTAAGGTGAGCGCTTCCCAGGTCTTACACCACTGCTGCCACAGTTCGGCGTAGGCTCGACGTATGGCACGCCGTTTGGAGGTCGTCTGTGCATGGGAGCGCAGGGCCTGCAGACGCGTGGCTATGTCTTGTAGTTCGAGCACGGCGTCCTCAAACTGCCTCCGCAAGTCTGCCTGCCGTGCCATCAGGGTCTCCGCGTCGCGCAATACATGCTCCAGGGAGACTTCTTCGCGTGCTAACTGCTGCCGTAATTGCATAAGGATAGAGAGGGCTATAGGTGCAGTATACAGTGCCCGGCGTTCGCGTTTTTGCGCACTTTCAATGCGACACCAGAGGGCCTGCTCTTCGGCACGATTGAGCAATGCAAACTGGCGCACATCGCCAAAATAACGGGCTACCAGGTTATCAAAATTCTCTTCCAGCTCGTGAGGAGACTCCTCCTGATCGGTGTCGAGTCCAAACGCCTCATCCTCCTCTGGCGCCGCCCACCGATCCTCCTCGTGCCCAAACGCCACGGAACGATGGCCCTCTGCAAGCATAGTCCACCTATATCCTTCTCGTCTACGCACAGTCATGATGCCCGCCCTTCCCACGTCTGGAGTCTACCTGCGCACCGTCATGATACGCCGTGTCCGATGTCAGGCCAGTTTGCAAATTCCATGCCTGAAGGGGGCGGCATTTTCCCAACTCTCTGCTACATGCAACACCGCGAAATCACAGGATATTTCCTCTTGCTTAGGATGCACGTATGATCTTTATCACACGAGATGTAGCAATTCTGACGAGGGGGTGTCAAAAGCTTGACAGATCTCTGTCCCACTCCACCCCTGAGCCATGTGGTATATTTCTCTCAGCCTGACGGTGTGACCTACGTACAGAAACGGCTGATATGCAGTGGCAATGGTTTGTCTGGGGTCTTGCAGCACTCCTGGGCGCTGGGTGCAGCCATGCGCTGTCGCTGGCGGTGCGTCAACAGATCGACACCACCCTTTCCCTCACCCAACTTCGTACGAGCCCCGAGGCCTATAAAGACCGCATCGTGATGTTGGGTGGAGAGATTTTGAGCACCAGCAATCTCCCTGAGGGCACACTTCTCGAAGTGCTGCAAAAACCGCTGGATGCCACGGACAGACCGCTTGCCACGGATCGGACCGAAGGACGCTTCATGGCGCTTTGCGAGGAGTACCTCGATCCAGCGATCTATAGCAAAGGACGCCTGGTGACGCTGGCTGGGCGCGTCCTGGGCACGCGTACAAACACGGTTGGGGAGATTCCGTACGTCTATCCCCTACTTGCCTGCCTGGAGGTCTACCTCTGGCCGCTCAGGCCCGATACTCGTACAGTATATCCCTATGACTACTGGTGGCCCTGGTACCCTGCATACTGGTGGCGACCCTATCCCTTCCATCGCTTCTGATAGATGCTGTGGCAGCCCATACGCACGGCAAGAAGCAGCTACGCGGGGGCACGGGCTCATCGTGCTCGCGAGCCTGCTTGGCTGCGTGGGGATTGAAACCTGCTTTGCTTCGTGTATATCATCTCTTCTTAAAAGGTCTCAAAGTTGCAGCTGCCCTGGCCGGGATTGAAACTCGAGCGCTCGTGGGTCATTGATTGGTCTGAAAGTCTAGCTACCCTGGCCAGGATTGAAAGAGAGATAATGCACGTAACCCAATGGCTTCAGCGATGGATTACGCCCCGCAGGCGAGCACGACAGCCCAGGTCTCTCTGCATGGTATCTGTAGAGCGCCTCGTGCTCCTCCTGGGAGCACTCCTCCTCCTGGGGCTGTGGCAGATAATCCACGCTGAGCATAGCGCGTCCCTGCGCTGGATGCGGGGCTATCGCAGTGCCGATGGGGTGGGCTGCTGCTCGGAGCATGATTGCATCCCCTGGCCTGTGGCCCTGCTCCAGATGAGTGGGGATGAAGCGACCGTCCTTCTCGGTGACATCGTGCTCCAACTGCCCGTCAAGTCCGTACACCCGACGCAAGATGGGCAGACTTACTGGTGCTGTCAGACCAATACAGCGGGACGCTGTCCGGATGTCCCCACCCGCGCAACGACGCGTTGTGTCTTTTACACGGTGGGGATGTAAGGCTACGGCTGTGCCGTATGACCGCACAGGTGGGCTCCAACGTTATTCCGCTAGATAAGGCACCGGCAGCAGTTGGTCCGAATCCAGCGTGTCCGCCTGCCACAGGTCGAAGAGTTTTTTGGCAATGGGACCGGGTCTGCCGTCGCCTATCGGCTGACCGTCCCATTGGACGACAGGGGCAACCTTGATTGAACTGCCGAGCATCAGCATCTCCGCAGCAGCGCGTGCTTCTGCCACCGGTAGGTCCGCGACTTTGATGGCACGCAAGTCGCCTTGCTCCACCAGGCGTTGCGCCAGTTGCAAGACACGTTGCACGGTAATGCCGGTCAGAATGGCGTCAAAGGTCGGGTGCCACAGGACGCGCTCGTGCGTCACACAGGCGACATTCATATGCGAGCTCTCGCCCACCATACCGCGATGATCAATAAAAATGCCATTGTCGGCGCCGTGGTCCTTGGCTTCTATAATGACGAGTGCATTGGGCAGGTAGTTGGTTGATTTGACGCGCGCGAAGAAGGGAGGCTTGATCGGTACCGTGCTGGTGATGACTTTCACACCCTCTGTATAGGACCGCTCAGGCTCGGGCTGGGCCCGGAAGATCATCACGTAAAAACTACTGCTCACGCATTCGCCAGGGGCCAAACCAAACCCTCCTGGTCCGGCGGAGAGCCAGTAGCGTACCGACGCATTGCGCTGACGGCTGGCTGCAGCGGTATCAATGATGATCTGCCGGAGTTGTTCTGGGGTATGCGGGAGTGGCAAGCGCGCCATTTCGGCGGAGCGCAGCAGGCGTGCGAAGTGCGCATCCAGCTGGTATAGCTTGCCATTAACGATCATGGCGGTATCGAACACCGCATGGCCACGATGCACCATGTGGTCGTCGAGCGGCAGGACCATGAACGCCGGGTCGGTGACTATACCTCCTAGGACGCTGGAGTACATGGCATAGAAATTGACAGCCTTGGCATGCACCACCTGTCGCAGGCGCGCACTGGCTTCATCAGGGGTAAAGACCGAGGTTGACCCGACTGTTGGCATAGGTAGTCCTCCTTTGTGTGCTCTCAGAGGTGTACAGGCACTGTCCCCACAGTACTCCAATCCACCATGGAACGCAAAGCTGGCGTATCGCATGCTAGCGCCCTGGCTACACGGTACCGCAAGCTCAAAGAGGACAACCTTGCTCGCGTTTCTTGAACCCTCTTTGGCATGGACTGTATGGATGTGCCTATGTCCTCACGTCTGATCAATAATCCGTGTTTTCATACGCTGGAGAGCAGGCTCCGTACGGATAGCAGTCGCAAGCTTGCCACACATGTCACGGAAGATTTCAGCGTACACCGAATCAGGTTCCTCTACCACAATCGGCCTCCCGGCATCACCGCCACGGCGGATTTTGGGATCGAGCGGCAGCGCGCCCAGAAACGGCACGTGATACGCCTCGGCGGCTTTCTGTGCCCCACCATGATCGAAAATGTCGGTCCTGGCCTGACAGTGGGGACAGAGAAAATAGCTCATGTTTTCGATGAGGCCCAGGATCGGCACCTGCATGGTGCGCAACATTTCCAAGCCGCGCAACGCGTCCTCAAGCGCCACATCCTGGGGCGTGGAGACAATCACGCCACCCGTTAAGGGTACCGATTGACATAGAGTCAGTTGGGCATCACCAGTGCCAGGAGGCAGATCGACAATCAGATAGTCGAGCCGGCCCCAGTCCACTTGCGTCAGAAATTGCTTGATGATCTTGCCGATGAGCGGACCACGCCAGATCACTGGCCTGATGCCACCTGCCAGAAAGCCGACTGACATGACTGCCACACCATAATTGCGCAGGGGCATCATGGTGCCATCCGGACCTTGCTGCGGTTGCCCTGCTACGCCCATCATCCTGGGGATATTGGGGCCGTGGATGTCCGCATCCAGGAGCCCGACAGCGGCTCCACTCTGGGCTAGCGTAATCGCCAGATTGACCGCAATAGTCGATTTCCCCACGCCCCCTTTGCCGCTCGCGACGGCGATCACGTATTGACTGATATGGTCATAAGCCTCCATGAGTCATCTCCTTACTGCGTTTTTTCTGCCTGCGACTCTCCCTCACCCTGTGAGAGAGGGCACAGGTGGTGTGTATCGTTAAGATGGGTCAGGATAGCCCCCTGCTCGTAGACACACAGCTCCGACAGGGAGGCAGGGGACACGGCAAACTGCCAGTAGGCCTGCGGTGGCAGACCAAGAGTGAGGCAGAGGAGGAGTTGCAGCGGGCCACCATGGGCCACGAGCCCGACAGTCTTATCCTGACCAGCTACGAGCATATCGACATAGGCTGCCCTGACGCGTTTTGCCATCTGCAGCAGGGTTTCGCCGCCTGGTGGAGCGCTGTGGAGCTGATCTCGCTCCCAGGTGGCCAGGCTCTGGGCCTCCTGCTGTTGAATCTCGGCATACGTCAAACCTTCCCAGTGTCCAAAGGCCATTTCCCGTAAGCGGGGTTCGGCATGGACAGGCAGGGCACGCGGCGCCGCAATGGCCCCGGCTGTCTCCCAGGCGCGTTGTAGATCGCTGGCATAGAGCATGTGCAGCGTCTTGGCCATAAGCCTCTGGGCCAGCGCAGCCGCCTGGCGCCGGCCGTGCGGACTCAGGGGGATATCGGTCTGCCCCTGAAAACGCCCCTGCGCCGTCCAGGCTGTGGCGGCGTGGCGTATTAACAAAAACCGCACCATAGGCGTAGCTCCTCCAGGGCGGTGAGCAGACGGGCGTTCTCCTCTGGACGACGCGTCGCTACACGGATGTATTCAGGCAGACCGAAAGAGGCGCAGTCGCGTACCAGCATGCCATGCCGCAGGAGCGCCTGACGACAGGTCGCGCCGTCGCCTACACGGGTGAGAAAAAAGTGTGTGGTCGAAGGGACTGGGGTGAGTCCCACGGCGCACAGGCCGGCCACGAAGTCGTGTTTGGCTTGCGCTATGCGTGCCAGACAGTGCGTCAGGTGGGCCGTGTCCTGCAGCGCTGCGATACCGGCTGCCTGGGCCAGGGCGTTGACACTCCAGGGTGGCCGGGCGCGCCGCAAGGCTTCAAGAAAGTCCGGAGAGCCTACAGCGTAACCCAGACGCAGCCCGGCGAGGGCGTATGCCTTGGTCATCGAACGCAGCACCAGCATATTAGGATACCGGATAGGCAGAACAGAGGGCGTACTTGCCGTGAAGGTCAGGTAGGCTTCGTCCACGATAAAGAGCGTGCCGGGACAAGTGGCGGCCCAATGCGCGATGCTGTCTGGTGCTACGCATGTGCCAGTAGGATTATTGGGGTTGCAGAGAAAGACCAGGCGTGGCTGGCACTGCTGGAGGAGCTGCGTAATCGCCTCCGGCACCACGCCAAAACCCTCGGTGCGCCGGGCCGTGTACTGGCACAGGCGCGCACCCATGAGGACGGCAGCACGCGTGTACTCGCCGAAGGTGGGGCCTACCAGCAATACTGTGTCGCTGGCTCGCACAAACGCCAGTGCCACGAGCCAGATAAGTTCGGTACTGCCATTGCCAACCAGGATGTCGTCTACGGTCACGTCCAGATGCGTCGACAACACACGGCGGAGGGCCAGCGCCTCCCGATCCGGGTAGCGGTCGTAGGGCACCTGGGCCAGGGCCTCGCGCACGCGCGGTGAAGGGCCATACGGGTTCCCATTCACGCTGAAGTCCAGCACCGCCTCTGGAGCGAACCCAAGGTGCTCTAGCTCGGCAAAATCCAGGGCCCCGTGGATGGCATCAGGCATATGGCGAAGCTCAGGGCGGGGTTCGGGGCGCATAACGCCTCCTAGAGGAGTGAGAGGAGCATCTGCACGATGACCAGCAAGCCAACCGCCATCGCCACCGTCCAGGCCAGCAGACGTATGGCTGCGGGTATATCCTGCGCTGCTGGCAGGGCATGGCCAGCCCCGAGGCGGTAGTACCCGACCTTCTTGAGTTCCACGCCCAGCGCACCCGCCATCACACTCATAGGCCGGCCAGCATTGGGACTGGCGGTTTGTCCCGCGTCATGCCACCACACCAGCAAGGCACGGCGTATTGGTCCGCCGAGCAACCAGGTGGCTAGCAGTAACAACCCGGCGGTAAGTCGTGCTGGCACCAGGTTCACCAGATCGTCCAGGCGGGCCGGGATCTTCCCTAGCCATTCACGTTCTGGATCACGATAGCCCAGCATCGCATCCGCCGTATTGATGAAACGATAGGCTAAGGCGGCTGGCAGACCCCCGAGGGCGTAGAACAGTAGCGGCGCAATGATGCCGTCCGAAGCATTTTCCGCCACCGATTCCACCGTCGCTGCCGCCACTTGCGAGGGCGTCAGCACGGCGGTGTCGCGACTCACCAGATGCCAGGACACCAGGTGTCTGGCGCGCTCCAAGGCCCCGGCGTCCAGCGCCACCTGCACCTGCTGCGCGGCCTGGACCAGGCCGCGGAGGGCAAAGGTGGTCTTGAGTACACACGCTTCTACCAACCAGTACCAGGGTAGAGGAAGGAGTTGCAGCAAAGCTTCCATGACGATCCCAATAATGCTGACCACCATGACGCCGCCCACGACCACCGCCGCACCGTAGAGCAGAGCCAGCACGTGATGCCGTCGTGGCGCGAGGCGCCGTGTCATACCAATCGCCGCACCCATCCAGGCAACCGGATGGTAACGGTTCAGGGGATCACCCAGCACCAGATCCAACAGGAGGGCGAGCAGGAGAGGGATCACGCCGCTATAGAGCATATTACGATGTCCTTCCTTCGTACTGCGTACGGTACTTAGTATCAGGCAGAGGAAATACGTTATGGGTTCCACACACAGCAAACGAACCTGGTAGGCCAGGGAGCACCCTGCCAAACTGGCGGGGTAATTGGCCGTGCGCAGCACTTAGCCCTGCGCCAAAGCTTCTTCCAACGCCGTACGCACACAGCGTCCAATCAGCCAACCGACCAGTGTCACTGGGCCCGCATACTCCAGAGGCGTCCCATTGCCGGTACTGGCCACCGCAATCGCATCGGTCGAGGTGCCTGTCGCCGCATAGCCTTCCGGGGTACGTACCCCACGGACCATCAGCACGTGTGTCTTCACCTCAGTGGCCGTGATGACCGCGTTCACCATGGCCGCCGGGGTGAGGCAGGCATCGATCAGGAGGATCATATTAATCGTTCCTGGTCCTGGCGTCGCCGGTGCACTCAAGCCCGGAGTTGTGGCATTGCTGAGACCCGCCGTCACCATCGCTGTCACAGTGAGAGTCTCTGTGCGCAGCGTTATCACCCGTGCTTTCTGTAATGATACCGCAGTCATCTGACCCACAAACGCTTCGCTGATGCCCTGGCTCCTGGCAAAGGCGACCAGATCTGCCGCGGGGTCAAGGCAATGATAGTCACGATGTACGTGACGATTCAGGAGGTAGCGTACGCACACCATCCCTCCTCCCACCACCGCTGAAGAGAGCACTGTAAGCGGCTGCTGGCTGTGCACGACCAGCACCTCAGCGGTGCGTGTAAGCACCACGCCAGGGAAATCGAGCTTGTCCATGGTCCCTCGTCTCTGGCTGCTCACCTCCAGAAACATCTTAGCGTCTCAGTATGACACGTCAAGATTTTTACCTGGGTGGTGCGCGGCATTCTCAAAGTGAAAGATGAGGCACATAGGTCTCTCGTTATGAGAGACACAGTCGGTGCAACAGTAACGAAAATCAAGCCAATGGCCTACCGTAGCATAGCCGCCAGTATGTGGTACAGAAATTGCTCTTGAGTCGAGTGTCCCTACTTTCTGATACAGAGGTGAATAGCAGACGCCACGGGGACGTGCTCCTCTTGACGCAGTAGGCTCATAGAGCACAGCAGATGAGGCAGGATTGTTGATGCCAGGTGCACAGACCACTCCCTTATGGCCTCTCATGGTGTACTTTGTCGCTGTGCTCGCCCTGGTGGCGAGCATGCTGGGGTTGTCGTCGCTCCTCGGGCAACGGCACCACGACCGGGACACTGATACGCCCTACGAAGCGGGCGTGGCTCCCACCGGGTCAGCGCGGCAACGCTTTGCCACCTCATTTTATCTGGTTGCGCTGTTCTTTGTGATCTTCGATCTCGAAGTAGTGTTCCTGTTTGCCTGGGTGATAGCGGCCCGTGAACTAGGTTGGAGTGGGTATATTGGCATGTTGATCTTTATGGGCGTGCTGGCTGCTGCGTTGTTTTATGAGTGGCGCCTAGGCGTCCTCGACGGCTGGGGAAGGGCCGCCCTTAATGATGCGGCCCTCCGCCGACGCAGTCGCGGGGAACGTGCCCGGCAGGGCCGACGGCCTGGCACAGGAAAGTATAAAGTGTGAGGACGTAGCCATGCGCTGGTGGTTGACGAAACCGACGGACACTCAGGCCATGCAGGTAGGTGATGGTTCCCTCGAAGACACGGTACGACGTAGTCTCCTGCTGGCGCGTCTCCAGGATCTGGTTGCCTGGGGCCGCAAAAATTCGCTCTGGCCGTTCAACTTCGGTCTCTCCTGCTGTTATGTTGAGATGGCGACCAGTCTCACCAGCAAATACGACCTGGCGCGGTTTGGGTCGGAAGTGATTCGCGGCACGCCGCGCGAAGCCGATGTGATGGTCATTGCCGGCACGGTGTTTATCAAGATGGCACCCATTATCCGGCGGCTCTATGACCAGATGATGGAACCGCGCTGGGTCATCTCTATGGGCTCGTGTGCCAACTCGGGTGGCATGTTCGATGTGTATAGTGTCGTCCAGGGCGTGGACAAGTTCTTGCCGGTGGATCTCTATGTGCAGGGCTGCCCACCGCGCCCGGATACGTTTATGGAAGGCCTGTTGCTGCTCCAGGAGGCCGTGGGGACGGAGCGCCGCCCATTAAGCCAGTGGCTTGGACCACAGGGGGTCGAGCGACCAGCCAGGCCGGCCTTGCGCGACCTGAAGCGTCCCGAGCGGCAACGCGTCACCGTGCTGCGCTCGCCGGATGAGATCTAGGGGAATGCATGCCCGTGCACAGCGATATTCTGCCAGAGCTGCAACAGCGCTTCCCCACGGTCGAGCTCACGCCACAGGCGACCTGTGATCAGATTCCCACGGCGTGGGTTCCAGCCGAGCACGTACGTGACCTCTTAGGCTATCTCCAGCGAGAGGTCGCGCAGCCCTACCGTATGCTCTATGACCTCTGCGCCATTGATGAGCGCGACCGTGCCGACCGGCAGCAACTGCCAGCCAGCGATTTTACCGTGGTCTACCACCTCCTCTCCTATGAGCGCAATGCTGATGTCCGTCTCAAAGTCCCACTCCGTGGTGCGTACCCCACGCTCCAGAGTGTCGTTGATCTCTGGCCGTCAGCCAACTGGTACG
Source organism: Candidatus Entotheonellaceae bacterium (assembly GCA_048594805.1). Classification (GTDB taxonomy): domain Bacteria; phylum Tectomicrobia; class Entotheonellia; order Entotheonellales; family Entotheonellaceae; genus SXND01. Next base: position 3,888 of record JBMDXC010000096.1, on the reverse strand, counting down.
AGCGGGAAGCCTGGGATATGTTCGGTGTAACCTTTGCGGGGCATCCTAACTTGCGGCGGATTCTCATGCCGCCGACCTGGACCGGACACCCCCTGCGCAAAGAGCATCCGGCCCGCGCCACAGATATGGGACCTTACCAGCTCCCGGATGACAAACAGGAGGCCGAGCAAGCAGCGCTGCAATTCCATCCTGAGGAGTGGGGCCTCGAGCGTCACAGCGAGGAAACGGATTTCATGTTCCTCAACCTCGGGCCGCAGCACCCGGGGACGCATGGTCCGATGCGTTTTGTCCTCCAGCTCAATGGCGAAGAAATCGTCGATGTCGTGCCTGATATCGGTTTCCATCATCGGGCTGTCGAGAAAATGGGCGAGCGGCAGTCCTGGCATACGTACATTCCGTACACTGACCGCGTCGATTATCTCGGCGGGGTCATGAACAATCTGGCGTATCTCATGTCGGTTGAGAAGCTTGCCGGCATCGAGATCCCGGATCGCGCCAAAGTCATTCGCATCATGATGGCGGAGTTATTTCGCATCTCCAATCACCTGGTGTGGTACGGGACCTTTGCGCAGGACGTAGGGGCTCTATCGCCAGTGTTCTATATGTTCACCGACCGGGAGCGGCTGCTGGGCATTGTCGAGGCCGTCTGTGGCGACCGTTTGCACCCGAACTGGTTCCGTATTGGCGGTGTGGCTGAGGATCTGCCGCAGGGCTGGGCCACGCTCGTGCGCGACTTTGTGCAGTACTTGCCACGCCGTCTGGACGAGTATGACAGACTGGTGATGCGTAACCGTCTCTTCAAGGCTCGCACCCAGGGGGTAGGGAGTCTGACTGTGGACGAGGCTATCGAGTGGGGTGTCACTGGACCAAACCTGCGCGCCTGTGGTTTTGCCTGGGACTTCCGCAAGCAGCGGCCGTACTCGGGCTACGAGCAGTTTGCGTTCGATGTGCCGACGGCCGAGCACGGGGATTGCTACGCCCGGACCATCGTCCATGTGGAAGAGATGCGGCAAAGCCTGCGCATTATCGAGCAATGTCTCGCTAATATGCCACCCGGGCCTTACAAAGCGACGCATCCCCTGACTACGCCACCTCTCAAAGAGCGCACCATGCACGACATCGAAACCCTGATTGCACATTTTCTAAACGTGAGCTGGGGACCTGTGATCCCGGCAGGTGAAGCCTGCATAGGTATTGAGGCCACCAAGGGCAACAATGGTTATTATCTGGTGAGCGACGGTGATACGAGGCCTTACCGTGCGCGCATCCGTACCCCCTCTTTTCCGCATATACAGATCGTGCCCCTGCTCAGCCGTGGGCACCTCATATCTGACCTGCTGGCTATCGTAGGCAGTATTGATTTTGTGATGGGCGATGTAGACCGGTGAGAGAGTTGGGAAGCAGTATGTTGAGTGATGCAGAGCGACAGGAAATTGCAGCGGAACTTGAGCATTATGCCCACAAGCAGGCTGCCTGTGTCGAGGCACTTAAAGTGGTACAGCGGCACCGCGGGTGGGTGTCTGATGAAAGCCTGCGCGAAGTCGCTGCCCTGCTGGACATGACCCCGGATGAACTCGATGGCGTGGCGACGTTTTACAATCTGATCTTTCGTAGACCTGTAGGCCAGCACGTGATGCTGCTCTGTAACAGTGTGAGTTGCTGGATTATGGGCTATGAGCGCTTGCGCGAGCACGTGCGCGCCCACTGTGGCATCACGCTGGGCGAGACCACGCCTGATGGCCGGCTGACCCTGCTCCCTGTCCCCTGTCTGGGTACGTGCGATCACGCCCCGGCGCTGATGATTGATGCCGAGCTCTACCGCGACATGGACCCCGAGAAGCTGACGCACGTACTGGCCCAGTATACAGGCTGAGGACCGATAGCCATGGAACGACCACTGACTCAGAACATCCGCCCGGGTGAAGCACCGCTGTCGCTCCAGGAGTACGAGCGTGCGGGGGGCTACCAGGCCGTGCGCAAAGCGCTCCAGCACATGACACCAGCGGAAGTCACTGAAGAGGTCAAAGCGGCCAATCTCCGGGGCCGTGGTGGCGCTGGCTTTCCCACCGGGGCGAAGTGGGGTTTTGTCCCGATGGCTGACGACGCCCCGAGACCAAAATACCTCATTGCCAATGCCGACGAAATGGAGCCTGGCACCTTCAAAGACCGCCTGTTACTCGAAGGCGACCCGCACCAGCTGCTGGAGGGTATGATCGTCAGTGCCTATGCCATCCAGGCTGATGTCGCCTATATTTTCTTGCGCTGGGAATATAAACGCGCCGCACACCTGCTCACCAGGACCATTGCCGAAGCGTATAACGCTGGCTATCTCGGGCGCAACATTCTGGGGACAGCGTACAGCCTGGAACTCCATCTCCATAGCAGTGCTGGACGCTACATTTGTGGGGAAGAAACGGCGCTGCTCAATGCCCTGGAGGGCAAACGCGCCATACCGCGCGCCAAGCCGCCCTTCCCACAGGTCAGTGGACTGTGGGGGAAGCCGACAATTGTCAACAATGTCGAGACGCTGTGCAATGTGCCGCACATTATCAATCATGGTGCCGCATGGTTTAAGGGCCTGGGCCGTACTGATGATGGCGGCACGAAGATCTATGGGGTGAGTGGGAAGGTCCAACGACCAGGCGCGTGGGAGTTACCTATGGGCACCGCGATCCGCACGATTCTCGAAGAGCATGCCGGCGGCATGCGCCCTGGAGTCAAGTTCCGTGGGCTGTTGCCAGGCGGCGCGTCCACTGACTTCCTGGTCGAGGAACATCTGGATACGCCCATGGATTATACCGCGGTGCAGAAAGCCGGCAGTCGTCTGGGCACGGGTACCATGATCGTGCTCGACGATCAGACCTGTCCGGTGGGCATGGTGCTGAATCTGGAATACTTCTTTGCCCAGGAGTCGTGCGGGTGGTGTACTCCCTGTCGTGAGGGCTTACCATGGACGGCGCGCATCCTGCGAGCCATTGAGGAGGGCCAGGGCCGGTCAGAAGATCTGGAACTGCTGGCCATGCATACCAAGCTTCTAGGCCCGGGCAATACGTTTTGTGCCCTTGCTCCGGGGGCTGTGGAGCCGCTGCAGAGTGCTCTGCACTATTTTCATGACGATTTTGAACAGCATATCCGTGAGCATCGGTGCCCCTGGAGGTAGGGTATGGCTGAATTGTGAATTGTGAATTGTGAATTCCAGTGTCCCTGGAGATAAGGTATGGCCACCGTCTACATTGACAATCAACCTTACGAAGCCAGCCCGGAGCACAACCTGCTTGAGGTGTGTCTGTCACTTGGGTTCAATCTCCCCTACTTCTGCTGGCATCCAGCCCTGGGTTCCGTGGGGGCATGCCGCCAGTGCGCAGTCAAGCAATTCAGAGATGCGCAGGACACGCGGGGTCGGCTGGTCATGGCCTGTATGACTCCTGCCGCAGAGAATACGCGCATTGCCATTGAGGATGCGGAGGCCAAGGCGTTTCGGGCCAGTGTGATTGAATGGCTCATGGTGAACCACCCGCACGACTGTCCGGTGTGTGATGAGGGTGGCCGCTGCCATCTGCAAGATATGACCCTGATGACGGGACATACGATGCGGCGCTACCGCTTTGCCAAACGCACCTACCGCAACCAGTATCTGGGACCGTTTATCAATCATGAGATGAATCGATGCATCCAGTGCTATCGCTGCGTGCGTTTCTATCGGGACTATGCCGGGGGACGAGATCTTGACGCCTTTGCCTCGCGGAATCGGGTCTACTTTGGGCGTCACGAGGACGGCGTGCTGGAAAACGAATTCAGCGGCAATCTGGTCGAGGTCTGCCCCACCGGTGTTTTTACCGATAAAACCCTCCAGCACCACTACACACGGAAGTGGGATTTGCAAACCGC
>JBMDXC010000095.1:0-3891 GCA_048594805.1 Candidatus Entotheonellaceae bacterium | reverse complement strand
ATGGCAGTCACTGGGGTAGTCCATCCCAGCAAGATTGTCACCAACGCTGCCGCGCAACCGGGCGATCAGTTGGTGCTGACCAAGCCCATTGGCACCGGCATCCTGGCTACCGCTCTGAAGCGCGGCAAGGGCACCCAGGAGCTGCTCGAGCGCATGGCCGAGACCATGTGGACCTTGAACGACGTGGCTGGCCAGGCGATGGTTGAGCACGGGGCGCATGCCGCCACGGATATTACCGGCTGTGGGCTCCTCGGGCACACCTGGGAAATGGCCAAGGGCAGCAAGGTGCACATCCGTCTGTACGCCACGCGGGTGCCGATGTTTGAAGAGGCGCTCGTCTTTGCCAAGCGTGGCTATCTGACGCAGGGCGATGTGAGCAATCGTGAGTATACACGTGGAGCCATCACCCTGGACAAAGGCATACCTGCCGAGATGGTCCAGGTGATGTTTGATCCGCAAACCTCAGGGGGGCTACTCATCGCCTTGCCGTCATCGCAGGCTAGCTCCCTGGTGGACGCACTGCATGCCCGGGGTGTAGGCAGTGCCGTGATTATTGGCGAGGTCGAGGCTGGGGACGGGAGCATCACAGTCGTTCCGTGAGATCCTGCCCGGCCAGGAATTCTTCTTGACGTGTGCGAGGGGGTTTGCTACTGTACTCCCTCAAACACCTTGGACAGTGGATTGATTTGAGGCGTATTGCAACCACTATAAAAAAAGTGCTAAAAAGCCGGGGTTTGTCCACTGTATCCTCCCCGATCTTGACAGCACCCACAAGAGCCATACGCACATCACCACGACGGGTCCAGACTCTTTTCACAACGCGCACAGCCTTTGCTCTGGAGGGCTCAGTCGTGTCTCATGAGCAACTGCCACAAGGCATCAGTAGTCGTGCCGTGCACGGGGGCGAACGCCAGCAGCGTCTGGGTGATGCTCTTACGGTGCCGATTTATCAGACGGCAACCTATGTATTCCGCGATACGCAGGAACTGATTGATTTTAAGGAAGGACGTATTGACAAGGGTGAGTACGGCCGGTACGGGAATCCCACCGTGCACGCCGCGGAGCGCAAGCTAGCTGAACTCGAACATGCTGACGAAGCCCTCCTGTGGGCCTCTGGGATGTGCGCCATCACCTCGGTGTTACTCACGTTACTGCGTCCTGGCCAGCACATGATCATTACTGCTGACAGTTATCGGCGCACGCGGCAGTTCTGCGACAGCATGCTGCGGCGGCTGGGCATCGAGGTCGCCGTGGTCCCGCCGGGAGATCTGCGAGCTGTCGAGGCCGCGGTGCAGCCTAACACACGCCTGTTGTTTTCCGAAGCACCGACCAATCCGTATCTCTATGTCGTTGACCTGGAACAGATCGTGGCGGTTGCCAAACGTCATCGCTTACGCACCATGATCGATAGCACCTTCGCCACGCCTTACAACCAGAACCCGCTCGATTTCGGCATTGATCTGGTGATGCACAGCGCTACTAAATACCTGGGAGGCCACAACGACATCATGGCCGGGGTGGTGGCGGGGCATGCCAATATTATCGCCGCCTTACGTGAAGCCCAGGGCGTATTAGGAGGCATCACTGACCCTAATACGGCGTACCTGCTCCTGCGCGGCCTCAAAACCTTTGCGCTGCGCATGCAGCAGCACAACACCAATGGTTGCGCCCTGGCTGCCTTCCTGGAAACGCACCCGAAAGTGCGACGGGTGTACTATCCTGGCCTGGCGAGCCATCCCAGTCATGCCATTGCGCGACAGCAGATGCGCGGCTTTGGCGGTGTGGTTAGCTTTGAGATTGATGGAACCTTAGAGCAGACGAGTGCCTTCATCGATGCGCTGCGTATCCCGTACATTGCCCCGAGCCTGGGTGGGGTGGAAAGTTTGGTGGAACAACCGGCCCTGATGTCGTACTACGAACTGACGCCGGAGGAACGCCAACGGCTGGGGATTAGTGATGGCCTGGTGCGCTATGCCGCCGGCATAGAGGATACAGATGATTTGCTGACCGATGTTGAGCAGGCGCTCAAAGTCTGTCTGTGAGGGTTCGTACCATACCGCAGGGCAGGGAAGTGTACGAGCGAGGTAGGAGCGTGGTCAAAAATTCTCGGCACGTATAAGTATATGAGGGGAGAGGCGGCGGAGGAATCATGGTGTACAGCCCAGCCTTTGAGACGACGAGTAGTGAAATTCACCTGCGACATATTACCAAAGCCTACCAGACGGGGTGGCGCAGGAGCCAGATCGCCCTGAACCGTGCCAGTCTGTGGATCCGCCGCGGTGAGACGGTGAGCGTCGTCGGTCCAACCGGTTGTGGCAAGTCTACCCTGCTGCGCGTCATCGCTGGCCTGGAGACGCCCGACCACGGCACCGTAACCTTTGATGGTGAGGACGTGGCGCCGCTCACGCCCTCCCAGCGTGGCATCGGCCTGGTGTTCCAGAACTACGCGCTCTACCCCCACTTCCGGGTGCGTGGCAACATTGCCTTCTACTTTCGCCTGCGCCGCTGGGCCAGTGCGGATATCGATAGCAAAGTCCAGGAAACCTCGCGTATTATGGGCATTGGCTTCGACAAACTCCTGGGGCGTTTCCCCCGGAGTTTGTCCGGCGGTGAGAAACAGCGCGTGGCCCTGGCACGCTGCCTCAGCCACAGTCCGCGGGTCTTGCTCCTCGATGAACCGTTCTCCAATCTCGATGCGGCGTTGCGTCTCCAGACCCGTGGTGAGGTCAAAAGGCTCGTAGACCGTTTTGATCTGACCACAGTCTTTGTCACACACGACCAACAGGAAGCAGTCGCCATGGGGCATCGCCTGGCCGTCATGCGCCAGGGGCAGATCGAGCAAGTGGGTCCGTACCAGGAGCTCTATCGCGAACCCGTGAATGCGTTTGTGGCCGGGTTTTTGGGGAGTCCTCCCATGCATCTGATGGCGGGCCGGCGTGTGGGTGATGCGATCGCCTGTGCGGTGAGCGGTACGCAGGTCCTGCTGCCCTTCCCAGGGTCCTATCGCACGCGAGTGGCAGACGGCGAGCCTGTCACCATTGGCCTGCGGCCTGAACACGTGCGCCTCACCAGTGCGGAGGAGGCCCCCGGTTTACCGTGCACGGTGGAGATGGTCGAACTGTCGGTATCGGATGCGGCCCATATCGTGCACCTGCGCCACCGTGACCACACCTTCTGTGCAAAAGTGGCATTGCCACAGCCTGTCCGTCCACGTGAAACCGTGTGGATGCATTTCTCACCACAGCATCTCTACTACTTCGACCGTGATGACAAACGCCTCTGATGGCGCTGACCACATCTATGCTCAGCGGCCCTGTGATGCAACGCCTGTGACAGAAAACGTGAGGCCACGCACCTTGACACCCGTGCTAGGCAGACGTAGCATGACATCACCCGGTGTGGGTCCGATGTCTCTTTCATACGGAGTACGCCACCATGGCTCTCGAACAGGCCTATCATCAAGCGCTTCCGGCCTCGCGCGCTCTCTTTGAGCGCGCCCAACACCTTTTTCCCGACGGGGTCACCCACGACAACCGCCGTATGCAGCCTTTTCCCATCTTTGTCGAACGTGCCGATGGCGCGTATAAATGGGATGTCGATGGCCGGCAGTATATCGACTACTGGATGGGCCATGGTGCGCTCATTATGGGGCATAACCCTCCGCACGTGCGCGATGCCGTCATCGAGCAGGCGGCGCGCGGCACGCACTACGGCGCCAGTCATGCTCTCGAAGTGTCATGGGCTGAATGGGTCTGCAAGCTGGTGCCCTGTGCCGAGCGCGTGCGCTTCACGGCCTCGGGTACTGAAGCCACGCACATGGCCCTGCGTCTGGCCCGTGCCTATACGGGCAAGCGGAATGTCATCAAATTCGCCGGGCACTTTCACGGCTGG
>JBMDXC010000094.1:0-7143 GCA_048594805.1 Candidatus Entotheonellaceae bacterium | reverse complement strand
CACGTGCAAAGCGTCGCATGTGGATATATACTAGGGGCACGACCGCTACAGGCTTGGTGCGTTATGCTAGCTCGTGCCGATCGCACTCTTATGCACTATTGTCCTCTTACATCATTACCTCTTGCACCTGCCTGGAGCACGGATGAGCGCTGATGATCCTGAGAAGGCCTATGATGAGGCGCATGCCTCCGGCCCACGCGAAGCGGTGTCAGGGCTCCATCAGTAGACAGCATGGGAGGGAAGGAAAGATGATCCAGGTCAACGGCCTCAATCACATTGTCCTGCATGTGCAAGACGTGGCGCGCGCCAAGAAGTTCTACACGGAGCTTCTGGGCATGACCGTCTACCGGGAAAATGATGCCCAAGCGTTTCTGCACTGCGGTCACCAGGGTGTCGCCCTGTTCAAGAAACAGGGTGATACGCCTCTGAGCACCGGTAACGATCTCAACCATCTGGCCTTTGACGTTGAGAGTGGTACGTACGAAGCGCTGAAAGCCGAGCTAGAACAACACGGGGTAAAGGTCAGCGGTCGTCCGGGGGATCCGCACTGCATTTATTTCCATGACCCTGATGGGCACCGCCTGCAGCTTATGGTGCACGAGTAGGGAGCAGAGGACGCCAACGTGCTGCAGGAGTACGTGCCCAGTGGGACCTCGTCCTGCAAAAACAGCCCTGAGAGGAGGCAAGGAACATGCCATCATTTTGGGAAAGCATTAAGGTCGATGGTGCAGACATGCGGCTCTATGTCAGCGTACCTAGTGGCGCAGGTCCGTTTCCCGCTGTCGTGGTCATTCAGCACCAGGGTGGCGTGGATGATTTTATAGAAGAAATGACGCAGCGTGTCGCGAGCACAGGCTATGCGGCTGTCGCTCCGGACCTGTACCACCGCGATGGTCCTGACTGTAAGGACGATGGCCCGACGCGCCGAGCCCGGTTGCTGGACGTCAATGTCATCAAAGACGTGAACGCCACGGTAGATTTCTTGCTCGGGCATCGCTCGGTTGAGGCAGAGCGGCTCGGCATTATCGGATTTTGTATGGGCGGCCGCGTGGCCTATCTCATGGCCGCAGTGAATCCCCATTTCAAGGCTGCCGTAGACTACTATGGGGGCAACATCATGGTGCCCTGGGGCGAGGGACCAGCGCCCATTGACCGCACTGCTGAAATCCATTGCCCTATACTTGGACTGTTTGGTGAGGACGACGCCAACCCGTCACCAGCAGACATGCGCAAGCTGGACGCTGAACTCACCAGGCACGGCAAGGCGCACGAGTTCCACTCCTACCCTGGAGCTGGACACGCCTTCATGAACAGGCGAGGTGAACGTTACCGGGCCGATGCGGACCGCGACTCCTGGCCGAAGACGCTGGCATTCTTTGCGAAGCACCTGACTAAGACCACTGTGGCCGCCAGCTAGGCGGTGGTCGGTTGCTGCCGTTACGGCTTTCCCAGCACTACTCTGTCATGTAAGGGCTGCACTGGCCTGGCATTCTGATGCATGACTGCAGTGAACTGGGATACCTGTTCTGCAGAGACCTCAACGGGGGTTTTCATGACAAACCAGGCGACGCCTTCGCTGCATGGGGGTGTGGTCAGTGACCCATTGTAGTGATAATACTGGGTCTCACGTGGGAAGAAATCGTTGGGATTGATACGCATATTCTGTAGCACTTTCTCCTGATTGACGTCGGTAGGAAACTGCGCGATTAACGTCTGCAGCAGAGGGTGTGGTCTGCCTGGTTGCATGAGCACCCCCACGACGGCGAGCTGTCCCTCGTCATTTTTATGGACGAGATGGGCTTCCATAGCATACTGCTTGCCGTTCATGGTGTGTTCGCTTGGGCTGTGGAAGTGAAATTGGACGAGCTTATACGCTTTGCCATGGACCTGTATGGTGCTTTCAGTGCCGGTGTTGAGCTGTACCGTATGACCGTTATTGACTATTTTCAGAGGTGTGGCGCGATAATTGAAAGCGAGACTCTCTACAACCGTGGGTGCTGCAGTGATGATATTAATGGGTGATTGATACTTTCCTGTCTTGCAGGTAGCATATTTCGCATCTAAGTCCCCCCATTTTTCTGGACGGCCTGCTCCGATATATCCCCAGTGCGTGTCCGCGGCATAGGCCTGCAGGGCGCATACGATAGAGGCTGAGACTAGCAGTGAGCTGAGCTTTTGCATTCGTTTTATTCCTTGCAACGCTTAATTATGGGAGAAACTGCGCGACGGTCGCCAGCAGCTGAGCCTCGTGGAACGGCTTGCTTAGATAGGCATCCGCACCTTGTTGCATGCCCCACAAGTAATCGGCCTGTTGGTTTTGTACAGTGCACAGGATGATCTTGATACCGTGTGTCTTTGCGTCATTTTTCAACTGGCGACAGACCTGGTAGCCATTTTTGCGGGGCATAATGACGTCCAGGACTACCAGATCAGGCTGTGTATCTGTGGCCTTGGCCACGGCTTCTTCGCCATCGCTGGCCGTAATAATGTGATGGCCGGCCGTCGCTAGCACTTTGCTGACCAGTTTGAGAGCTGTTGGACTGTCATCGACGACAAGAATCGTGCTCATGGGTGTATGCCTTTCTCTAGATGATCCGTGTTCTCTAGATATCGGCCTGGAAGGTAGGGAACTTGAATCATGGACGGGAGACACCGCTGTACGACTCCCTCCGGCATTTGCTACCTCCATCTGCTCGCTTTCTCCAGATTTTCTTGCGCCAGAGCATGACCGAACAGCCCCATGAGTAACCGGCCGGCCATCACCACATCGGACCTCCAGATGTGACTGGCCTAGCCATTACTATGTGTAATCTTTCTCATGAAAGAAATTAGTTTTACTTTTTTCTCAATGTATCGAATACTTTAGACATAGGCACAAGCAATGCTATGGCCTCCATCTTTTGCCGCGAGTTGAGCCTGGAGATCCTGTGAGAGGGACTGCTCCTATGCCACTACTGACTGAAGCTCCAACTACTGCACCGAGTGATACGCAGCACGATTTCATGGTAATGCACCCGACGACGCGTCCATCTCTGACACAACGATGGAGGCCTGCCGCGTTCCTGCACTGCTTGCAGACCTTGGTGGCGTCCTGTACGAGGCGTCGCCCCATAGAGAGCCGACGGATAAGACCCGACCTGCCCCAGTGGGAAGCTGTTACTGATCACCTCGCACGCCAGCATACGCATCTGTACATCGACTCTCAGTTGGGGTAAGCGCAACGAGGGCGCCACGGCGCCCTCAGCTCCCGATTACCTGCCCCTTCCTTTCTCGTCTTCCTCATGTTACAGCTTAGGGGTTTATACCCTGGCACTGCTGGCGCCAGCACGGATGTGGTGCGGTAAAGCTGCTGCTAGATCTCGCATACAAAGTCGGTTTACAATAGGAAGCCATATGGCTCTTCAGCTAGGCTCGTCCAGGATGGCTCCAGCTACCCTGGTGCGTTGATGCAGCATTTCCTCGTGAAGGAGAGCATGGTGCAATATTCGCTCATCTCCGGAGACAATCATATTGACCTGACCTACTGTCCTCCCGATCTCTGGTCATCCCAGGCTCCAGCGAAGTGGAAGCTCATCGTCCCGCGTGTAGAACACCTGGACGATGGCTGCCACTGGTTCGTGGAGGGGCAAGATAAGGGCATGTGGAATGGGATAGGGCCAGGATTTTCAAAATATCAGAAGGGTATGTTTGCGCACATTGACGTGATGCAGGAATATGGGTTCGCGTGGGACTACACCCCGGGTGCACAACCGCGACCGACCACCCCTGAGCTGCGGCTCGCTGATCTGGATCGTGATGGACTCGACGCCGAAATTATCTATGGCTGTCTCATGATCAATGATCTCATCACCGATGGTGAACATCGTGCCTGGGCCAACAAGATCTACAATGACTGGGCTGCAGACTTTGCCAAACGCTCTGACCCCAACCGCGTTTTTCCACTGGCCATCATTCCTAATAATGATCCCCTGGTAGCGGCTGCCGAAGTGCGTCGCTGTGCCAAGATGGGCCTGAAGGGCGGGGATTTAGCGTTCAAACGCATGAGCCTGCCGCTATACCATCATGCCTGGTATCCCCTCTGGGAAGCCGCGGCGGAGTGCCACTTCCCGATCTCCTTCCACTCCACTGGCTTTAAGGGACTGCGCGCCCCCGATAGTCCGCAGATGGAGCAAGAGTATCTGATCGAATGGCGCCTCGTGCGCTCGGCCCTCTTCCAGCTCGATGGTATGGAAGTCCTGGTGTCACTCCTTGCCTCAGGTGCCTGCGAAAAATATGCGAATTTCAAATTCGTGCTCGGCGAGGCCGGCGTGACCTGGATCCCCTACGTGCTCGACCGCTTAGACACGGAGTACGAGGACCGGGCCCGGGCTCTGGGCTTTTCCATGAAACCCAGCGATTACTTCCGGCGCCAGGGCTATACGACCTACCAGCAGGACCAGTTTCTGGAGCCGAATATCCCGCTCGTGGGCGAAGATAACATCATCTGGGGGTCAGACTACCCGCATCCAGACTGCGTGTGGCCCGAGTCCCGTCAGCACATTGAGGCCAATCTGGGCACGCTGCCGGATCGCGTTCGTCATAAGATTGTCTGCGACAACGTGGCCAGGCTCTATAGTCTCTACTGACTAAGTTCTATGGCGACAGGGCAGTGATCGGAACCATACACCTCTGACAAGATCTGCGCGGAGACCAGGCTCGGGAGCAGGGCGGCTGAGATCAATATATAATCAATCCGCCATCCGATGTTCCGTTCCCGGGCCCCGCCGAATTGCCGCCACCAGGTATAGTGCCCGGGTTGATCCGGATGTGTATGCCGAAAGGTATCGACGAGGCCGGCGTCTATGAAACCCTGGAAGCCGGCCCGTTCCTCGGGAGTGAAACCGTGGGTCCTGACGTTTTCCTTGGGGCGAGCCAGGTCGAGTGCCGTGTGTGCCACATTAAAATCGCCGCCACACACCACCGGTTTGTGCTGTTCGAGGTCCTTGAGATAGGCGAGGAGGCAAGCGTCCCAATCCTGGCGGTCGGCCAGGCGGCTCAAATCGCGTTTGGCGTTGGGGACATAGACCGAGACCACGAAATACGCCGCAAACTCCACCACGAGCACGCGGCCTTCACGGTCGTGGCGCTCGATACCCATATTGTGGCGTACGGCCAGAGGGGCAATTTTCGAGAGAATCGCCGTGCCAGCATAACCGCGCCTGTCGGCCCCGTTCCAGTACTGGTAGGGGTATAACGGCAGGTCGAGGGTGACCTGGCCAGGGTGTGCTCTGGTTTCCTGGAGACAGATCACATCCGGATTGTACGTCGCCAGGCACGAGTGAAACACCTGCTTCCGTACGACAGCACGAATACCATTCACATTCCAGGAGACGATGCGCATGCCGTGATCATATACCTTTCGCGGGTATTCTGGTAGCGCTATCACTGCAGGTGCTGGAGACTTTGATGGTTGCAGTGAGTGGCAGCCGTGCCAGAAAGCACGCCGCGCTGTTGGGCAGGCGTTCTGGTGCTCGCCTGCTCCATATAGACGTGCACCAGCTGGCTCACCACATCCTCAAGGCAGATGTATTTTTTGCATATGAGGGCATGATGAAGACATAGTGATGCGCTCGCAGCAGAGGCTCCGCGCAGAGGGGAAAGCATGGCTCAGACTTATATTGGCACCCCGATCAGGCGTCGGGAAGACGTCCGGTTTCTTACTGGCAAGGCCACGTTCGTCGATGACATCAAGCTCCCGTACCTGCTCCATGCCGCCATCCTGCGCAGCACGCAGGCGCACGCCAGGCTCACGGCCATCGACGCGTCGCGAGCGCTCGCCATCCCGGGTGTAGTGGCGGTCTTCACCTTTCAGGATATTGCACCCTATGCCAGGCCTATTCCCATCCGACTCTACCCCCTGGCCGGCCTGGAGCGTTTTTTACAGTACCCACTTGCCCATGAGAAGGTACGGTACGTGGGGGAACCTGTGGCCCTGGTCGTCGCCAGCAGTCGCTATGTGGCTGAGGATGCCCTCGACGCTATAGAGGTGCGCTATAAGGCCCTGCCGGCCATCGTGCGTATGCCGGATGCCCTGCGCGATGACGTCGTGTTACACGAGGAGCACGGCACGAATCTGGCGGCGCAGTACACCATCAAGGTTGGAGATAGCGATGCGGCCTGGCAGGGCGCTGACTACACCCGCAGGGCAACCTTTGCCGTGCACCGGCACACGGGGAATCCGCTGGAAACGCGCGGCCTGGTTGCCAGTTACCATGCCGGTCGTGGTGAACTGAGCGTCTGGGGTCCTACCAAGGTCCCGCATTTCAACCGTGCTATCCTGGCTGCTATGCTTGACATGCCGGAGCATAAGATCCACTTCATTGAGCCCGATGTCGGCGGCGGTTTTGGCATCCGCGGGGAATTTTATCCAGAGGATTTTTTAGTGCCATTTGCAGCGCGGCAAGTGGGCCAGCCGGTGAAGTGGATCGAAGATCGCCGCGAGCACCTGCAAGCGGCCAATCACTCCCGTGAAGTGCACTGTGAGATCGAGATTGCGGCGCAGCGCGATGGCACGCTCCTCGGCATGCGGGCCCATGTCTATGGCGATATGGGGGCTTATATCCGCACCCACGGTGGCCTGGTGCCGGCGTCCGCCGCGGCGGTATTGACCGGGCCCTATCGTATTCCGGCCTATCAGGCCACGGTCAGTTGCGTGATGACCAACAAGATGGGGACAGGGACGTTTCGCGCTCCTGGTCGGTATGAGTCCTGTTTCATCCGTGAGCGCCTGTTGGATATGATCGCTGCCGACCTGCACATGGACCCGGTAGCCCTGCGTCTCAAAAATCTCGTGCAGCCTGAGGAGATGCCCTATACCGTGGGGCAGACACGCCTGGGCATGCCACCCATGGTCTTTGATAGTGGCAACTATCCTATGGCCCTGCAGCGCGCCTTAGACGAGATCGACTACGACGGGCTCAAATCCCTGCAAGGCGTGTGCAAAGAGGGCAAGTACCACGGCATTGGTATGGGCTGCTTCGTGAAATGGACCGGTCTAGGACCCTACGAAGGCGCGCGCGTGGTCGTGCACGGTGCCAGGCATGTGGCGGTGTATCTGGGCATCGCCACTATGGGGCAGGGCCACGAGACGACCATGGCGCAAAT
>JBMDXC010000093.1:0-2834 GCA_048594805.1 Candidatus Entotheonellaceae bacterium | reverse complement strand
TTCTGACCCTCGCATGGATTAAGAGGCTGTCCTGAAACTAATGTCTGATAAATCAAGCTCTTAGAAGTCTCTAAAAGCATGGCAAGAAGCCGCTTATCCAGTAAGTTCGTTCTTAGCCTTGCCACGCATATGACCTAAGGTCTTCTGTTATAAAGGCTTTGTTTCCAGATAGCCTCTAAGAGATAAACCGATTGCTGATACTAGATTAACCTCAGCAAGTCCCTCAGCTTGTATTTGAAAAGGACTTTGCCGTGAAAGCGCCTTCCCCACTGAGGGCAAGGAGACCACGACGTAAAACGACGGATACACGATACAAATAGACAGTATGAAGAGCGAAAAAATGGGCTAGAATCCACGTGACCCACAGCGGTTCGATAAGAATTGAAGAATACCTAACCTTAAGCGTCGTGTCACCTAATGCATATGAGAATTTGTCACATGTGGGGTGTTGGAATAGTTATACCAGTGCACGGACGGAATCAGCGGTACGACCGCCACATCCGTATCCCATATTGACCCAATACTTACAAACCATAGGTGACATATTCTCACAAGAGCTATGTGACACGGCGCTTAAGGAACACCCTATAGAGCGTGTCGTAAGGTTAAGTATTCTAATTGCTGCTATACCAATGCTGCCTACCTGGAGAACTATGTCCCATAAGAACGACTGCGGTCATCGGGTTGTGAAATAATTTATCTAAGGACTACATCCGACTCAAAGGTCTCGGGGTTATGTTTCCGACCTGAAAAGCTTCGAGAAATTGTTCCAGAGTAATCTCTTTATCGAGAAAGTCCGGCCCAAACGCCGTGGCGAGAAACGCTGCCTCTGAGCAGCATGCTGCACTAACAACCGTGAGATTTTCACCCCTGAACGCCTCAGGGTTATTCACAACTTTCATGCCCAGAATGGCGTTAATGTTTGGGATCTGCCTTAAGGTTTTGCCACGAGTCTCTGACATTTTTATACCCCCTGTTTCATCCAAAATGACTCTTTTCCTCGCCTCAAATGACGCGCTTAGCATCCACGAATCCTGGAATGGGAGTATGCGCGAGACAAAATGTAAAGTGTACAGGATACATAATCGGATAAAACTCAATGAATGTCAAGCAAAAAGAGAGTGTTAGGAAGTATAAAGAGTATAGTTCGACTGTCTTTCTGGGTTGACCCAATCTAACTTATTAGATATGAGTCACTTCTGTGATTGAGGGAACCCCATCCGTCACAGAAGGAGCATGCCATGGAAGCACGGTACGCCTTGCGCAAACGCCAATTGCTGGACGAATGTCCGATGGCCCCGGAGATTTTCGAGCAGGTCATGCCACGCCTCCACACCTTCATGAAGCCCTTTGTGCGTATTTTCCAAGGTCAGGCTGTCGATCAACATGCCACAACCTATGTGTGTGGCCTGCTGTCGAACGTGGAACGCAAAAACATCGCATCGATCGCCTCTCGTGTGGGCCAATCTCGCCTCCCGCTGCAAAGCTTCATTGGGCGGGACGCGTGGGACGATGCACCTGTGCGCGAGGAGTTGCGGAGCCAAGTCAAGACGCACTGGGGACAAGGCGATGGGGTATTGGTGTTCGATCCATCTGGGTTTCCCAAGTCCGGTCGGGAGTCGGTGGGAGTGGCACAGCAATGGTGTGGCCGTCTGGGCCAAGTCGATAACTGCCAAGTCGCCATCTACTTGGGCTATGTCTCCCGCAAGGGGCACACCTTGGTCGACACCCGGCTCTCTCTGCCAAAAGCATGGACCAAGGATACGGCGCGCCTGGACAAAGTGGGCGTGCCCAAACCGTCCCGGGCCTATCGTACGCGTCACCAGTTGGCCCTGGAGATGCTGGCGCAAAACGGTGCCGCGCTGCCGCATCGGTGGATTGCGGGTGACGACGAGATGGGACGCCCGTCTTGGTTTCGTCGTCGTCTGGCGGGTTTGGGCGAGCGGTACATGTTGGCCGTGCCTGCGAACACGTCGAGGCGTGATATGGAGGTCGAGGTGCTGGCGTATAGCGGCCGGGGGCGCCATCCCCAGCGCTCCTGGCAATCCGTCGAGGCCTGGAGCCAGGCGCTGGATGATACCGCCTGGCACAGGATCGATGTGCGCGATGGCAGTAAAGGGCCGCTGGTGGTGGAAGCCGTGCAGAGACGCGTGGTCTCGAGAACCCCTCGGCGTCAACAGGGCGACCCGGAGACATTGGTCGTCCTCCGATACCGTGACCGCGACTAGGCGCAGGTGGTGCAGGTGGATTATGACCTGTCCAACGCGGCACCCGAGACGCCACGGGGGGCATTGGCCCGGGTGGCCAAAGCGGAACATCGCATCGAAGAATGTCTCCAGCGGAGCAAGAGTGAAGCGGGTTTGGCCGACTATGAGGGGCGCAATTGGACCGGGGGGCAGCATCATCAAACGCTCTCGTTACTGGCGACGTGGTTCCTGGGACGGGAAACCGAGCGGGGAAAAAAATGGACTCCGGCGATCACCCTACCGCAGATGCGCCAGGGCATTGCCCTGATCATGTACGAGGTGTTGTAGTGTGGGACGATGTCGCAGAGGCTGAAGGAGTGTCAGCAGCGCTTGCAATGCAATGAGCTGGCTCGTTTCTATCATTGGAAACAGCGCAACCTATTGGCCCCACTGAACTTGTATAAGCGACTATGCTAACCCAGTGGGAAAGACAGTCGAAATAGGAAGTACACCCATTAGAAGGCTCCTGTCAAGAGGCAATACTTTCCCTTACACCACTTTTGACAACTATTTTCCGTGGCGTTCCGCCTGGCACACTCGCCCCGACTGGTAGCCGCAGACGCATCCCTGTTTTCTTGCGCGCAGTGT
>JBMDXC010000092.1:0-16910 GCA_048594805.1 Candidatus Entotheonellaceae bacterium | reverse complement strand
ACAGCGTCTGAGCTGGAAGGGAAGAGCGACAAGTGAGTACGATGCGGGGATGATCCGCACCGTGATCGCCCGCACAGCAATTGTGAGGCACGACCCAGGAGAGAAGAGCGTACATATGCCAACATACCGCCCACAGGAGCTATCACGGCGGCGGTATTTTGCGTATGGGTCTAACATGGTGGCTACCCAGATGCACCCACACTGCCCGGCAGCGCAAGATATGGGGATGGCACGGCTTGACGGCTGGCGCTTCCTCATTAACCAGGAGGGCTATGCGACAATCGTGCCTGATCTGTCTGCATACGTCCTCGGGGTTCTGTGGTCTCTGACCAGCGCCTGTGAAGAGGCGCTCGACGACTATGAAGAAATCACCACCGGCCTATACACCAAGGCTTATCTCGAGATACAAGGCGTGCCAGCGCTCGTGTATCTCGCCACGAATGCCCTGCCAGGGCACCCTCTGGCAGGCTATCTCGAAGCCATCATGGCTGAGGCATACAGGCGTGGCTTTGATCCAGCCTACATCACACAGTACCTTGATACGCCTCTAAGAGGCACATGCTTCTAACGCTATGTTGCGGCGTACCACGCCAGCGCGCTGCGACCACACGGTCATGTCCACGGTAGCCCCCTGCGGTCCCTTGAGCACCCATTCGATCGTGCATAGGTTATCGGTCGGCGAACTGCCAGCATCACGCGCCCATATTTTGTTGGAACGCCCCTCAAGATGGCCCACGTCTTGCCGGAGCTGTCCGCTTACAAGGCTGATCCCCTCTGGGAGAGTGAGTGCAACCTCGATCGGTCGTACGCACTTGCGCTCCAGAGCCTTCTTACTGGTATAGGTAGGCAGAAAGCCATTGTTCTGCACCACGCTAACGAGATGCCATAGCTCGGCACCACCTGGCTGCACCTGCACTGTGCGCAGGCTGAGATAGGGACAGAGTGAAGCGTGCGCCAGCGTAAAACGGCTATGCTGCTCACACAGCTTCGGGAGGTATATGAGCGGTGCGTTCTGTTGATAGAGTTTGCCATGCCAGCCGCCGATTTCCACAGGCCCCAGTTGCGGATGCTGAAACGGTTGCCAGTCCACGAAGGCCGCGCCGTCCATGACCTCATCGTTCCAGCGCATGAGTTTGAGATCGTCCTCTTCGGGATGCCAACGCGCCCAGGCAATAAAATCGCGCGGGCCAATTCCGGCCGTGGTCGGCAAATCCCACAGTTCGGTCGTAAAGCCAAACCAGCCAAAATGATCGTAGACATAATCGTCCATGGCACCGTGCGTGACCTCGTGCGGCCCATAGCGGAAGCCATGATAAGTGGAGACGCAGGGATAGCCGGTCAGCTGCGTCCCACGCTCGCCCAGAAGTCTAAACACATCGAGATCCTCAGGGGGCATCGCGTCATCAGCCTTTGTGCTGTAGGGACGCAGCAGCACACCCGCACTCGTGTGATAGGTCAGGAAGCCGGAAATATTGGGATGCGTACGCCAGAATTCTGCCTGAGCCCGTGTCTCGGGCTCGGAAAAAGGATAGGGGCCAGCGCCGCGCTGCGTGCCTTCTGGGGCCCATTCAAAAGGATAATTGCGGTTAATGTCCAGCCCCTGGCGCGGGGGCGCTACGGGAATCGTGAACCCGTTATAGTTGCGAATCAGCCCCTCAGTCAGCAGGTGATAATAGGTGCCGCCCTCCTCGTCAATGTCGCGGCGGCGCATGATACGCACATCTTTGTCCGAACACTTCCACGCCCCGTTGGGGTCCTGGAGACGCATCTGGAGGATCAGGCCATCGCCATTGATATCTTTGGGATACAGGCCATCGCGCTCCTCTTCATAGGGATAGAGGCGCGTGCTGCTGCGTAAGGAGTAAGGGGTCGTCAGATACCGTTCCGCACCATCCACACTGATACGCGGCAAGAGATAGATGGCCGAGCGCTCCAGGATACGCGTCAGCGTGGCATCGTGGCCATAGTTGGTGAGATACGACCAGAGGGTATAGAGCACGACAGTTGAACCGGTGACCTCCCCGGCATGGGTATTGCCGTCGATCCAGTAGGCCGGTTTGTCCAGCGCTGGACCCGTTTGCTTATTGGTCAGGGTGACCAGCCAGAGGTCACGGCCTTCCAGGCTCTTACCTATGGATGCAATCTCCGCCAGAGCGGGATAGGCCGCGACCAAGTCATGCAGCAGTTTGGTGAGCACCTCGTATGTGTAGAAGGACAGCACGCCCCGGTCGGGGGCAAATTCCTGATGGACGATTACCTTGTGCATCTCCAATACACCTCGTCGAGACCCAGAATACGCCAACGTGTTACCAGTACGGTGCGAAGTACTACGTACGAGTGCTGCGCCCGGCTACTGCGTAGGGCTACTTACCCCCGCCAGTTTGGCGGGGGACTCCCTGGCTTGCCAGACTTGCTTGCTGCGTATGCACTGCGCACGGTACTAAGGCGTTGCCCACTGCGCCATGACCGCTTCGATGACACGCCGCGACAGGCTGTGATACGTCGCTTGCGCCGTGTCGTAAAGCTCGTGCCCAAGCTGCTGCGTCCGGGCGTGTTTGCCGAGCGCAACGAACAGCGGCCGCAGGAATTTCATGCGACCGACCTGCGTCAACACCTCGCGGATGCGGCCAAAGACCGGCTCGTAATCGGACCCTGCCGCGATCGTCAGCCACTCCACCACAATCTCGTAGTTGCCGCGGCCCGTAAGGTGCAACTGTGCATCCAGCCACGCCAACGAGGCATGATCGAGCTCACGCGGGAGGTGCTGGAGAAATACCAGCACCTCAAGTGGACTCCACTGTTGGAGCTGTACCGCAGTGGGACGCGCCCCTGCTGTCCAGGCTTGCGCTAGTGAGCGTAGTTCCTCGAGTTTTGCCGAGGTGAACACGGGCGCATTCAGCGGCATTCCCGTCTCATACAGCCACTGCTGCGCCAGCACCTGCTCAGCCGCGCCGGGTAGCTGGGCATCGAGAAACTGCAGGAACTCTTCGGTCGTAATCGACTGAAACCGGAAGCGGTGCATGTAGTCACGCAGGAACTGCTCGAAGCGCTGGCGCCCGACAGCGCGCTCGAGAACGACGACAAAGCGCGCACCCTTCTCGTAGGGAATAGTCGAAAACGCGTCATCGGGATCCACACCCTGGAGCTGCGTCCGCAACCGTGTCAAGGGCGAGTCGATGCCAAAGCGTGCGACAGCCGCATCGAGCGCATGTTGCCCCATGGACCACGCCAGCACTTCCACATCGCTCCAGTGCAGCGCCGCCAGGATGCGCCGCTCCGCCCACGTGGTAAAACCCTCGTTGAGCCAGAAGTGCTCCATGGTGGCGTTGGTCACGAGATTGCCGGTCCAGGCATGCGCCAACTCATGCGCCACCACGTCAACGAGGGACCGATCCCCTGCCAGCACCGTCGGTGTCAGGAACGTCATGCGCGGGTTCTCCATGCCACCGTATGGGAATGACGGCGGCAGCACCAGCATGTCGTAGCGCTCCCACTCATACGGCCCGAAGAGGGCCTCCGCACACGCGAGCATGGCTTCAACGTCTGCGAACTCGTAGGCAGCCGCATCGACCGTTTCCGGCTCTGCCCAGATGCGCGAGCGCGGGCTGAGCTCACGTGACTCCAGATGGCCCACTGCGAGCGCCAGGAGATAGGGTGGAATCGGCTGCGGCATGGCGAATGCGAACGTCGGACCACTGGACGCTGGCCACTGACCACCCGGTGCGGCCGACATCACGGCGGTGAGCGGTTCCGGCACAGTAACCTCAGCGTCGTACGTCACCCGGGCGCGCGGCGTGTCCTGCAGCGGCGCCAGGGTGCGGGCGTGAATCGCCTGACACTGACTGAACAGGAACGGATGGCGCTTGCCGCTGGTCTGGGTCGGGTCGAGCCACTGCAGCGCCAGGGCCTCCGGCGACGTGCGGTAGGTGATCGTCACCTCAGTGGTCTCGGCAGGCAGCTGCAGCTGAAGCTTCCGGCCCAGGATGGGCTCGTCAGCACCAAGTGCATAGGGGATGTGGTGGCCTGTGGGTGTCTGCACTGAGGTGATCGTTAGGCCCTTGGAATCGAGATCGGCCGTTCCAGAGGACGACGTCTCAAATAGGAGTGTGGCGGTCCCGGTGAGCTGGTGTGTGTGAAAGTCAACCTGCCAGCGCAGGCGCACGTGCTTTGTCCGTGGCTGATCCGTATCGAAATAGGAATGCGGGTCAATCCTGGCCATGATGTACCTCGTGTGTCAGACAGGGATACAAGCGGCCTCACCTGTGCGAACGTAGAGGCTTGGCATAGGCCCACGCAAAGCCCCCTGTGATGGTGCCAGAGACCTGCACCAGGATGAGATCGCCCGCGATAGCCTCAATGGCGCGCCCCAGGCAGGGCCGGGTAGGGTCACGCTCGTCGCGGAGCTCTACATCACGGACACGGAAGCCGGCGATATCGCCAACCAGGCGTGACTCCATTTCCACCGGCAGCACAACCTCAGGCAGCCCACACGCCGGGGCGTCCTCTGGCAGCGCCTCGTCCCCACCACCTCGCATGCCCAGTACCCGCGTATTCCAGGCTGAGGCTGCCTCTGTCGGCGTCGGCTTTGTTGGGCCTATGGCGCTACAGGCTGCCGTTTCACAGACCACCCAGCAGGAGCCCTGAATCGTATGGCTCACCGCGACCTCTGTACCGCCACAGAACGGGCACGGTAGCAGTGTACTCATCAATTACACCTGCGCTGTCTACCCCCAGTGGAGTCCTACTTTGTAGTCGTCATACAGCACGATTTTCACAACACACTCCCTCTGTCAGGTATGGCCGCACCGTCTACCTTTACTTGAAGGCTGGCATCACCTCCTCAGTCAGGAGTTTCAGACTCCGGTGCACGGCTTCCTTAGGGAGGAACCCGCCGGGATTCAGTTCCGCGGTGATCCCCGTGATCCCCAGCATGTCCTGGAACTGGGTCAAGCGGTCAATGACGCTCTCAGGACTGCCAAAGACCACTCTCGTCTCCAGGAGGTCCTCATAGGTGGCGTTGGCCAGCCGCTCGTAGCGTGCTTGCCGTATCTCAGCCCGCTCCGTCCCGGAGCGCCCCCGCGCATACTCAAAGAGCTCGCGCATGCGACGGAAGAAGGCCTCGATGCTCTCCTTGGGTTCTTCGATTGCTTCTTCGTCACTCGGGGCAATGTACATCGGGAAACGCACGTTGATATCGCCAGCATCACCGGGGTGGCCGGCTTTCATCCACTCTTCGCGGTAGTCGCGCAGATTGGTCTTCAGGTCGTCCACATCCATGACGCGCAGTCCCAAAAAGATGGGATACCCCAAGCGTCCAATGCGACCAAAGCTGTCACCGCTACTGGCGGCTATGCGGATTTTGGGATGCGGTTTCTGATAGGGCAAGGGAGACAGGATGGCATTCGTAATGTGGTTATATTTCCCGTCGTAGGAAAACGTCTCCCCCGACCACGCCTGCAGGATGATGTCCAGAGCTTCCTGGAAGCGCTCTTTGCTCTCCGCGTAGTCGATCCCCATGATATCATAGGCACGCACGTTGCCACTGCGCCCAATACCGAATTCGAAACGGCCCTGGCTGATCTGGTCCACGGTCGCGGCTTCCTCGGCAATGCGCAAGGGGTGGATTAAGGGCAGTACCTGGACGGCCATGCCTACCCGGAGCCGTTTGGTGCGGGCCGCAATGGCACTGGCCACGACGATAGGCGCCGACAATACTGAGCGGTTCGGCAGGAAATGTCCCTCGCCCAACCAGGCGGTATCCAAACCCATAGATTCGGCCAGATCCACCAGCTCAAAGGCTTCCTGGAAACTCTCCTCGTGTGTGCCACCTCGGCGCACGGCAAAGTCCACATTGATACCAAAGTCCATGACGTACCTCCTGAGTGCCACTGTCATACAGAGTCAGCTATGGCGACGCATTATATACCCTTTCGCGCTTTGACCCAAATGCATCCACCCTGGGATTCTCCCAAGGGCAGGCAGTTTTTGGGACGCCAGCCTGTAGTCATTGCCCTCCCCTTGCACGGCATGCCCCTGCCCTGCTACGTCATGAGCTGCTCCCAGTCCGCATCCACAGCGTCGAGGGCGAGGGCCAGGCCCCCGTCGGCGCCAGCGAAAACTACGTCGCTGACCGTCTGCACTCTGCCGCCACCCACTTCGACCAGTGCCTGTTCCAGGGCCTCTCCCAGACCGAAGATCTGTGATCCACCGCCAGCCAGGGTGATATTATGACGGACTTTTTCCTGGTATTCGGGCTCGACCCGCGACAGGAGTTCCAACATGGTCTCTGACACCGGGGGCACCAGGCTCTCACAGGCGCCGCGTATTTCATTGGTGATGTCGAGCCGTGTGGGCTTGCCGGCCACTGGCACGGTCACCATGGCCCGCGATGTGGGGGCGCCAACGAAACTCAACTGTTCTTTCCACTCGCGCACCATGTGAATCGAGAATTGGGCCTCAGGATGACGTTCGCGCAGCAGGGCTGCGAGCCGAGCGTCCACGGCATCCCCGGCGAGCTCCAGGGTTCGCTGGTCTTCGTCTGTGGGATAGTGCCCGTTCATGACGCAGAAGTCGGTCGTGCCTGCCCCGATATCAATGATCAACGTATGCAACAGGGCCTCGAGGCCATAGGCCACGGTAAAAGGCTCCGAGACAATCATCAAGCGATCGGCAATGCCCTTCATCGCTTGCCGCAGGTGTTGCTTGCTGACCCGTAGTGCCTCAGCCGGGACGCCGACGACGGCGCGCACCTGCGGCCGTGCCGGGATGTCGAACTTGACTCCTGCTAGCATGAGCAAATGCTGCAGCAATGCGTGCACAGCCGCAGCATCTTTCTCCGATCCTTCTTTAATCAGGCCGCGCTCCAGGGGCCGGCGGAGATCAAGCATGGTCCGGTTCTCAAGGGCATCGCGGCCAATCAGCACAGACTTTTTCAGCACTTTACGCGCTACCATATCTACCGGCCAGCCGACATAGCTATCGACGACGTGGCGTGCACCGTTCGAGGCCGCGATGGCACTGTGCGAGGTGCCGAGGTCAATACCCACATGGAGGACGCCGTTGGTATCACTCATGGGTCAATTTCCTTTCTTGCGAGATCTTGGGAAAACGGTTGAGAGCCTGCGCATAGGCACGAATACCTTCCAAGAGGGCCTGGGCAATGTCCTGGCGATACTGTGGCGTGGCGAGTAAGTGCGCTTCTTCAGGGTGCGAGAGACAGGCCACCTCGGCCAGAATGGCTGGCATCTCTGTCCCGACGAGCACCGCAAATGGGGCGGTTTTCACGCCCCGGTTGACGAGGGCAGGACGTTTCCGGCGCAGCGCGGTGACGAGCGTCCGTTGCACGCTCTCCGCGAGCCGACGCGACTCATCACGCCGCACTGAGAGATAGATATAGTCGAGGAGCTTGCGAAAATCCGCCAGCGAATATCCCGAGTCGCGATTTTCCTGCGCGGCGAGTTGGAGCAAGGCCGGATCTTCGGTTGGGCCCAGGTAATACGTCTCCATACCACGTACCTGGCCTCCGTTAATCCAGTTGAGATGGATCGATACAAACAAATCAGCGCCCTGGGCGTTCGCCATAACGGTACGCTGACGCAGAGGGACTGCCTCGTCCTTGTCTCGGGTCATCACCACCTCAAAGGCAGCTTGTTCGAGCAGATGGCGCAGGCGTATGCTAATATCGAGGGTCACCTCTTTTTCTGCCAGGCCACCCGGCGTGGACGTACCGGCATCTTTCCCACCATGACCTGGATCGATCACACTCTTCCTGACCCCGAGCGGCAGGACAACCAAGTCGATGGGAACTGGGGCCAGGAACGTTGGCTCAGCACTCCCGACGTCTTCAGACGCGGGGAAGGGCTCCTCCAGCGTGACGAGAGGCGCCTCGACGTGTTGTGGCTCAAGGGCGGCAACGCGTTGCTCTGGCGCACTCTCGTCAGCCTGTGCGAGTGCCTCGCTAGGCGGGGCGGTGAGTGTCGAAATAGGCGCCTCGCTCGGCGCTTCAATCATGGTTGCAACTGGTATCTCACCTGGATGTTGGATGACCGTTGAAATCACCGTCGACGTGTCATCGACTGGCAGGAGCACAATGGCCACAGCCACCAGGAGCATTTTTCCGACCACAGTCCGCGCCCTGCGTACCACAGCTCTGCGTACCACAGGGTGTGGTAGCGGTGTCGCAGGGTACATGCCGAGATTGTCCTGCACAGCTTCATGGAGCAGGCGGCGTTTAAGGTTCTTGTGCGTGTCCAAGCAATACGTCTCTTTACGGTACCTTACGACGAGGCACAACGTACAGCTCCGAGCCCATGCCATCCTTAATGCTCTTATTGTACCATTATTTACTGTTGTTTACCGCCTTTACAGCATGCATATTTGCAATATAAAGGTTACATTACTCATCATCCTGACTCGGCATGCCCCTGAGAACATGGTAGGATTCAGGAAGATTGCTGACATCAAAATCGGCTTTGCGTTGTCCTATCCAAGTACGCTACGCTGTTGCATGGGACTCGCCTCCTGCGCAGGCTTTCCTCGCCTTCCCTCCTGCGGGGAAGGTGACAGGGGGGTGGGGAAAAACTTCTGTTCGGGCACTGAAGATTACCGAGGATACCTATGGCAGATAAACCGCTCCTTACCATCAATTATCATACTGGTACGATTCAGGGGCCAAGCGCGGTCATGAGTCACCTTTTTGCAACCCCAAAGACCAAGGGCTGGGACTGGCTGCCGGAGGCTACGATTGTCATTAGCGACCCACAACGGCTGCAGCAAACGGTGGCGCGGCTGCGTCAGCTGGGCTATTCCCTGGTGGAGAAGAGCCCCACAGCACATGTTGAGTAAATCGTCCATCGCACGGGATCACTCTCTATAAGGACACATTATGCCAAGAATTTTTCGCGTCTACACCGGTGCCGACGGACAGTCGCACCTCGCTGAGGAGCCCCTGACCCTGCAGCCCTTCACAGACTCAGAAGGTGCGTACGGCGAAGGCACCCCCTTGCAGCACGCCACGGGCATTATCTTCCGCGTCGCGCCTCCCGGCTATGTCCTGAGCTGGCACTGTGCTCCCAGACGTCAGTATACGATCACATTATCGGGGGCTGCCGAAGTCGAGGTAGGCGATGGGACAGTGGCGCGTGTCGGTCCAGGGGACGTGCTCCTCGCCGAAGACCTGACTGGCCAGGGTCACATCACGCGCGTCGTGGGTACTGAGCCGCGGTTTTATGCGGTCGTGCCTCTGGCAGAAATGTAATCCTGCCGGTCCTGCGCACCGCACTATTGGCGAGGTTAAGCAACGTGAGCAGCGAGTCAGGAGAACGCCTCTCGGGCCCGCGCATCTGGATAGACGCCGATGCGTGCCCCGGCGCAATTAAGGATTTGGTTTTGCGCATGTCACGGCGACGTCAGATCCCTGTCTATTTCGTCGCCAATCGTCCCATATACCTCCCGCCAGCGTCTCTGGCGACCCTCGTACGTGTCGCACCGGAACCGGACGAGGTCGATCGTTACATCGTCGCGCATGTGGCAGCGCATGATCTGGTCATTACGGCCGATATCCCTCTCGCTGCCGCGGTGGTGGACAAGCGGGCGCTGGCGATCAGTCCGCGTGGGGAGATCTACACTGCGGCAAATGTGCAAGAGCGCCTGGCAGTGCGCAACTTGATGCAGCAACTGCGCTCGGATGGCTTCGTCCTAGGCGGCCCAACAGGCCTGAGCGCCGCCGATTGTCAGCGCTTTGCGGCGGCTTTGGATCGTTCGTTGACCAGACTGCTCAAAGCCAGAACACCGTACGAGAAAGAAAGTGGCTAGGAAACACACAGGCATGTGTGTCAGCGTCTTGGGAGCCCACCCACGTGAGGTCTCCCGAGCTTGTGCCGGCATGTCACCGGTGTGGTTGGTGCAGGTCCTAACCTTTTATCCGGTTATCCGGCCTGTTTATTCAGGACAGTTCGAACTGTCTCTGCCAGGTCCTGCAGCACATATGGCTTCATCAGGAAAGCACATATGCCTATAGCCTTGGCCTCCTCCTCATTGAGATAGTGACCAAAGCCGCTGCACAGAATGACGGGAATATCTGGACGAATATGCCGCAATTCTCTGGCTAACCTCTCCCCTGTCATGCCAGGCATCGTCATATCCGTGATCACAAGGTCGAAGCGATCTGGTTGTTTTGTAAATAACGCTAAGGCTTCCCTGCTGCTCGTCTCCGTGACCACATCATATCCCAAGTGTTCTAAGATCGCTTTCCCCATGCTTGCTAAAGCCGGCTCATCATCGATGAAGAGAATACGCTCCTGGCCCGACGCAAGTGAGACGGTTGGAGGAAAGGCGAGGAGAGGTCCCGCCTCCCGTACGGGCAAATACACCTGGAAGGATGCGCCTTGGCCCAGCACACTTTGCACGCTGATGGCGCCGCCGTGCTGTCTGACAATCCCGTGGACCACCGCAAGGCCCATGCCGGTGCCCTTGCCCACCTCTTTGGTGGTGAAATACGGATCAAAAATCCTTCCCATAATGGCGGGTGCTATGCCACCTCCTGTGTCACGCACCGTGAGTCGGACATAGGAGCCTGGCCTCAGCTCATGGCGTTGCGCCGCTCTCTCGTCCAGCGCCACATCAACCAGATTCACCTCGAGGACTCCTCCAGCATATTCCATAGCTTGCGCTGCATTCATCACGAGATTAATCACCACTTGCTGGAGTTGGGCTGGATCGGCCAGGACAACATCGGCAGTCGCTGTCACATCGAGGCGCAGGTCAATAGTCGTCGGGATCAACGCGCGCATGAGCGTGAGGGATTCCTGCACGATGGGACCGAGGTGGCACAGTTGCAGTTCTTGCGTCGTTTTGCGACTGAAGCTGAGTATCTGTCTGACGAGCGCCTGGGCTCTCAGGCATGCCTGATGTATTTGTTCCAAGGGACCGCGTGTTGGTTGCCCATCCGACCTATCGAGGAGGGCCAGTTCGGTGTTCCCCAATATAATACTAAGAATGTTATTAAAATCATGCGCAATCCCTCCGGCGAGGGTGCCAAGCGCTTCCATCTTCTGCGCCTGCTGGAGTTGCTCCTCAAGGCCCCTTTTCTCTGTGATGTCGATATAGGCTCCTTGCACGCCAACCACCTGGTCGCCCTGGTAGATGCACCGACTGGAAGAGCGGATCCAGCGGATTGTGCCGGCCTTGGTCACGATGCGATACTCACTCGGCTCCAGATGGCCGGCGAGGAGTTTCTCGAATTGCTGGAGTATACGTTGTCGATCTTCCTGATAGACGTAGTCGGCAAACACATGGCCTACGAGATCTGATGGTTTATAGCCGCTCTGTGCTTCAACAGCAGGACTAAGGTAAGTCAAAACCCCCTGGGCATCCGTGGCATAAATAACGTCATTGATGTTTTCGACCAGATGACGGTAGCGCTCCTCGGAAGACCGTAGGGCGGCTTCGGTGCGCTGCCGTTCAGCGATTTCTCGCTGCAGCAACTGGTTCGCGGCCGCGAGTTCGGACATCTGCTCTTGCACCTCGTGTTCCAGATGCCGCTGCGAGGCCTGCAGTGCCTGTTCAGCCTGGCTACTGCGTATATACTGGGCCTCTAAGGCCAGGCTCAAATCCGTCAGCCGTCCGATAATAGCGGCGAGACTCAGCGTGATGATGGGAGCGATAACAGGCGCGATATTTTCTACACCCAGCACTTTGAGCAGACCGATGACCACTGGAATATTGATGAGGGCGACCAGGAGACCGCCCTTCAGACCCCAGAGCAGAGCCGCCATGACGATGTAACTCATAGCGAAGACGCGGGCGGCCACGCCCCAGACCGTGAGCATCCAGGGAAAGGCCAGCCAGTATAACCCAAACACGCTAGCGAAGGTGACAATTTTTACCCGTAGGCTAGCTTGCACCAGCCGCATTGGAGACATATATGTCCAGAACTGCAATGCTTTAGACATGTTTGCATTACTCGCTTGCCTGTAGCTCTCGGTGTGGTCACACACCGCTGGAACGCTTCCACCGCGTCGAGGAATTCCTCGACCTAGATGTATCCTTTTGGTACAGACGCTGACAGATTCTAGCACAAGTTGTAGGCACAGCAGGGCTTGTTCAGAGAGTTCGGCAAAAACGCTCCTGAGACCCAGACGGGACAGCATGGGAGCAGCAAACCCGATTCAAGGGGCTATGTCAGGAGACCCTACAAGCCTAAGATTTCTGCATATAACTTTCCAATCAAAGCCAGTGGACGCCAGGCACCATGTGATGCATTCACTATGGTACCTGGTGGGATCGGATGGGTCAGGCATAGGTCTTGGTGCAGGTGTGCAGAGAGGGGATGAAGTCCAGAACGAGGTTGCTGACGCTGCCTCAGCCTCGCACCGACCATACGCCTTGGGTGAGGTAGTGCCCCGCCAGCTGGGCTGGCGGGGTATTGGCGGTGTGCGTGTCGGCATTGCGCTAGCCCCAGGCAGCCATCCATTGACCACTGTGCCTCACCAATGCTATAACTGGTCCAGACATACGACACCAGGTAGCATTCACGCTGCAGCATCATGCCCGGTATGCTACGACGATAGGGGAAAGCATATGGACTTTGCATGGTCAGCGGAAGAAGAAGCCTTTCGTGGAGAGATCCGAGCATTTCTCCAGGCTCAGCTCCCTGAAGGGTGGGGCATCACACAGTTCTGGGACCCGGATGACGACGCGCAGTTTGCGTTCGCACACGAGTTTACCAAAAAACTCGGCAGGAAGAACTGGCTGGCCGTGTCCTGGCCGCAGGAATATGGTGGGCTTGACTGGCCATTCTGGAAACAATTTATTTTTAACGAGGAGTTAGCGCATTTTGACGCGCCGGTGGTAGGCCGTAATGCAACACGCTTCCTGGGGCCGACGATCATGCGCTACGGCACGGAAGCGCAGAAAAAGCAGCACTTGCCAGGCATCCTCAGTGGCGAGACCGTCTGGTGTCAGGGCTATAGCGAACCCAATGCTGGCTCTGATCTCGGCTCGCTGCAGACACGGGCCGTGCAGGACGGCGACGAGTTTGTTATCAATGGGCAGAAAATCTGGACCAGCATGGCACACCACTCCCAGTGGATCTTCATGCTGGCACGTACTGACCCCGATGCCCCCAAGCACCGGGGTATCTCATATTTCCTGGTGGATATGCACACACCGGGCATCACGGTCAAACCGCTCATCGACATGTCCAATGGCCATCACTTCAACGAAGTCTATTTTGAGAACGTACGCGTGCCACGGTCCGGGCTGCTCGGTGAGATTAATCGGGGCTGGTACATGGCCACTACGACCTTGTCTTACGAGCGCTCGGGCATCGAAGGCCCGGCCGCAGCGGCGCGCCATGTGCGCCTGCTGACGCAGTATGCCAAGGAGACGCAGCGCCACGGCAAGCCCATGGCGGAAGACCCGATCCTGCGGCAACGCCTGGGGCAACTTGCGACCGAAGTCGAAGTGGCACGGGCGCTGGCCTGGCGTATCGCCTCCATCCAGACCAAGGGGGACATCCCTGGTCCGGAAGCGCCGGCCCTCAAAGTGTTTGGCAGTGAGCTCTTTCAACGCATCGCACAGACGGGCATGCAGATGCTCGGGCTTTACGGCCAGCTCGAGCCCGACTCCAAATGGGCCCCCCTGGCTGGGGCGATTGAGCGCTTGTATCTCGTGTCCGTCTCCCGTACTATTGCCGCCGGAACGTCGGAGATTCAGCGTAACATTATTGCTGAGCGTGGTTTGGGTCTGCCGCGCTAGGTACAGGTATTGGAGGACATGTACATGAGTATCATCCGTTTGTATACAGGGCCTGATGGGCAAACGCACATCGAAGAATTAGACCCAGCATCGCATCCCCTGCTGACGTCGCCGCATCCCACCACCAGTATTGTCTTTCGTACTGCGCAACCGGGCCGGTTTTCTGACTGGCACAATGCCCCACGGCGGCAGTACGTCATTAACCTGGCGGGCGAGGTAGAAATCGGCCTGGGTGATGGTACGGTGCATCGCTTTGGCCCGGGCCATGGAACCCTGGCGGAAGACTTGACGGGTAAAGGGCACACCACCCGGGTGGTTGGCAATGTGCCACGCGTGACGGCCACTATTCCCCTGGCGGACTGACGAGACGGGGAGAGGCTCACCAGCGTCCCTTTCCCCTGGGGACGACTCCTAGAACACTGATCAATTGGGTAATAGCTCATGAAGCGAGCTGCCGTTGCTCCTCATAATAGGCTGCGACCTGGAGGTTGCTGACCGCCGCATGGCGCCGACCGTCAAATTGATTCTTGCGCAGCCCCTTATAGCGGGCTCGCCGCCCTTGGTGTGCCACATGATGCGAAATCGCATGTTCCACCGCCGTCCGTTTGCGCAGGGAGGCCCGGCCGCGCTGGGTCTGCAGCTTGGCACGCAGCTTCTGCTGAAACTGCTCATCCTCGCGGATCGTCAGCGTCCTCCCCTGCCCGCGCTTGGCGGTGGTGCACTGCGCACGCTGGGGACACCCGTCACAGGCACGCGCCGGAAACTGGGCGGCTCTGCCTGGGATCATTGGCACGATCTGGCCACCAGGACAGGTGACCGTCCTGTGTGCAAAGTCGAAGCGGAAGTCATGCTTGGTGAAACACGGGCCTCCGCAGGGCCAGGGACGGGCAATAATGTACACACCTTGCTCCGCCCACTGCATCATCCGCGGGCTCGCCATGTACCCCAAGTCGATGTCAAGCTGCAGCAACCCTGGGGCTTTCTCCAACTCTGGGGCCAGCAGCTCCACCGCCTCATGCTCTGGCTCGTTCGCCGGGCGGACCACCACCTCGCGGGTCACTCGGCTGTCCAGATCCAGGACGAAATGCTCCTTGAAACCATTGAACGTTTTGGCACTGCTCTTGCGGCCATGGCGCATGTCCTTGTCCTCGATGGAAATCCGGCGATTGGGGGCCACCTGCTTCTTGAGGCGCCGCCCCCCTGGGCCGCCCTCGGGGTCCGGCTCGGTATCTTGCTCGACAATCTGGACGAGCGTCTCCATGACCTCCCGCAGGGGCGCCTGCGGTTCCGGGAGACTCTGGTGCTGCTCCAGCCAACGTTTCCACCGGTCCACCTCCTCCAGCACCAGGCGCAGCGCCTGCTCCTTGGCGCTCGGCTCGCCCCAGTTGAGGTCCAAGGCGGCCTTGAGGCTGCTGTGCCCGACCAAGGTCAGCCCCGCGTCCTCCAGGAGCACATCGACCGACGTGCCCAGGGCCTGCGCCACGAGCCCCACGGCCTTGCGCAAGGCATGGCCGAGCAAGTTCAAGGTGTCTTCGACTCGGCCCGCGCCAAACAACGGCGTGGAGTCCAGGGCGGCGCGCAGCTGTCTGGCCCCGAAGCCGCCGGTCGTTTCCGCCAACGTCACGGTCCGCTCGAGCAGCGTCTTATCCAGGTTGTGCGCCATGAGCCGCATACGAAAGTTGAACAACGTGCCCTGGCTGAAGGGGGGCTGTTCGGCGCCAACACAATCCAGCACCATCTGCCAGCGCTTGTCCATGACAGTAAGTTCCACCGCATCCCGGTCGCTGACGTTGCAGTACGCCTGCAACAGCACAGCGAGGGCCAACAGGCCCACTTCCACCGGGGCTTTGCCAGTGGGCTCCGGGCTATAACTCTGAGCCAACGTGTTCTGAAAGTCGGCGTCGAGGAGCGCATGGCGGTGCTCGCGCAGAAACACAAAAAACTTCCGCGTCTTCCGGGTGCGTGCAGCGATTTTCTGTTCTTCCAGGGTCAAGGCGATCGGGGGGTTCCACATGATGGGCTCCTCCCGGTGGCAGGTGCATGGTGCTCTGCCATCTATCAGAGCATACCGAGTCCGATCTTGTCGACCCCCAAGCCGCTGTTTAAGCAATTGATCAGTGTTCTAGGGGCTCCTAGGAGCCTCACGCGAGCCCGGCATCGTCGTCCTCATCCGCCTGGTCTCCACATGGTCCGGCACGCCGGGCCTTGTAGACGGCTAGCTGATCGAGATATGACCGCGCACTGTCGAACAGCCAGTCCGCGTCTTCGCCAGGGTCCACGTCCGGCGTCGCCCGCGTGGGGAGGGCTGGCGCAAAGGCCTCCTGTTCCTCCTGAACAGCGTCCGCGAGCGCCTCCAGTCGCTCAGCAAACGGGGCGAGATCGGCCTGGAGGGACGCAGCAAGCTGGGTGAGCTGGGCGGCATACGGGGCGACCAGAAGCCGGACCTCCTGTGCGATGTCTCGCAGTTCTTCAACGAGATCCTCGGTGGTCGCCTCCCAGTCAGCCTGCACCTGGGCCTCCGCATCCCGCGCCACCGCCTGACACCGAAAAAACAAGCGCCGGTCCCAGTACGGGCGCAGGGCCGCGTCGACCAGCCGCGCCAGCGTGCCGGGGATGAGCGCTTCCAGGGCGTCTAATTCGGTGGCGTCGGAGCCCCGGCGCTCCTTGAAGGACGCTTTACGGGTGTCGCTATCCTTGATCGGAATCGTCGGCAGCTGATACTGCTCGACCTGCGCCAGGGTCAGCGCCAGGGGCGTGAGCTTGATGTCGGCCTGTGGCGCATACTGCGCACGCCAGAACTCGATCTGCCGGGCCACCGCTGGGGCCATGGCATCACCCGCCGGGTCAAAATCCGACAGGTAGAAGATGCGCACCGGCTTGCCGGACAGGGCCACGCGCCCGGCCACCAGATCGACGGCCGAGGTGACCGACTGGAAGCCCACACTGGCCACGAGCGCGGCATGGTAGCGCTGCGCGAGCGGCACGAGGACATCATTCATGGTCGATTTTTCCACATTCCATCGATTTTAGTGGTAACGCCCTGAGCCCTGCACGATTGCCTTGATATTGCAATGTGTGACCCCCATCGTGTCTCATCCGCTGACGAGACCTGATGACCTGGGGGTGACACATGAGCACAGCGGCCAAACAGA
>JBMDXC010000091.1:0-3892 GCA_048594805.1 Candidatus Entotheonellaceae bacterium | reverse complement strand
TGGCCGGTAGAGCGAATTCTTTTAGAGCGCTGAGTCTGCTATGACGTCGACACTTCGCATCATTGTCACCTGGCTGATCGCGCAGCATCCCTTGCTGGGTGGCGTGACATGGGACTACCTCCAGTATGTCCTCGGTTTGGTTTGCCTCGACCACGATGTCTACTACTTTGAAGACTCAGGCCAGTGGCCGTATAAACTCAACGGAGGGCCGTCGCGGAATGACCGAATTGCCTATGACCCCACGCCTAATGTGACGTATCTAGCCACAATCATGGCCCGCTATGGCTTGCAAGAGAGGTGGGCGTATCGTTTTCCTATCAGACGGCTCTGGTTCGGACTATCCCTTGCGAAGCGGCGAGAGGTTGTGCAATCGGCAGATCTGCTGATCAATGTTTCTGGAACGCTCAAGCGCCCCGAGGACTATCGCCAGGTACGACGGCTCGTGTACATTGACTCCGATCCCGTCTTCACGCAGGTCAAGCTCAAGTTGGCCCGTGGCCAGGTGAAATTCCGCAAGCGCATGAACGCCCACGATGTCCACTTTAGCTTCGGCGAGTGCCTTGCAGAGGCTGTGCCAACCACCGGGCCGCGCTGGCGGGCGACCAGAACGCCGATTGTACTCTCGGAGTGGCGGCCGGCAATGCCGCGACGTGAGGTGTTCACTACTGTCATGAACTGGAGCAGTTATAAGCCGTTGCAGTACGGTCGCAACACTTATGGGCAGAAAGATGTGGAGTTGCAGCGTTTTATCGAGTTGCCGCGCAAGACCTACCCGACGGTAATCGAAGTCGCGCTCAGCCAGACACCACACCTGACTTGGCAGACCGACGAGCAGAACTGGCCGCCAGCAGTGCGCGAAGCCGTCCGTAACCAGGAGCACTTGACCCCGAGCGACCTGCTCACTTCTATGGGCTGGTGTGTCGTTGATCCTCTCCAGGTTTGTCCTGACCTTGAGACCTATCGTAGGTATATCGAAGCTTCAAAGGCAGAATGGAGCGTGGCCAAGAACGGTTATGTGCAAGGCCAATCTGGCTGGTTCAGTTGCCGTTCCGCCTGCTACCTGGCGGCAGGCAGACCTGTGGTGGTGCAGGACACCGGCTTGAGTACAGTTCTTCCGGTTGGAGTGGGTATCTTGCCATTTAAGACCCTGGAGGAAGCGGTAGCTGCCATCCGTGAGGTCGAGGCGCACTACACGCGGCATGCGAAAGCGGCCCGTGCCATCGCTGAGGAGTATTTTGACGCACGCAAGGTGCTTACTCAGCTCATTGATGAGGCAATGGATTGAGTCATAATGAGCAAAGCTCTTACAGGCACTACTGGTCCAACTGGGGTACATGCTCAGATGGCTAGTCGTTTGCGTATTATCGTACTGGGCTATATCGTGCGCGGGCCGCTGGGTGGCCTCGTCTGGCATCACTTGCAATATATCATGGGCCTGGCCGCGCTTGGGCATGATGTCTACTTTATCGAGGACAGTGGCGACTCTCTGTGGTGCTGCTACGACCCGACTAGACACCTCACAGATACTGATCCCACCTACGGGCTGCAGTTAGCGAGACGCGCCTTTGAGAGCGTCGGCTTGGGCGGTCGCTGGGCCTATTACGATGCCCACACTTCGCGTTGGCTTGGGCCGTGCGCTGATCGTATCCTCAGTATCTGTGCGACCGCAGATCTCGTGTTAAACTTGGGCGGCGTAGCCGCCCTGCGCCCTTGGGTTATGCAGATACCGGTACGGGCCCTTATTGATACTGATCCCGTCTTCACGCAGATCCAACACCTCACTAATGCTGTGATCTGGGATCAGGTTTTACACCATACGGCTTTCCTCTCATTTGGTGAGAATATCGGGCTGAGCTGGTGTGCCATCCCGCAAGATGGATTGCTTTGGCAGCCCGCACGTCAGCCGATCTGCTTAGACGCCTGGCCAGTGACAACGGGGCCGGTGACAGGAAAGTTTACGACTGTCATGCAGTGGGAGAGTTACGCAACCCATGAATACGGCAGGATACGTTACGGTATGAAGGCGGACTCGTTCGGACCCTATATGGATCTGCCGAAGAGGACTGGGGCCAGCCTTGAGCTGGCAGTGGGCAGTCCGGCAGCTCCGCGTGCGTTACTCACTCGCGCAGGTTGGGAGATACGCGATCCTCTTGAGATAGCCTTGGACCCCTGGATGTATCAACAGTACATCCGCCAATCCAAGGCGGAGTTCACCGTGGCCAAGCATGGCTACGTTATCAGCCGCAGTGGCTGGTTCAGTGAGCGGAGCGCTGCCTATCTCGCCAGCGGACGTCCTGTAGTAACTCAGGAGACCGGTTTTTCCGATTGGTTAGAAGTGGGCTCCGGTGTTATGGCATTTAATACACCTGAAGAAGCGCTGGGAGCAATTGAAGAGGTGAACGCCCGTTATGAGTTTCACTGCCAAGCGGCGAGGGCAATTGCCGAAGAGTATTTCGACGCGCGCAAAGTGCTGACACGTCTGATTGAATACGTCATGAACCGCGTCAGTCGGCAGCCAATCTGATACAGCAGAATGGCTGTATCTGGCCTCGGGAATGCGGTGCCTAAGCGCAAGAGGCTCTTCCCTGGCTCACTGTGGAGGAACAGAGGCTTGCCATAGAACAGGATATCCTCTGACGCAGATAGCCGCCTACGGATTATCGTGCTAGGCTACATTGTGCGTGGACCGCTGGGTGGTATGAGTTTAAGCGACCTGCAATATCTGCTGGGGCTGGCCGACATCGGGCATGACGTGTACTTCGTCGAGGACAGCGGCGATTATCAATGGTGTTGCTACGACCCGCTCAAGAACACCATGGTAACTGATCCCACCTACGGCTTGCGGTTCGCGGCATACCTCTTTGAAAGAGTCGGGCTGGGCGACCGCTGGGCCTATTACGATGCCCACACGGCGCGCTGGCTCGGACCGTGTGCCGACCGTATTCTCAGTATCTGCATGGAGGGCGATCTGTTGCTGAATTTGGGTGGCGTGAATCCCCTGCGTCCCTGGCTCATGGAGATGCCAGTGCGGGCGCTCGTCGATAAAGATCCCGTCTTCACACAGATTCGGCATCTTACCGATCACGCCGCGCGCAGCCTGGCTTCACAACACACCGCCTTCTTCTCATTCGGTGCCAACATCAGTCACAGTCGGTGCACCATTCCTCAGGATGGACTCCCCTGGCAGGAGACACGGCACCCGGTCTTTTTGAAGGCCTGGCCAGTAACACCAGAGTTGCAGGGTGGAAGATTCACGACGGTTATGCAATGGGACAGCTATCCACCTCGGGAATATAGCGGGGTGTGTTACGGCATGAAGTCAGATTCATTTGGACCTTACCTGGACCTGCCGCAGCGGGCCGACCCCATCTTGGAATTAGCCATTGGCAGCTCGTTGGCACCACGCGCTCTCCTTAGAAGCAAGGGATGGAGAGTGTGTAACCCGCTCAAGCCGGCGTGGACGCCCTGGCAATATCAACAGTATATCCGCCAATCCAAGGCGGAGTTCACCGTGGCCAAGCACGGGTACGTCATCAGTCGTAGCGGTTGGTTTAGCGAGCGGAGCGCTGCTTACCTAGCGAGCGGTCGGCCGGTAGTGATCCAGGAAACGGGGTTTTCCGACTGGCTAGAGAGAGGAGCTGGTGTTATGGCATTTAACAGTCCCGATGAAGCGCTTGCCGACATCGAAGAGATCAACAGTCGCTATGCATTCCACTGTCGAGCCGCAAGAATCATTGCTGCAGAGTATTTCGACACACGCAAAATCTTGCCCAGTCTGATCGAACGTGCCATGCACGTCATCCGGTAGTGTGGCACCTGTGATGCGCAAAAACCGGATCTTCGCGTTTCTCCAGATGATTAGCTGACCAACCGAGGGCGTTCCGCAGAACCT
>JBMDXC010000090.1:0-4439 GCA_048594805.1 Candidatus Entotheonellaceae bacterium | reverse complement strand
CCGCCAACACATCTTTTCCGCCAGTGGTCACTTAAGCTGACCGGCTTTTTCTGGGTAAAATTCCCTCTTGGAAGCCCCCGTTTTTCGCTCTAAGATGTGCCTCTGTACTACACGGTGTAGTGTTTCACGAAAAATAAGGGGGTCACGAATGCCCGGAGACAGAGGCCGACGGGCACCTATCTTCACTCCCTCTAGCCGACTTGGACCCGTGCAAAGAGCCACAATTGCGCAGCTCGCACCGGGAGTGCAGCTTGACGCCTCAAGGACTTGGGCCGATAGACCACCACGGATTCGAGCGGGTTGCGCTCAATCAGTGAGCCCTGCTCCTGACGCGAGGCAAACGGGCTGGGATAAAACTGGCTGACGCGGATGTCTGTGACCTTGCCCTCTCGCAGGTCATAGTGGCAGTGATATTCGGCTAAGAGCACATGCTCACACACCGCCCGCAGTTCCTGGCCGTACACCCACAGCAACACCTGCTTCTGCGGCAACCCGTGGTCCACATAGAAGTGGTAACTATGCAAGGTGACGCAGCCATAGCGATTGGTGATGCGTGGAAAGAGGGCGCGAGCGAACTTGCGCTCGAGCTCCTAGGGCGTATACAGACGCCCTTTGGCCTCCCCCAGCACATGCAGGGGAACAGGAGAAGCAAACTGTTCTTTGAGCAGGCCCTGATGGGCGGTGGTGTTGTAAAGCTCCAGAAAGTGTTGATGAGCCTCCTCGAACTCCAGCGGTGTCTGCGTCAAGGAAAACTGATAGTCATACAAGCGCCGCTGGATATTAAAATGTGTCTCCATCAGGTTCATGTAGCTCTGGCCCTCGGTGCTCACAATGGTCTTGTGGTCAATAGAGTTGTTCCGCAATAAAAGATGAGGTAGGCTCTGCTCAAAAAACCATGGAGGGAGCCTACCGATGGGGCTGCAAATCCGCGACGAGCGTCAGATGAAAGCCTTGACCGGCTTGTCCCAAGCCCAATTTGACTCTTTGTTGCCCGTCTTCAGTGATATCTCCCGAGCCACCCAGCAACAAAGGTATGAAGAAGGGGTCCAATCCGGCACGCGCAGGCGTCGCCCTGGTGGTGGCTCCAAAGGGACACTGCCCACCATGGTAGAGAAATTGCAGTTTGTCCTCTCCTATTATCAAACGTATCCCACCTTTGATGTTTTGGGCACGCAGTTGGCGATGGCGCGGTCGAAAGCCCACGCAAACCTGCAGAAGCTCTCGCCGATGCTGTATGACACCCTGGTGCATCTCGAGCTGATGCCGTACCGCGAGCTGGCGACGCCGGAGGCGTTAAAAGCGGCGCTGCAAGGGATGGATCGCCTCCTCATTGATGCCACCGAACGAGCGTATCATCGGTCGCAAGATGATGCGAAGCAACGTGAGCATTATAGCGGAAAAAAAAAGAGCATACGTTGAAGAACACGGTCATGGCGCTGCCGGATAAGTGTATTATTTTTCTTGGTCGCACCTTCAGTGGGCACAATCACGACTACCTCATGTTGAAACAAGAGTTTCCCCCTGAGTTGGATTGGTTTACCGATCTCAATGTTCGTGTCGATCGAGGCTATCTCGGTATGAAAGCTGATTACCGTGGTGAGCAGATTGCCATCCCGACGAGGAAGCCGCGCAAGAGCCAAAAGAACCCCAACCCCCAATTGAGCGAGGAGCAAAAGGCGGCCAATACCGCCTTGAGTCGCATGCGCATCTTTATCGAGCATGCCATTGGTGGCATGAAGCGCTACAATATTTTGGTCCATACCTTTCGCAATCGCATAAAGCATTTTGAGGATGATGTCATTGGTATCTGTGCTGGGCTGTGGAACTTGGTTCTTTCTTATTGAGGAACAGATCTATTAAGCGTGTCACAGGGAAAGTGCAGCTGCTGTACCGGATCGCCGAGGCCGTGGTGGAGGAGCCAGACGGTACCATCCGCACGGTGCTCTTTCCGCAGGTCAAGGAAGAGATCTTTCAGGATCTTGCTGCAGAAGCGAAGGCCAATGGGCCGCAGTACCGCATCTGGTATCAGCGTGTCATGCGACAGAAATACATCCATCACTATCGGCAGATGCTGCCCTGGGTGCTGGAGCATTTGACCTTCCGGAGCGAGAATCGCTTTCAGCCAGTCATCGAGGCGCTGGCGGTCATCAAGCAGGCGCTGGGGACCAAGGGGCAGTACTTCCCCGCCGATGTCCCGGTGGAGGGCGTGGTCTTACCCAGTTGGCGCGACACGGTGATCGAAAAGCACGACGACCAGGTGCAGGGCAACCGGCAGTACTATGAACTCTGTGTCCTCCAGCGGCTCGAGCGGGCCCTCAAGTGTAAAGAGGTGTGGGTCGAAGGCGCGCAGACCTTTCGCAATCCGAGTCACGATATGCCCGCCCAGTGGCAGGATGAGGGACAGCGGACGGCCTATTATCAGGTGCTCCCCCAACCCCTGCAGGTGACCTCCTTCATTGACCCGTTGCGAGAGCAACTCACCCAAGCGCTGAGTCAATTCAACCGCGACCTGCCCCGGAATCCCTCCGTCCGCCTCACGACCCCAGCAGCGAATGACGATCGGCGGCTGTTTGCTGTCGATCGCTTGCCGGCCCAACCCGAACCGCAGAATCTGGGCCGGCTCAAAGACCTCCTCAGCCAGCGCTATGGCATGGTGGACCTCCTCGATATCTTTGTGGAAGCCGAGCGTCTGACCGGGTTCACCCGGTTCTTCACGCACTCAGGCACCAAGGAAGTGCGCTCCCGTGACGCTCTCCGTCCGCTCCTGCTCCTGGATTTGTTTGCGGAAGGCACCAATACGGGGATCAAGCGCGTCGCCACCGCCAATCAGCGCTATGGGTACGACGAACTACTCTATGTCCGGAAATATTACGTCTCCGTGGAGGCGCTGCGTCAGGCCAATACGACGGTCGTCAACAACATCCTCGCCCTGCGTCATCCCCAGCTGTGGGGCGAGGGCCACGCCTGTGCCTCGGATGGCAAGCGCTTCGAGAGTTGGCGGCAGAATCTGATGACGGAGTGGCGCTCCCGCTACAAGGGCTATGGGGTGGTCGTGTACTGGCACGTTGCCACCAATGCCGTGTGTCTCTACTCCCAACTGCGGAACTTCTCGTTTTCCGAGGTGGCGGCGATGATCGAAGGGTTGATTCGCCATGATACCGAGATGCGGGTGGAGAAAAACTTTGTGGATTCGCACGGCCAGTCCGAGGTTGCCTTTGCGTTTTGCCACCTCCTGGGCGGGGTCCGATTGATGCCCCGCCTCAAGCGCCTCAAATATGAACGCCTCTACCTGCCTGAGCCGGGCATGGCAGGGGCGTTTCCCAACCTGGCCGGGGTCCTCAGCCATCCCATTCGGTGGGACCTCATTGCCCAGCAATACGATGAGATGGTCAAGCAGGCGGTCGCTCTGAAGACCGGCACAGCCACGGCCGAGGCGATCCTGAAGCGCTTTAACTCCTATAACGTGACACATCCTACATACAAAGCGCTGGCAGAGTTGGGCAAAGTCGCCAAGACGATCTACCTCTGCGAGTACTTGTCGTCGCTCGACCTGCGCTACGAGGTGAACGAAGGGTTAAACGTCGTCGAACGGTGGAATGCCGCGAACGACTTCCTCTGCTACGGCCGGCAGGGGATCTTAGCGACCAACAGCCGTGCCCAACAGGAGATCTCCACCCTGTGCCTCCAGCTGTTGCAAAATTGCCTGATGCTCATCAATACGCTCCTCGTCCAACGGACCATCGCCCAGCACCAGTTGCTCGACCAATTCAGCGAAGCTGACCGCCGCGCGCTCACCCCCCTCTTTTATGAACACGTCAATCCCTACGGCTTGTTCGCGCTCGACCTCGACCAACCCTCCTTCTTGGAGGCAGCCTAATGGCGACGCGGCTCCCTCCCAAAGCCATGGCCAAGAAGCTGGTGCGACTTCTCCGGCCGCAGTATCCCGATGCCCACTACCTCAAAAAGGTGTTCCAACATACGCGCACGCTGTTGGACGTGCCCCCGAGCCTCCGACCGAAACGGCTCCCCGAACTCCTCACCGAGGGGGAATTGGTTGCCTTCTACGAGACCATTTGGCAGGCGCGGGAGTTGACCCATGTGATCATGCTGAAACTGCTCCTCTTCACCGGGGTCCGGAATGCCGAACTCGTGCACCTCCGCCTCACGGACGTCAATCTCGCCACGTGCCAGCTCCGGATCACGCAGGGCAAGGGGGCAAAGGATCGCTACGTCCTGTTTCCGACGAGTTTTCGAGGCGAGCTCGCCCAATATATCGAGCGCCAGCGGACGCAGGGGGTGACATATCTCTTTGTCTCGAAGCGGCACCAGCCCTTCTCGACACGGCGCTTACGGCAGATTGTCAAACAGTACGCCACGACGGCGGGCATTACGAAGCGGGTCTATCCGCATCTCTTCCGCCACCAACTGATCACCCATCT
>JBMDXC010000009.1:0-6717 GCA_048594805.1 Candidatus Entotheonellaceae bacterium | reverse complement strand
CAGCATCGTGTATTGTGCTCCGACGCTGGCAGCGCGTGAGGCCACACTCGAGCGCGTCGTACACGAGACTGGTGCGACGTTCATCCATCCCTACAACGATGCCCGGGTGATCGCCGGGCAGGGCACCGCGGCGCTGGAACTGCTGGCAGATGTCGCTGACCTCGACGTCATCATGGCCCCTGTCGGTGGAGGTGGGCTGCTGAGCGGCACGGTCATCGTGACCGCGGCGCTGTCCCCGTCCACCCAGGTCATCGCCGCCGAACCAGAAGCCGCTGACGATGCGTATCGCTCCCTCCAGGCCGGGAAAATTCTGCCGGCCAACGACCCGCGCACCATTGCGGATGGGCTCCGTACCTCGCTAGGCGACCTGACCTTTGCGGTCATCCAACAGCACGTGCAGCAGATCGTCACGGTGAGCGAGGAGGCGATCGTGAGCGCCATGCGCTACGTCTGGGAGCGCATGAAAATCATCATCGAA
This sequence comes from Candidatus Entotheonellaceae bacterium, assembly GCA_048594805.1. Classification (GTDB taxonomy): domain Bacteria; phylum Tectomicrobia; class Entotheonellia; order Entotheonellales; family Entotheonellaceae; genus SXND01. The sequence continues at coordinate 6,239 of JBMDXC010000009.1, read as the reverse complement.
CCCTCGGCTGCTGTCCCTTTTGGTGCACTACTCGAAAAGAAGACCGACCTCACCGGCAAGCGGGTCGGCATCATTCTGTCAGGCGGCAATGTGAGTCTGGATCAACTACCCTGGATATCGTAAGCCAGGGAGGTGCGGCATGGCAGATAAACTGTATACGCAGAACCTTCACAGTAGTTCCAACAATCCATCGAGAGCCTCGTGCTGCGCAGCGTCGAGGAGCTGCTGTGCGTACTGCTGGAGTTCCTGGCGCTGACCAAAGCGCAAGGTCACCTGGTACTGCTGGCCCTCGAAGTATGGGGGTGGGCGCAGGCTGATTTGGGGTGGTAGCCGCAGCCGCCGTGCCGCCTCCTGAAAACGCTGCTCGTGGGTGCTGAGCTGCGGATACCGCGCCTGGCGTAATGCGCGGCGCACGCTCTCGACCTTCTGCGGACCGGAAAGCTGCGCCTCAGCCAGCAAGGCTGGCACACCGAGCGCTGGCAGCAGGTCAGCCGGGGTACAGCCGTCGCGCTGGCATATCTCATCGATATACGTGGCAAACTCTCGCGCCCGATTGGTGCCAACTCTGAGACCAGTGAAGATATCGAGCAGCGCCTGACGGTCCTCTGCGGCATATGCACCAATCCACAGGGCCGTCTCCAGAGGCAAGGAGCCCTCCACGACAGCCCCTTGCAAAGCGTCCTCCAGGGTAGCAAACCGGCCATAGGCTTCCAGAGTTTCAGCACGTGGCGGCAAGTCCAGTAAGGCACAGAACTCCAGGAGTTCTGTGTCAGGCTGGTAAGGAAAATACTGCTGCAGACGCAGGAGGATACGGCCTTTCTCTACAGAGTTGAGGGTACGACAGCCCAGGTTATCGTGCAGAGCTAACAGAAACGCTTGCTGCTCAGAGAGTTCGGCGGCGTTGTACACTAAAGCCGGCACGCTTGTGTGCCCGGTCTGCTGACAGGCCAGGAGGCGCTTCGAGCCGCACACGACCTGCAAGGGGGCCTGGTCGGAGGGTTGGCGGAGATGCAGAGGGGTGAGCACGCCAGCACGAGCCACCGAACGCCGCAATGCTTGCATCTCTGGACGATAGGTCACGATACACGTGTCATCATCAAGGGCAATTTCGGTCAATGGGACATGGCGAAAGACGGGTGCCATATACTCGCTCATGCTGTTGCAGCAGCCTGGTGTAGATCGGCCAATTGCTGCTGGTAGTATTGTTCTTTGACGCTGTAAGTCGCCCAGCGCGTCTCGTGCTGGCGCTTCTGGGCTCCCAGGGCCACAATGCGACATTTCTGGACGAGATGGGTGAGCACCATCTGACGCTGGGAGAGGCTGAGCGGTGCGGTGAGGATTTTTTCGAGTGCCGTAATGCGATACTGGTCCAACACTGGCACACAGCGTGAGAGTTGGTCCGCATGTCCGCCCCGCTTCACAATGAGGCGTTCGGGGAGCAGCAACACCGGTGTGCACAGCGTCAGGCGCAGCCACAAATCGTAATCCTCACAGGCCGGCAGACTCTCGTCAAAACCTCCTAATTGGTCCCACAACGTACGTCGCAGTATGATCGATGAGGGACTAATGATACAGCGTGGCAGCGATGGCTCAAAGAGCCAGCCGCTGTGCTTCTGATGGATCTGCCTGGGATTCACGCGCACGCCGTGGCGTATCCAGATTTCGTCCGTGTAACACGCCTGGGCCTGTGGCTGCTGCTGCAAGAGGGCTACTTGCGCTGCGATCTTCCTGGGAAGCCACAGGTCATCGGAATCCAGAAAGGCGACGAGCGCGCCCCGTGACGCCGCCACACCGCGATTACGGGCGGCGCTGACACCGGCGTGGGCTTGCCGGATATAGCTCAGTGCCTGACCGCACTCCTGCACAATCTCAGGGGTCGCGTCATGCGAGCCGTCGTCCACGATGATCAACTCCAGGTGAGGGTAGGTCTGAGCCAGGACGGAGGCAATCGCTTCGCCGAGCCAGGGAGCACGATTAAAGGTAGGGATAATAACACTGACTAGAGGCTGAGATGTGGAGAGCTGCACAACCACCTCAATTGCCAGCGAGTCCCAGTTTGAGTAAGCTCTCGATAAGCCGATGCGCCGCTGGAGACGCCCAGTCACGATACCCTACACCAACCCCCAACACCTGCCCCTGACGATCGATGAGGAACGTTGTCGGTGTGCCTGGTACAGCGAACATCGACGCCACTTTTGCATCCACATCCAGCAGGTGCGGAAAAGCCAAGCGGTGCTTGGCAACATAGGTTTTCACGAGGTCCAGCGCTTCGCGCATATTGATACCGAGCACCACGAGTCCCTGGTCTTTATAGCGCTGATGAAGCGCTTCGAGAGCGGCCCGCTCTCGCAGACAGTGGGTTCACCAGGTGGTCCAAAAGTTCATGAGTACCACTTGTCCCTTGAGCGACCGCAGGGCCACTTTTTGGCCTTCCAGGTTCGGCAGACTGACCTCTGGTATGGGAATAGGGCGAGGCAGGCGCTCCAGTTGGGCCGCCTGAAAAAGTTCTGGATCTGCCCCATGGACACCCGCGACCAGCCACAAGCAGACGATGACAGCAAACCCGAGTACATACTTGCCCTGTATCATGACATCCCTCATTGGCCTGGAGGTCTGGTTTCTTGGGAGCGGACAAAAGTACGGAAAGTTTACCCTGCCATAGCCGCTATCAGCCATGCTCGTGTGCGTGTTCGAGCATGGTCAGCACCTCCACCCCAATGGTGTCTGCCAGCAAAAATCCTGATGGCGTCAGGCGTAAGCGCAAGGCCTGGAGGTGCACCAGGCCGGCCTCAAGCATAGCCTGGAACTTCGGGGCTGACAACAGGGTCTGGAGTTCTGATGGTTGCAAAGCTATGCCTTCACAAGTGCGCAGTTGCAACCAGAGGCGTTCGTGCCTGACGGTCACAGGGTCAAGACGCTCGGCGCCCTCACAGGGCATGCGACCAGCCTCCACAGCGGTGAGATAGGCCTGGAGAGCACGCCGATTCCAATGGCGCTGGCCGTTGAGCAAGGAATGGGCTGAGAGGCCGACTCCGAGATAGTCAGCGCCGTGCCAGTAGCCCCAGTTGTGGCGTGAACGGTAGCCAGGGCGTGCGAAGTTTGACACTTCGTAGTGCTCATAACCGGCCGCCGCGAGGGTGTCCATGACCCAGGCGTAAGCCCAGGCATCGTCCTCCTCAGAAACGGGCGTCAGACGCCCCTGGTGGTGACGCCGCGCAAAGCGGGTACCCTCTTCGATGGTCAAGGCGTAGGTGGAAATATGCTCGGGGGCCAGGGCCAGGAGCCTGTGGACCGTGGCCTGCCAGCGCTGGCGAGGGGCGCCAGGGATGCTGAAGATCACATCGAGGTTCACATTGGTAAACCCTGCTCGGCGTGCTGCGCTATATGCCGTCTCGGCATCCGCAGCGCTGTGCCAGCGACCCAGGGTTTTGAGGTCAGCATCGTTGAAGGACTGCACGCCGAGACTCAGACGATTGCAACCGCTGGCGCGAAAAGCGCTAACCTTCTGAGTGTCAGCCGTCGTGGGATTCGCTTCCAGGGTAATTTCGGCTTCAGGGGCAATCCCAAAGGTTGCCATGGCAGTGTCGAGTATGCGCTGTATCTGGGCTGGTGTGAGCACACTGGGCGTGCCGCCACCAAAGAATACTGTTTGCAACGGGCCCTTGTGGGCCAGCGCCTGCCAGGCACGTATCTCGGCACAGACCGCCTCGACGTAGCGGTCATACAGGGCGGTGTGCCCGGTCAGAATGGTGAAGGCACAATAGGGGCAGCGCTGTGGGCAGAACGGGATATGCACATAGAGGCCGAACGTTTGCGATAGACAGCTCATGTCTCGATCTTCAGCGCTGCCAAAAACGCTTCCTGCGGAATTTCCACCTTGCCCAGTTGTTTCATGCGCCTCTTGCCTTCCTTCTGCCGGCTCAGTAGTTTGCGCTTGCGCGTGATGTCACCGCCATAGCATTTGGCCACGACGTTCTTGCGGAAGGCCCGTACGACTTCGCGTGCGATGATGCGACTGCCAATGGCGGCCTGGATAACGACCTCGAACATCTGCCGAGGGATGAGGTCTTTGAGGCGGTGGCACAACTCACGTCCCCAGTCGTAGGCTTTATCACGATGGATAATGGCTGAGAGGGCATCGGTGGGATCGCCATTGATGAGGATATCGAGCTTCACCAGGTCAGCCGCACGCATGGTTTTAGGTTCGTAGTCGAACGAGGCATAGCCACGCGACACTGACTTCAGGCGGTCGTAAAAGTCCGTGACGATCTCGGCCAGCGGCAGCTCATAATGCAGCAACGCCCGACTGGCGTTGAGGTACTCGGTATTCAGATACACCCCGCGCCGCTCGTTGAACAGTTGCATGACACCGCCGATATATTCGGCCGGCACGAGCACCTGGGCGGATAAGATGGGCTCGCGGATTTCCGCGATCGCATTGGCGGACGGGAGGGCTGCGGGGTTCTCCACATCCACCACGGTGCCATCGTGTTTGAGCACTTCATAGCGCACGTTGGGCACGGTGGTGATGATCTCAATATGATGCTCGCGCTCCAGCCGTTCCTGGACGATTTCCATGTGCAACAGCCCCAGGTAGCCACAGCGGAAACCAAAGCCAAGTGCCGCAGAAGTTTCCGGCTCAAAGGAAAACGCCGCGTCATTGAGGCGGAGACGTTCGAGTGCGTGGCGCAGGCTATCGTAATCCTCCGAATTCACAGGATAAAGCCCGCTAAAAACCATGGGTTTGAGGGGACGATAACCCGGCAGGGGTGTAACCTGCTGTACCCGCTGCGCCTCGACTACCGTATCGCCGACGCGGGCATCGGCAAGCACGCGGACTCCAGCAATGAGATACCCGACTTCCCCGGCACCCAGTGAGGCAGTTTCCAAACGCTGCAGGCGCAGAATACCGACTTCCTCGACCTCATACTCCCGGCCTGTGGCATAGAAACGCACCTTCATGCCCTTGCGCAGGGTGCCATCCACCACCCGCACAAAGCAGATGACACCACGGTAGTGATCGTAGAGCGAGTCAAAGATCAGCGCCCGCAAGGGCGCGTCAGGCGAGCCTGAGGGCGACGGGATACGCGTGACAATGGCCTCCAGGACCTCTGCAATGCCAATGCCCTGCTTGGCACTGACCAGGAGCATGTCGTCTGGGGGCCCGCCCATCAAATCAATGACTTGACGCTGCACGGCGTCCACCTGGGCAGCTGGCATGTCAATCTTATTGAGTACCGGGATGATGGCCAAGTCATGTTCCAGGGCGAGAAAGAGATTGCTCACCGTCTGGGCTTCTACGCCCTGGGTCGTATCCACCACTAGCAGGGCGCCTTCACACGCCGCTAAACTACGGGAGACCTCGTACGTAAAATCGACATGGCCCGGGGTATCGATGAGATTAAGCGCGTATTCCTGGCCATCCCTGGCACGGTAGTGCATCCGCACCGCGTGTGCCTTGATGGTGATGCCACGCTCACGCTCCAGATCCATGTTGTCCAGCACCTGATCTTGCATCTGCTGCGGCGACAGTGTTGCCGTGAGTTCTAACAGGCGATCGGCCAATGTTGACTTGCCATGATCAATGTGTGCGATGATACTGAAATTGCGGATATGTGAAACGTCCATGCGTGCTTCCGTATGTAATGTTTTCCCTGTACATTCCTCTGTGCCCCATGGCAGCATGGAGAATCCGGCATGTAAGAAGGTAAGACAAGGCGGCAGGTACAAACTTATCTGTGTCAGAAATCATAGCCTGTAGCAGGCGAAAGAGCAACTCCTGGTGGCCATCCATATTCCCCATCCATATGGCGCCCTGCAGGAGCACCCTGCGACTGCCTGCGGTGTAGCCGGGCATTGCGGTGTTGTACCTCATGTATTGGAATGTCAGGACATGCAGGAGCCGTCTGGCTACCCTTGGGTTTGTGCTTGCCCTGCTCGCCGGAGGGTTGCAAACACGGATAGCGCTGAGAGTTCACAGGAACCACGGCGCCTGTGTCTTGACAGGAGCGCCATTGTCCATTAGGATTACGTTGTTGTGCTGTTATCAATAGAAGCAGTGGCAAGCACATGTAACCTGGAGATTCGGCTTGCTGTAGGGACAGAAGGGCGGGGAGCTCAGTTGGAAGAGCATCGGCCTTACAAGCCGGAGGTCACAGGTTCAAGCCCTGTTCCGCCCATCGAGTTGTTCTGGGGTCGTAGTTCAGTTGGTTAGAACGCCGGCCTGTCACGCCGGAGGT
>JBMDXC010000089.1:0-5189 GCA_048594805.1 Candidatus Entotheonellaceae bacterium | reverse complement strand
CGCCTCAGCGTACCCTGGGTAGCTCGCCACGGCACGCTCGAAGGCTTGCCGCGCCTGCGCATAGTTTTGCTGTTGATAGTAGGTGTTGCCCAGCATATAGTGCGCCTGGGCGTAGTGTGGATAGCTCGTGATGGCCTGCGTTAGCGCGGTGACGGCCTCCTCATACTTGCCCTCCGTAAAGGCACGCACGCCGGTTTCAAAATAGGTCTGGGCTTCATGGGCTGCCAGCGGCATCGCCCGCAACAGTAGTACACCCCAGAGTAACCACAGTGGTATCGATCGGCGCATAGCTTCCTCTCTACCAGAAAGGAATTCGGCCACAGATATGGCCCCTTGCAAGGCTACTGATCCCACTACCGTTTGTCAATTTCCCCTTAGAAGAGGCAAGTCACAAGCGTATAGAGTACAATGGGTCGTACCGCCAAACTTCGCAAAGTCCTATTGAATCCTCACGCACCGCTGACAGCGTAAAGGAGGGCTATATGGGAGCCAAAATTAGACATATCGCTATTGCGACCCAGGATCCTGAGCAGATTGCCAACTTCTTCAAGCAGGCCCTTGGGCTGAAACAAGTTGGTGTCGCGAACTCAGACCTCGCCACCGGCTATTTCTTGACCGATGGCTACATCAATCTCGCCATCCTCAAATTCAAGAACGATTATGCGGCGTATACGGAAGGCGCACCACGGTATGAAGGCCTGCACCACTTTGGCTTCAAAGTAGATAACCTCGAGGAAACACAGCAGAAGGTGGAAGAGGCAGGAGCGACGTTTCAACCCCTCGGTGGCAAGGCTAGCGGCCAGGGTGTGGTGGATGTCGAGGTCAAGTACTATCTGCCGAACGAGGTGCGCATCGATCTCTCAGAAAATGGCTGGCTGACCCTCACGATGTAAGCGCCCTGGCGATTGACAGGTTATTGCTGTTTGTATAGGATATATCAATAAAAGGATAGTACAGTATCGGAGGATAAGTTCGCGAGGAGGTGGGAGAGCCATGCAGCCGTTGCACGATAAACACTTTGCTCTCTCTACTACGGCCCTGGTCCACATGGTGCAAGAGGCACGGGAACGCACTCTGGCACTGGTTGCGGACCTGGAGGAGACGCAGTTCGAGGTGCCGCTGCTGGCTCTCGTGAATCCGTTGCGGTGGGAACTCGGGCATGTGACGTTTTTCTATGAAGCGTTTCTGTTGCAGCTTCTTGGACAGACCAAACCCCTGCTTGTGGGAGCAGAGGATTTATACGATTCATTTAAGATCGACCACGATGACCGCTGGTCATTGCCGCTCCCATCACGCCAGCAGACACTGGAGTACATGCAGCGGGTCGTGGACGCCGTGGTGGAGCGGCTCCAGGGACATGACCCGAGTGCTCAGGAAACCTATTTGTATCTCCTGTCTGTACTCCATGAGGACATGCATGGTGAAGCCTTGACGTACATGCGTCAGACATTATCCTACCCGACTCCACAACTGGGGAGCACGCTGGCGGCCCTGGAGAGTGGCCCGTGGCCTGGGGATGTGGCAATCCCGGGCGGGACTTTTTACCTGGGGGCTATGCCAGACCAGGCATTTGTGTTTGATAATGAAAAATGGGCCCATCCTGTGGAAGTCGCACCATTCCGTATGGCGCGGGCCCCCGTGACCAATGCGGAATTTGCTGTATTTGTGGAAGAGGGTGGCTACCAGCGGCAGCAGTGGTGGAGTTATCAAGGCTGGGTCTGGCGTACGAAGACCCAGGCCCAGCACCCGCTCTATTGGCAGCGTGATGGACAGGGCTGGTGGCGGCAGCATTTCGATACACTGGTACCCCTGGAACCTCATGCGCCGGTAGTGCATGTCACCTGGTATGAGGCGGAAGCATACTGTCAATGGGCTGGCCGACGACTGCCCACCGAAGCCGAGTGGGAAATGGCCGCCAGTGCCGAGCCGACCCCAGACGGGCAGGGTATTACGGGGCGCAAACGCCACTATCCCTGGGGCGATGAGCCCCCGACGCCTGAGCGTGCCAATCTGGACACACGTTTCCTGGGGTGTGCCGACGTTGCTGCTTTCCCGGCAGGCGATAGCGCCTTTGGCTGCCGCCAGATGGCGGGCAACGTCTGGGAATGGACTGAGTCTGCCTTCTATCCGTTCCCAGGCTATATCGTAGACTACCCCTACCGCGAGTATTCGGCCCCCTGGTTTGGCTATCGCAAAGTGCTCAAAGGGGGAGCCTGGGCCACGCGCGCACGCCTGGCGTACAATACCTACCGGAATTTTTTCCCTCCAGCCCGCAATGATGTCTATGCCGGGTTTCGCACATGTGCCAGGGAAGAATGAGGGCTGGGAACCCATGAAGATTGCCCTCATCACGCCCGTGCCAGCCCAGTCACGGCAAGGGAATCGGGTCACAGCGCTGCGCTGGGCCCGTATCCTGAAAGCCCTGGGTCACCGTGTCATAATTGCGCAGGAGTACGACGGCGCCCCGTACGATCTCATGGTGGCTTTGCACGCCCGCCGGAGCTTTGCGGCTATCGACCGCTTTCGATGTCTGTACCCTGAGCTGCCCTTGATAGTCGCTTTGACGGGTACGGACCTGTACGGGGACATTCGTACGAGTGGAGAAGCGCAGCAATCTCTGGAAATGGCCACACGCCTTATTATCCTGCAGCCTAGGGGGATCGAGGAGCTGTCGTCCCACCTGCACCCGAAGGTCCGCGTTATCTATCAATCCGTATCAATCCCTGCAGGACTCCCACCCAAGTCCAAAACGACTTTTGACGTCTGTGTCCTGGGACACCTGCGCCCGGTCAAAGACCCCTTTCGCGCTGCCCTGGCAGCCCGCCTTCTGCCAACCGCCTCGCGTCTGCGCGTTCTGCATGTAGGCAAGGCCCTCAGTGCTGATATGGCCGAACGTGCCAACGCGGAGATGGCCGAAAACCCCCGCTACCGCTGGCTCGGAGAACTACCGCGCTGGCAGGCCTTGCGCGTGCTGGCACGCAGCCATGTGCTGGTCCTGTCCTCGCTCACCGAAGGTGGAGCCAACGTCATCTCTGAGGCCCTGGCGCTGGGCGTGCCGATTGTGGCCTCACGCATTGCCGGCTCCATTGGTGTACTGGGCGAAGACTATCCAGGCTACTTCCCGGTGGAAGAGACGACCGCCCTGGCGCGGTTGCTGGAAAAAGTAGAGCTAGAACCCCGCTTCTACCAGGCACTCCGCGCCTGGTGCACACGCCTCACGCCATTGGTGCATCCAGCCCGCGAGCACCAGACATGGGCAGCTCTCTTACGCGAAGTCGCCCCCTGATGTAGGGCAGCTCACACCCATACTGACCTGGCATAAGCCGGGGTGTCTTCGGTCTCCTCTTGACCATCCAGCGCCACGAGGTGGCCATCTTTGATAACCATGGCGAGGTGCTGGCCACCTTGCAACACGCGGATATCCGCCAGTGGATCGCGCTTCAGGATGATGAGATCAGCCAGGCGGCCGGCCTCCACGACCCCCACATCGTTTTCCAGGCCGACGGCGAACGCATTATTACGCGTGCAGGCCACGATCGCCTCCATGGGAGTGTAACCTCCATACCGCACGAGGATTTCAGGTTCATGCGCGTGCAACTGCCCGTAAGGCATAAGGAGGGAATTCCCGCTGTCGGTCCCGCACATGATCGTGATCCCCATGGCACGTGCCTGTTCTAGCATACGCACGCTGCTTTCCCAGTTACGTTTGATAATATCGAGTTCGAGTGCACCGCGACCAAACTGGTGCCCGACCTCTAAGGCGTGCTGTAAGAAGGTCATGGTGGGCATGAGGCGGACGCCGGCCTTCGCCACGGCTTCTAGCTCTCCCTCGGTTGCCAGATCAGCGTGCAGAATCCAATCCATTCCCGCCTCTGCGGCGGCCCGTGTCGAGCCAGCGCCACGCGAGTGAATGGTCACCCGCACCTGGCGACGGTGCGCTTCCTGCACGACTGCCGCTAATTCTTCTGGGGCAATGGTTTGCGTATCACCCCACGTGCTGTCGGCGAGCTTGATAAAATCCACGCCGTGCTTACACTGCCGCCGCACCTCGGTGATCATCTCGTCCACATTGTTGGCCAGCACACCGATGGAGTGTTCGGGTGTCCCCACCCAGGAGGGCTCGTTATCGATGATGCTGCCATACGTGATGATAAACTGGCCGGCACAGGCAATGCGCGGTCCCTCGTACAGGCCAGCCGTGATGGCATCGCGCAACGCCACATCAATGAACCAGGTGCCACCCGGCACGGCCAGGCTGGTCACGCCGCTGCGCAAGACCTGCTGCGCATTACGCGCCGCCCGCAGGGCGCTAAACCCGGGGTTGATGGTACCACGCGCGCTCGGGATGTGCGCCATTTGCGGCAACCCAAAGGAGAGATGGCAGTGACCATCGATGAGTCCAGGCATGATCCATTGGTCGCTGGCATCGATGACCTGCACGTGGTCCTGATCTTCGATGCGGACATCCGCCGGGAGCCGCCCAACACTCCGAATGCGGTTGCCCTCGATGACGATGGAGTCGTTGAGCGTGGCCGGACGGCCTGAGCCGTCGATCAGGGTGCCGTGCTGAATAACGAGCGTGGTTCCGTTACGGCTGTTCATAGGTCTCTCCTCAGTGAGCAAAGACACGTTAGATCACGCCTTCACGCTGGAGTGCCTCGAGGGCAGCGTCCGATAACCCCAGCATGCCACCCAGGATTTCACGGTTGTGGGCCCCCACGGCTGGACCGGGCCACGTCGTAGCACCGGGTGTCGTATGCAAAAAGGGTGGAATGGCAGGAATCTTGAGCGGCTTGCCATCGATCTCGACCTCCTCGAACAAGCCGCGAGCGTGGAAATGCGGGTCCTGCATCATGTCCACGACGCTATAAATGGCACCGGCCGGCACAGATGCCGCTTCCAGCTGTTGTAACACCTCAGTCGCATCCAGGGATGCAGTCCACACGGCAATGGCCGCGTCAATTTCCGCCTCGTGCACAACGCGTCCAGCATTATTGGCCAGGCGTAGGTCAGTGGCCATCTCCGGTCTGCCAGCCGTGCGCATCAGGCGCTGAAAGATCGAATCGCCATTGCCCCCGATAATGACGTACTTGCCATCACGGCAGCGATACGTATTCGTCGGCACAATGCCGGTGAGCGTCGAGCCAGATGGCTCGCGCACCACGCCAGCGCCGTCGTATTCCGGCACC
>JBMDXC010000088.1:0-2899 GCA_048594805.1 Candidatus Entotheonellaceae bacterium | reverse complement strand
GACCGCCTCTGCGATGACAGTGTAGTGGGCCTCATAATCGGGGATGTGCACGACACCATCCGGCATCAGCATGCCCTGTCTCTTGGCTCTATGAGCCCACCAGCTGATTATCTTACCTTTGAACCAAGGTAGCGGATGATGCATATGATACGAGATCGGTGTCTGGGTGTGCGGCACCGTAAAGCGCCGGTGGCAGCGCATGGCTGGGATATGCAATTCCTGCCCTAAGGCCACACAGACGTCAAACAAACCGGGGAAGACATGAAAGTTCTGATGTGTGTTCCAAAAATCAGGCTGATCTGCAACGGCACAAAAACGCTGATATTGCGCTCGCAACTCAGCATGAATCTCAGTGACATTGATCTGCCGCTGCCGCCATCTTTGCCGAAATTGCACCGCAGGGTAAAAAGTGCCGTCTGGATGCACAAGGCTTGGGATCTGCGCTGGAGGAAGGACAGGGCGGCCCTCCGTCAGGGTCCAATGGATCCCCAGAGAACTCTGGGGAAATTTCACACGCAAGGACTCTATAGTCCGATAGGCTGGCATATTTGTCATCACACATGTGGCTCGTACAGTGCCAACTGCCAAACACTCTTCAATGGCCTGGTTCACTGTCTCGCACATACCATAATCATCTGCTGTTATAATGAGTCTCCGATTCATATGTTGCTTACTCTTATAGGCAATACCGTGGGAGAACCTACAAAGCCTGTCGCCATTCCCTGGGTGGCAGGACTTTCTTCCCTAACTGTTGTTGCAGAGCGTCAATCGGCACTGCACGTCCGTTGAATCGAATCACAGCTTGCGAGGGATCGGCATCAGTCAACGGATATTTGTTCAGTTTAACGGCTTCCCGAAGCATGGGAATTTTTTGAGGGTCAAAGCCCATTGCCTGCGCATTCACATAGTCACCGACAACCACGTCATCGGAAAAACTGAGGTACCCCAAAGGCACGGGACGCGGAGACAATGGGCCGTTGCCCTCTCCACCGATGATGCCGTCCGTGAACAGAAGATGAGTGCGTTGTGGGTCGGTACGCATCTTGCCAGTCTTGTCCGCGTATTTGACGATCCGTGCTAGATCCACAGCCATCCGCCAGCAGGTATCATTGCCCGGCCAGGCTCCGCTGAGGGTGCGGGTGAAACGGCAGATCACTCTTCTGGAAAAACGGTCGGCCGAGTGCAGTACGTTCCGGACTGGACTGGCCTCCCGGCTGTAAGCGCGCTCGTGGATGGCCGAGACAAATTCCAGCGCCGCGAATTTGTCCGGAAATTCGTCCCCGTTTCGTTTGGGCGGACCATAGCGGTGATGCGCCAGGCAATCCTTGTGCGCCACAGTACCAACACATCCTTTTATGCCGCATGTGATGCCCACTTTTTCGTGGGTCTTGAGTTTGGGGATGCTGATGATGACGTCGCTTTCGAGAATCCTGCGGCTTATGATATATGTGTGTCGGCCCTTCTGGTGGCATCGATCGATGCGTCGCGGGTCATAATCGAGCACGCGAAATCGCGGCGGCGGGCCGGAGTTATACAAGTGGTCCAGAAGACTGTCCGTGCCCAGTTCGACCTCTACAGTATGGTCCCCCCCATCGGCGTGGAATTCGGTTGTGACACCACCCAGTAGACCACGGCGCATGATATGTTGGCGAAGATCAACGAGGCTAACGCCAATTCCTTCACTATCAAATTTCGCATAAAATTCCTCTACCCGCTTAGCCCCGGACTGTTGAATTACTTGCGGCCACTTGCACCCTTGCAGCGGAGCATTTCCGAAGGCAACTGAACCATTGCCTTTCAATGCCACGAGGACGTAGTCCATGACCGCGCGAATGACCGAGCCGTGGGTGCATTTGGCGAAAAACGCCACTTCACTGGTGGTCGAGCGCACCCTGTGTTGCACGAAATTGCAGAGCAGAAAAACTCTGTCGCCAGGTGAAATGTAACGACCCAACGGGTTCCATGTGGGCTGGTCGAAGTGTTCCTCGTCCAGTCCAGCGTCCGCGAAGCATTGACGCACGGCCCCATACACCGGATTTGGCCTTCGCGAAAGATGCTCCAGCCGATACTCCGGCCAAGCCCGGTCCGGCGAGAAAAACTCGTCGCTGTCTGGGTACTGTAGGCTTTTGTCATACACTACGGAAGTAAGCATAGAGATACCTTGCCGATTACCCTCTATAGTCCTTTTCATTTCACCTCAGAATCAGACAAGGCGCAGCTTCTCACAAAGCCTGGCCAACCCGCTTGCAAGAGTTTCTTGGTGAGGCCGAGCTGCAACAGCTTCTGCACGTCGGCCACGCGCCGGTGCTCACCGTCCACGAACGCCTGCCAGCAACACCGGATCGCATCCCTATCAAAAAGTCCGTCGTCGAACAGATCGCCATCTGCCAACACGTTTTCAAAGCTTTTCCGCCAGGCAGGATCCGTAACGTACAAGAAGGCGTGCTTTGGCCAGGAACTAGTTGTCCGGTGCGAGTCGCCGATGAGTTTGCGCCGGAGCTTAGCCAGGTGTGGTGTCACGCGCCCGCTCAGCCTGTGCGCCTCGGGCGGTAAGCAGAGGGGCAGCAGGGTGTTCGAGTTAGGCATCCAGGCCGCTAGCGGTTGAAGTCGATGAATGAGACGTGCACCGAAATTGTTACTGTGGCGTAAACTTGAGGGGAGCCATTGGAGCAATTCGTAAACGTCTGGATCGAACATGATGTTCCGTTCGGCGGCAGTAGCTCGGAGGTCCAGAAACATGTAAAACGTGGGTAGAGTCGGCGCAGATTCCCACCGGAAAAAGTAGTCACCTACAATGAGTGGATCGCTCGAGACGGCGGACACCTGTTGATATCGCTCCAGAATCTGGCGCCGCATCGCTTCCTCCACATCCCTGCGCACGTGTGCGTTCAACAGTGAA
>JBMDXC010000087.1:0-14106 GCA_048594805.1 Candidatus Entotheonellaceae bacterium | reverse complement strand
CAGGCGGAAAACGTCATGATCTTCATCGATGAGCTGCACACTCTGGTAGGTGCCGGGGCTGCTGAAGGCTCGGTGGACGCCTCCAACATGCTCAAGCCGTCCTTATCACGTTGTGAAATCCAATGTATCGGCGCCACGTCGCTCGACGAGTATCTCAAGTACATTGAGAAAAATGGGGCCCTGGAGCGCCGCTTCCAACCTATTATGGTTGATCCGCCGAGTGTGGAAGAAAGTATCGAAATCCTCAAGGGCTTACGGGATCGTTATGAAACGCATCACCACCTCCGCATCCCCGATGAGTCCATCGAACAAGCGGTGAAGCTGTCGGCGCGTTATGTGACCGATCGCTTTCTGCCCGATAAGGCCATTGACGTTATGGACGAGGCCGGTGCGCGTGTACGGCTGCGGCGCATTACCCCACCCCCTATGGTGCGGGATCTGCAGCGCAAGATTAACGAGATCGTCCGCCTGAAAAAAGAGAAGATCGAGAACCAGGAGTTTGAGAAAGCCGTTGAACTGCGGGATCAAGAGGAAGATATTCGCCGCCAGATCGATACCCTGAAGCAAGAGTGGGAGGACGCTCATGACGAGCGTGAGCTCGTTGTGACAGAAGAAGATATGGCCTATGTGGTGTCCCGCATGACGGGTATTCCACTGTCGAAGATCGAAGAGGCGGAATCACAGCGCTTGCTCAATATGGAGGATGAGCTGCACAAGCGGGTGGTGGGTCAAGAGGAGGCTATTGCGGTAGTTACACGCGCCATTCGGCGTTCGCGTGCCGGTCTGAAGGATCCACGGCGGCCAGTTGGCACGTTTATATTCTTAGGGCCAACGGGTGTCGGCAAAACGGAGTTGGCGCGGGCCTTAGCCGAATTTATGTTTGGGAATGAGAGCGCCCTTATTCGGGTCGACATGTCGGAGTACATGGAGCGGTTCAACGTCTCACGTCTGACGGGGGCGCCTCCGGGATATATTGGCTACGACGAAGGCGGTCAACTCACTGAACAGGTACGGCGGAAGCCCTATGCAGTGGTGTTGTTGGATGAGATCGAGAAGGCCCATCCAGACATCTACCATGTGTTGCTCCAGGTCATGGACGACGGCCATCTCACGGATAGCTACGGCCGCAAGGTCGACTTCAAGAACGTGGTCTTGATCATGACCTCGAACCTGAGTGCGCGAGTGATCGAAAAGAACACGGCGATAGGTTTCCAGAAGGACACGGAAGAAGTGACGTTCTCGAAGATGAAAGAGAGCGTCATGAACGAACTGAAAAAGACCTTCAACCCTGAATTTCTCAATCGTATCGACGAAGCTGTTATGTTCCACCCACTGAATATGGACCACATCAAGCAGATTGTGGACATTATGCTCCAGCGCTTGAACCAGCAGATGGGCGAGCGCGGTATTACCCTCGAAATCGACGACAGCGCCAAGGAGTGGTTGGCGCATCAGGGATACGATGCCGCCTATGGTGCTCGGCCCCTGCGGCGTGCCATCCAGCGCCATATTGAAGACCCGCTCTCGGAAGAGGTGTTACGCGGAGAATTCCCCCAGGGTGGCGTGGTCCAAATCAAGCTCGCCGGTGAGGAACTGGTGTTTCTGGCGAAGCAAGAGGACGCCGTCGAAAGTCTCTCTGATAGCTAAGAGAAGCGTCGCATCCCGTGCCCGTAGCGGTCAAAGCCCGGTGGACGATACATCCATCGGGCTTTGGTGTGTCTAGAGGCGGCGTGTACACCCGAGTTTTCGGGATAGACCAGCGGGAGTGTCGTACAAAGTCAGGAGCCTGGGTTGATGATGCGTCGCTTCATGGTGGGCTGCTCGTTGCTGCTCCTGGTGGTGCTCTATGCGAACTGGCAGGCAGCCGCAGCCATTAGTCCAGGAGTGGTCGTACGCGATATTGAGATCCGTGGTAACCGCCGTACACAAGAGTCGACCATCCGTTTTTACTTAAAGACCGAGGTGGGCAAGCCGTATGTGCCACAAACGCTCAGTGAAGATATTAAACGGCTCTATGCCCTCCGCACGTTCGATGACATCCAAGTCCTCGCTGAGGACGTTCCGGACGGTATACGTTTGATTATTACTGTGATCGAAAAGCCAGCGGTGCGCAACGTGACCTTCCAGGGCAATCGGTATATTGAAGCAGCCGAAATCAGGAAACGCATCTTGCTCAAAGAGCGCTCGACCTTTGCGCGCAATCTCCTCAACGATACCGTTGCCGCCCTGCAAAAATATTATCGGGAAGAAGGCTATTACTTTGCCCACATCAGTCCGGAAGTAACAGAGGTTGCTGACAATCAGGTTGATGTTCTGCTGCGGATCACAGAGGGGAAGAAAATCTATATTAGCCGTATTCGGTTTACGGGCAATAAGGGATTCACAGACAGCGAATTGCGGAACACCGTGCAGCTCAAAGAATATACTCTCCCCGTGATCAGCGGTTCCTCAGCCCTCTATAAGCCTGAGACGCTCCGTGTTGATCTGCAACTGCTCGAGAATGTGTATCAGAATAACGGCTACATCAATGTGCAGATCGGTGAACCTGTGGTAGAGATTAACCGTGAGGCTGGAGGCATTGTCATTACCGTCCCCATTACACGTGAGGGAGAGCAATTCAAAGTCGGCAAGGTGACCCTCATAGGCGATGAGGTCTTTAAGGAGGAGGAATTACGCCAAAAGGTACGCCTCACCACGGGAGAAATCTATAGCCGTGAGGCAGTCCGACGCGACATTACGGGGCTGACGGATGCCTATGCAGACCGTGGATATGCCTTTGCCGATGTGACCCCAACGGTGTCGATAGACCAGGCGGCGCGTGTGGTGAACTTGAGTTTTACGACACGACCTGGCCCCAAGGTCTATATCGGACGCATCGATATTATTGGCAATGAGCGCACGCGCGACCAGGTGATTCGGCGTGAAATGCGCCTCGATGAAGGTGAACTCTATAGTGCCACACGCTTACAACGCTCACGTCAACGCCTCACCAACTTGCAATATTTCGAGGAAGTTAAAATCGATACGAAACGCCGCGGCGAAGAAGAACTGATGGATCTCGAGGTCGAGGTAACCGAACGTTCCACCGGCCAGTTTACCGCCGGTATTGGTTTTAGCTCGATAGAAAATGTTGTCTTTACAGCCTCTGTCAGCCAGAGTAATCTCTTTGGCCGTGGGCAGTCGATTAGTGCCAGTGCTCGGGTTGGAAGTCTCTCGCAAGATTTTGTCATCGACTTCCAGGAGCCATACCTCTTTGGGCGGCCCATCAACGCTGGGGTGAGCCTGTTCCGGCGCACGAGCGACTTTGAGACTTTTGAGTCGACCCGGACAGGTATCGGTCTCACCTTAGGACGTGCCTTAGGCGAGTATGCCCGGACCTCAGTGACATACAACTATGAAATATTGGAGATCGATGACCTCGATCCTGGTGCTTCCGATTTGTTACGCCAGGAGGAAGGCACCTCGTATACGAGCAGCATAACACCGCGCATTGTCTGGGATTCGCGTGACAACCAATTTGATCCTGCGGGAGGGTCGTTACATGCTTTTGAGGTGACTGGTGCAGGTTTAGGGGGCACGAACCGCTTTTATAAGGTCGTGGGGAGTACCACCTGGTATTTCCCCTTACCGGCAGGCCTCACAGGCTTTGTGCGCGGGCGTTTTGGCATCGGTGACGGGTTTGCGGGGAAAGAGCTGCCAGCCTCAGAGCGGTTTTTTCTCGGCGGAGCCACGTCCGTCCGTGGCTTTGAATTTCGTGACATTGGCCCCCAGGATTCACGTGGGAACCCTCTGGGGGGCACCTCGTTCCTTCAGTTTAACCTGGAGGTTGGACGCAGTTTTGGTCGCCTTCTGCGTCTGGTCGCCTTCGTCGATGCCGGGAACGTCTACAATCCAGGGAATCAATTTGACTTTGGCGATGTACGCCGGAGTGCAGGAGTTGGCTTCCGGCTCATTACTCCTCTGGGACCGATTCGCTTAGACTATGGCTTCAAGCTCGATAGGCGGCGTGGTGAGAACCTCGGCGCCTTGGGTTTTCTGTTGGGGTCCTTCTAAAGCGAGGGAAGGGAAGGCAGGTCGCGGATGGACGCCCAGGGCACCTGCGACGTAGACGCAAAGGAAGAAGGAGCAGTCTGGATGCACAAGGGATGCTTGAGGAGAGTTGGGCTGTGGACGTGCATGGTGGCACTAGCCTGGGGCTTGGGCCTGGCAGAAACCGCACACGCACAGAAAGTCGGCATTGTCGATTTACAGGCTGTGCTGGACCAGTCCGTACGCGGCAGAGCCGCAAAGGATCGGCTGCGTGGTCTCGGCGACAAGTTGCAGCAAGAAATCAAGGCAAAGCTTGAGTTCAAGCGTCAGAAGGAAGAGGAACTGCAGAAATTGCAAACCGAGTTTCGCTCTCAAAAGGACTTGTTAACAGAGCAGGCCCGTGCAGCCAAAGACGAAGATTATCGTCGCCGAGCCCGGGAGCTGAAACGCTTTATCGACGATACGAACCGCTTTACGGAGGATGCTACACAAGAGTTTCGTGAGCGGGAAATTCGTGAAACACAAAGTCTCTTGCTTTCTGTCCGCAGGGTTGTGCAAGAGATTGGCGAACGTGAAGGCTACAATCTGGTGCTGGAAGGTAACGAAAATACAGCGGTGGTTCTCTATTTCAATAAGGCGATAGATATGACACCAAAGGTCGTGCAACGTTTCGATCAAACTCCAGCGGACCAGACGCTTGCGACACCTCCAGCGACGCCTTCAGGGAAAAAACGCTAACCGGGAAAGGAAAGACCATGCGCGTGATGCTGGCTGAGTTGGCCTGTTTACTCGCAGGTGAACTCGAGGGGGATGGACAGACGACCATTTGTGGCATTGCCCCTTTGGACCAGGCGCAAACAGGGGACATAACCTTTCTCACGGAGAGCAAACATGCGGCGCGACTGGCGATGTCACGTGCCACAGCGGTGCTGGTCGCGCCCCACATGCCAGTTGATCGTCCGGCCATTCGTGTCGCCGATCCCTATCTTGGCTTCATCCACCTTCTGGAGCACTTTTTCCCACCGCGACCTCCCACCTGGGGTATTGACGCTCGTGCCGTGATCGATCCTGAGGTGACCCTGGGTACAGGCATCAACATTGGTCCCTATGTCGTGATTGGTCGGGAGGCGCGGCTAGGGGATAACGTGACAGTGTATCCCGGAACATATATCGGTGAAGCGTGTGAGATTGGAGCCAACTCCATCCTGTATGCTAATGTCAGTCTCTATCCGCAGGTGCACCTTGGACGGGGTGTCATCGTCCACAGTGGCGCCGTCATTGGCGCAGATGGGTTTGGCTTTTATCCTCTCCCAGATGGTTCTTATCGCAAAATCCCACAGGTTGGCCGTGTGGTCATTGGCGACGCCGTAGAGATTGGCGCCAATACGTGCATTGACCGGGCCACTGTGGGGGATACCCTCATTGCCGCTGGAGTAAAGCTCGACAATTTAGTGCAGATCGGCCACAATAGTGCCGTTGGGTCACATTCAGTGTTCGCAGGGCAAGTAGGGTTATCAGGCAGTGTACACGTCGGCTCTGGGGTGCGTATGGGGGGGCAGGTTGGTATCGCTGATCATGTCACGGTGGGAGATAAGGTATCCATTGCCGCGCAGGCGGGGGTACTCTCCGATCTCGAGCCAGGCGCGACGGTGTACGGGACCCCGGCTCTGCCCGGCCCCATCGCAAAGCGCATGCATCTGTATAGCCTGAGGCTCGGCGAGTTGTTTCAGCAGGTCAAGCAACTCCAACGACGTCTCGATGAACTCGAGGGTCGGGAGAAAAGGTTGTGAACGCACTGGGACCGGAAGAGATCTTGGCTATACTGCCGCATCGCTACCCGTTTATGCTTGTCGATCGCATTCAGGAAATTGTCTGTAATGAGTATGCTATTGGCCTCAAAAATGTGACCCTGAACGAGCCATTCTTTCAGGGACATTTTCCACACTACCGGGTTATGCCGGGGGTATTGGTCATCGAGGCCATGGCCCAGGTGGGAGGGGTGCTGGTGTACTACTCCGATACCGTAGCTCTTGGCAAGACCCCTCTCTTTACTGGCATTGATCGCGGCAAATTTCGGCGCCAGGTGACTCCGGGAGATCAGCTCATTATGCGCCTGGAGGTTATGCGTCGGCGTGGGCCAGTCTGGCGTGTACGCGGTCAGGCGTTTGTAGACAAGGCTCTGGCAGCCGAAGCTGAGTTACAAGTGTTTTTAGCAGACAATCCTCGAGAGGGGCACAAGCGGTGACGGTCCATGTCGACCCACGAGCCATCGTGCATCCCACGGCAAAACTGGCTGATGGAGTCACTATAGGCCCTTTTGCCATCATCGGTGAAGAGGTAACTATCGGGGCGGAGACTTCTATCGCGGCCCATGCAGTTGTTGAACGCTGGACAGTCATAGGAACACGGTGTCGCATTGGCACGGGGGCGGTGTTGGGTGGTGCGCCTCAGCATCTGAAGTACGATGGGAGTCCGAGTTATCTCTATATCGGAGATGAGAACGATATCCGTGAATTAGTGGTGATCCAACGGAGCATGAAATCGGGAGGGAGTACACGCCTGGGATCGCATAATTTCATTATGGCGCAGGCGCATATCGCGCACGACTGCGTGCTGGGCAACCATACCAGCGTGGCCAGTCTGACGGGACTCGCTGGGCATGTGGAAGTGGAAGATGGGGCCGTAATTGGTGGCGTCACCGGCGTGCATCAGTTTGTTCGCATTGGGGCCTATAGTATGGTTGGAGGGAGTTCACGGCTCATGCAAGATGTCCCTCCCTTTCTTCTGGCAGCTGGAAATCCAGCAACTGTGCATGGGCTGAATACGGTCGGCTTACGACGGGCTGGATTTAGTTCGGAAGCCCGGCGTGAGTTGAAGGTCGCCTACCGCACCCTCTATCGCTCTGGCTTGAATGTGAGCCAGGCCCTTGCTACAATACAATGTCAATTGACTCCTAGCGCCCCTGTCGCACACCTCATACGTTTCATTGAGCATTCACAACGCGGTATCTGTTCATAACCTCAGATGACTTGCCATAGCCGCGGTCGTGGTATTACCGTATGCATACTGGCAGCGGGACACGATGATGCAAAAAGTGAGAGCTGGAGTAGTGGGTATTGGCCAGATGGGCCAATACCACGTTGGTGTCTATAGTGAGCTGTTCAATGTCGAGTTGGTCGGTGTGGCCGATTGTGACGAGGACCGCGTCACGGCTATCGCCGAGAAATACAAGACGAGACCCGTGACGGATTACCATGAGCTACTCGGCGCTGTCGATGTCGTTAGTATCGCTGTACCAACCTCGCTGCATTACCATATCGCGCGCGATTTCCTCGAAGCTGGCGTGCATGTGCTGCTGGAAAAGCCCATGACGCATACCTTAGAGGAGGCACGCGAACTCTTTCGCCTCGCAGAGGCTCAAAACGTCGTCTTACATGTGGGTCACGTCGAACGATTCAATGGAGCTGTGCAGGAGTTAAAAAAGATCGTCCAGGATCCCTGGTTGATCGAAAGCCGTCGCCTGGGGCCCTTTGTGCCTCGTATCAAAGAGGACGGGGTCATCCTGGATGTCATGATCCATGATATTGACATTATTCTGAACCTCGTGCGCTCTCCTGTGCAACGCATGTATGCCCTGGGCAAGGCCATCTATACTGACCATGAAGACCTGGCCAATGTCCAGATTTGCTTCCAGAATGGCTGTATCGCGAATATCATTGCCTCACGCGCCACAGAGATTAAGATCCGCACCATGGCCATTACGCAGCGTGATGCGTACATTGTGCTCGATTACACGGATCAGGATATTCGTGTGCATCGTCAAGCCTCGTCGGAACATCTGGTGACCCGTGGTGCGTTGCGCTATAAACAGGAATCACTCATCGAGCGCATTTTTGTCCACAAAGAAAATCCGCTCAAGTTGGAAGTCAAACACCTGATCGACTGCGCGACGGAAGGGGCCATCCGGGTGGTCTCAGTGGACGAAGAACTCCGATCGCTACAAGTGGCTCTCCAAGTTCTGGAGATCCTCGAAAAAGACGGTCTGGTCTGAGTGGAGCCTGGCATGGCGCACTTGGGAATGATCGCCGGAGCCGGAGAACTCCCCGAAATTATTGCCCGACGGGCTTATGCTGAGGGGACGCCTTTACCCACCGTGGCGCTGTCAACGCATGTGGCAGCCCAACTCACTCCGTATTGCCCTACACTCGTGCACTATGGCCCTGGCCAACTCACCAAGATCATTCGGACCTTCCAACGCCACCACGTACAACAGGTCGTGATGGTAGGCAAGGTGGAGAAGCGCTTCCTGTTTGAGAATCCACGTCTCGATTTACGCGTCTTGCGGGGGCTCAGCCGCATGCGCGACTACCGGGATGTAACGTTGTTGCGTGCCATCATCGCCGAATTTGCCGAAGAAGGACTAGAAGTGGTCGAGCAGACCCGCCTCCTGGGGCATCTGGTGACCCCGCAGGGCATTCTCGGCAAGCATCGGCCAGGCCAGAAGGCCCGGGATGATATCCGCTATGGCTTTGCCCGAGCCAAACAGCTCGCCGCACTGGATATCGGCCAGACGATCGTGGTACGCCGTCAGACAGTGCTCGCTGTGGAGGCCCTCGAGGGCACAGATGCCACCATTGAGCGGGGATGTCAGTACGGGGGCCGCGGCACGGTTGTGGTCAAAGTAAGCCGCCCACAGCAGGATATGCGCTTTGATGTGCCTACAGTCGGGCCGCACACGCTGCACCAGGTTATTGCCGGACAAGCCGCCGTACTGGCCGTCGAAGCGGAGACCACACTCATGCTCCGCCTACCAGAGTTAGTTGCCCTGGCGGATGCGCACCGTGTGGCTCTCGTGGGGGTGTCAGCGGCATCGCTGCAGACAGCGGATGCAGTCGGGAGAGTGTAGTGGATCAGGCGTCTCACGCAGGCCAGGTTGCATCGCTGTTGATGGTGGCAGCCGAAGCGTCCGGTGATCAGCATGGAGCGGCATTAGTACGAGCCTTGTGCGAGCGTTTTCCCCAGCTCCAGGTGTATGGGCTGGGTGGTGACCACATGCGGGCTGCTGGTGTAGAGACGCTGTTTGATGTACAGGCGTTGAATGTGGTGGGGGTGGTGGAAATCCTGGCCAAAGTGCCGGCGGGTCTGCGCATGGCACACCAGTTGCTGCAGGCAGCAGCCCGCCGGGGCACGCAGGTAGCGGTCCTCATCGATGCTCCCGGCTTCAATCTTACTTTTGCGCGTTTGGCGAAGCGTGCCGGGCTGTCTGTGGTGTATTACATTAGCCCGCAAATCTGGGCCTGGCGTCAGGGTCGTGTCAAACGTGTAGCACGCTATGTCGATAAGATGTTGACGCTGTTTCCCTTTGAGGTGCCGTTCTACACTGCCGCTGGCGTGGATGCTGAGTATGTCGGTCATCCGCTCCTCGACTATCTGCAGCACCTGCCGGCACCCACGCAAGCCGCACGCAGTCTGGGACTCGACGCGCAGGCCCCTATTGTTGCGCTCTTACCTGGGAGTCGTCGCCAGGAACTCTGGAGCCTTCTCCCTACCATGCTCGCCGCCTTCCAGCGCATCCGACAGCGTCTGCCCAGCGTACAAGGGGTTATACCGGTGGCGCCAACGCTCGCTATGGACGAAGTCCAGCAGTTCCTGACGCATTATCCCGTGCCTTTGACGGTTATCTCTGGGCAAAGTCATACCGCGTTGTGTGCTGCACACTTTGCCCTCGTGGCTTCCGGGACAGCCACCCTGGAGGCAGGGCTGATTGGCACACCCATGGTAATTGTTTATAAGATGCATCCGATCACGGCCTGGCTGGCACGACGGGTGCTCTGTATTCCCTACATTGGATTGGTAAATATCGTAGCTGACCGACCCGTGGTGCCTGAACTCCTCCAAGAAGCACTGTGTCCTCAGACCCTCGCGGCCCTGGCCTTGCACTGTCTGGAATGTCCTGAGGTTGCCCAGCACGTCAGGCAGGAGCTAGCCATCCTCCGCCAGTCACTGGGTACAGGGGAAGGCGCACAGCGTGCTGCGGCGTGTGTCGGGCAATTTTTGCAGGCAGCAGAGATGCGCGCTGCCACAACGGTGCAAGGGTAATGCCCCGCAGCAATGAGGTCTGGTATCGCCGCTGGCTTATGGCCTGTGTAATACGCTTACTGGTCTGGGGGCTGCGCCTTCTCTATAGGACCTTGCGGTCTGAACACGTCCAGCAATATTTTGAACAGCGGGCGTGGCATGGAGACACGCCAGTATTGCTGGCCTTTTGGCATGGACGGATGCTGTATTTTCTGCATCGCTACCATCGTCAGCGGGTTACGATCCTGGTGAGCCGTAGCAAAGATGGAGAGCTCGTGAGCCAGGTGCTGCAGCGCTTTGGCGTGCACGTAATCCGTGGTTCGAGCAGCCGGGGAGGTGCGCAAGGCCTGAGGGCAATCGTGCGGAAAGTCCACAGCGGGTATCATGCCGCCTTTACGCCTGATGGACCACGCGGGCCACGCTATACCGTTCAGCCAGGCGTCGTGGCAGTAGCCAAGACGACGGGGGCTGCAATTCTGCCAGTGACCTATAGTGCACGCTGGAAAAAGGTCTTCGGCAGTTGGGACGCATTTCTCATGCCGCTGCCTTTCAGTCGTGTCGTGGTCGTCTATGGAGAACCGATCTACGTGCCAACGGCCGCTTCGCCTGCGGTCTTCCAGGCTAAGCGACACGAGGTCGAAATGAGCCTACGGCAGATCACGGAGATGGCTGATCACTATTTTGCGCTCTAACATCACACTATGTATGCTCTGTACACTCTCCTCCTCCTCCTTGGTGGGATTGGACTGCTGCCACACATCCTCTGGCGCTGCCTGCGAGGTGCAACGTATCATCGCGATCTTGCCGAGCGCTTTGGCTATGGTATTGTCTCTACTACCACCGTGCAGGCAGCCAGTGGCTGCTTATGGTTTCACGCCGCCTCGGTGGGCGAGGTACAAGGGGTACGTCCGATTATCGCCAAGCTCCATACCTGCGTGCCTGGCCTCCCTATCGTGCTGTCTGTGTTTACACCGGCCGGCAAACACCTAGCCCAGCGTATCGTCCCAGAGGCAGTTGGCATATTTGTGCTGCCGCTTGACCTTCCCTGGCTCATGCGGCGTATGATGCGATGCCTGCGTCCCTGTGCCTTGATTGTCCAAGAGACCGAGGTATGGCCAAATCTCTTCCACGCCGCAGCGCGTCACCACATTCCCGTGGTCTTGGTCAATGGCCGCCTTTCTCCGCGAGCCTTTCGGCGTTACCGATGGATCCGCCCCCTGATGCGCCGTGTGTTCGCGGATGTGACGTTATGCCTCGTGCAGTCGGAAGAGGGAGCCCATCGCTTTCAACACCTGGGCATGGACGCCAGGCGTCTCCAGGTCACTGGCAACACCAATATTGACCGGGCCCTGCTCGCGGCTGCCCAGCCCAGCCATACGCATCCTCTTGCTCCCCTGGTCAGAGGCCGGCGTCTTCTGGTCGCCGGCAGTACGCATGAGGGCGAAGAAAGCGTGTTATTATCCGTCTACCGTCGGCTGTATATGCACTACCCTGACCTCCTCCTGGTGCTGGCCCCACGCCATTTGGAAAGAGTCGAAACCGTCGTGCGTCACGTGCAGGCCCATGACTGCCGGGCGGTACGTCGTTCCCAGTGTGAGGATGTCCCGGCGGTTGATCTGGCCGGCGCCACCGTCATTGTCCTGGACACCATGGGCGAACTGGCCACCTTGTATAGCCTGTGTACGGTGGCCTTTATTGGCGGGAGCCTAGTACCTATAGGAGGGCACAACGCGTTGGAGCCAGCCGTGTTTGCCAAACCTCTCATCTTTGGTCCTTACATGCACCACTTTCCGGAACTGGCAGCCCTGTTGCAGCAAAGCGGGGGAGCGGTACAAGTGCAGGGAGAAGAGGAACTGTACGATTGCCTGGTCTACTTGTTCACCCATCCAGAGGCAGGCAAGACGATGGGGCGATGTGCCTTAGCAGCCCTGGCCGCGAATCGTGGTGCACTGGAACGCACCAGTACCGTGATCAAGGCGCTCCTCAGCCCCACCCCACTGGCATAGTTGACAGGAAGACCACGAAGGGATGAGCGTGCAAACGATTTTCATGGGTGGCTTGCGCTGGCGGCACACGTTGTACGCGAGTATGTGGGGAGCACACACGCCATCGGTGTGGCTGCAGGCGGGACTCGCTCCGTTATGGCTCGCCTCCCAGTGCTATCGTGGGCTCGCGCGTGCACATGTGGCCTGCTATACTTGGGGGGTACGTCGCCGGCATCGACTCCCCTGTGCTGTCGTAAGTATTGGCAACCTCACCCTGGGCGGCACAGGGAAAACCCCGCTGACCATGTGGGTGGCACGCTGGTATCAACAGCAGGGGTGGCGTGTGGCCATACTGAGCCGTGGTTATGGGGCTCGCCCTGCAGCGCGCTTAGGTGTTGTGTCGTCGGGTCAGGGGCCGCTCCTCGACTGGCAAGCAGCAGGAGACGAGCCTTTTCTGCTGGCGAGCTCCCTCCCCGGGGTGCCAGTGCTGATCGGCAAGGACCGCTATCACACAGGGCACTATGCGTACGAGCAGTTTGGTACCGAGATAGTGATTCTCGATGATGGATTTCAGCATCACGCCTTGCAGCGCGACCTGGATATTGTGTTGATCGATGCCAGTAACCCCTTTGGGCCTGGGACTCTCTTCCCACGTGGTATTTTGCGTGAACCGCTCCGGGCCTTGCGGCGTGCTCATGCCATTGTTTTAACGCGTGTGGAGATGGCGACTGAGGCGTTGCCGACACTCTGCCAGCGGATTCGCCAGTGGAACCAGCAACAACCCATTTATCGTATGGTCACTGTGGTCGAAGCCCTCCATCAACGGGACACGCACAGCGTGGTAGACCTTGGCGCTCTACGTCAACGTCGCGGTGTCGCTTTTGTGGGCATTGGCAATCCGCAGGCATTTGTCAGCACGCTCATACAGCTTGGCGCAGAGGTAGTGACCTTGTTCGTTTTCCCTGACCATCATCCCTATACCCAGGAAGATTGGCAGACCATTGTAGCCACGGTCAACAAACAGCGGGCGACGTATGTCGTCACGACCGAAAAAGATGCCGTACGTCTGGCTCCATCCTGGCACACCTCAGTGCCACTCTATACCCTGCGTATTGGCGTGACGTTTGCCGCCAGTGATCCGCCGTTTTCGCACCAACTGCAGGCGCTCATGTCTCATGCAGACCTTCGCTAACTATGTCCTCTACGGCCTGGCGGTAGGCGCGCTCCACGGTCTCGCGCGTTTGCCCCTGGGAATAGCGTACTGGCTCGGCGCACGTCTTGGGGACCTGCTCTATCTGGTGCTTGCCAGGCGCCGCCGTATCACCCTCAATAACCTTGCCATCGCTTTTGGTACTGACAAGACAGCTGAGGAGCGCTGCCAGATTGCGCGTGCAACCTTTCGCAATCTGGGGCAGCATCTCGTCGATTTTAGTCATGTACGGCGACTCACGCTGCAGAGGTTCACAACGATGTGCCACGTTGAGGGTCTCGAACACATCGAGACCCTCCTTGCACGCGGCAGGGGCCTGTTGATCATCTCAGCACATTTTGGGAGCTGGGAGCTGGCGCCAGCCGTGGCCCTGCGTTTGAACACGCCTCTACACGTCATTGTGCGTCCTCTCGACAGCCCTGCACTGCAGCGCCTCGCCGAGATCTATCGTCGGTGCTGTGGCTACCATGCCATTGCCAGGCGCGCTGCCCTGGAAGAATGTCTCAAGGTGTTACGGCGTGGGGAGATTGTGGCCGTCCTGATGGACCAGAGTGGCTTACGTCATGAGAGTATTCAGGTGGAGTTTTTTGGCACCAGTGCCTATACTTCGAAAGGTCCAGCGTTATTGGCTTTACGTACTGGATGTCCCGTGGTCAGCGGTTTTCTGCTGCGCGAAGGCCAAGGACGTCATCGGCTCGTCTTTAGTCAGGAAATTCCTGTACGTCGCACGGGGCATCTGCAGCACGATATTGTCGAGAATACGCGTGTGTTTACACATGTGATTGAATCGTATGTGCGCCGCTA
>JBMDXC010000086.1:0-1774 GCA_048594805.1 Candidatus Entotheonellaceae bacterium | reverse complement strand
GCGATCCTTTCTCTGATGAGGAAATTGAAGCGTTCCTTGCCGCTTCTGAACGACCCATATCCTGGGAAGATGGCCCGTCAGAATGGGACTTGCGCCTCGTCCCGCTGCCCTTCGAGACCCCTCCACCATACGGACTCTCTGGCGAATCTCGTATATGGAAAAGTGCTACGCCATTTGTACCGCCCGCAGAGCGGCATCGCTTCAGAAAAAATGGTCGTGCACGCTCCGGTGAATCTCCAGAACATATTCTGACAAAATTCCTGCAGGCAGAAGGTAAGCCCGTGCCGGCTTGTGTCAAGCCACTTGAAGAGCACGGGGCAGTGACCTGGGTCATGTTGCACGAAACACGAAGCAGACGTCTGGGCAAAGAGGACAGTCGGACTCCCTGGGTACGTCCAGGATTTTATTTGCGTGTCGAGTTTCATGGTCCTCTTTCTGGTCCACTGATCCTCGGCGATTCCTGTCACTTTGGTCTTGGTTTATTTGTTCCCGCATAGCTTTTGCTGGAGATGCATGTCTATGTCTCTGACCATCATCGACGCACCCGCACAACTCCCAGCAAGGATGCTCAACGAATACACGTACTGTCCACGTCTATTCTACCTGGAATATGTTCAAGGCGAATGGGCACACTCTGCTGACACCCTCGACGGGCGCTTTATCCATAGGCGCGTAGACCAGGAAAAGGGCAACATGCCAGCACCTGAGGAAATGGGCGACACGCCGAAGCTGCACGCGCGCTCGGTCATGGCCGGCTCAGATACCCTGGGGGCTGTGGCACGGATTGATCTCATCGAAAACGATGACAGGCGCGTGGTGCCGGTGGATTATAAGCGTGGTGCGCCTCCTAATATACCTGAAGAGGCCTATGAGCCGGAGCGTGTACAGGTATGTTTGCAGGGGCTGCTCCTCCGTGAGCACGGCTATGCCTGTGATTACGGCGTCCTGTATTTTGCCGCCTCACAGACCCGCGTGACCGTGGAGTTTACGGATGCCCTGGTGGCGCGTACGCTGGAGTTGCTGAGGGCAGCGCGACGCACGGCAGCAACGGACGACATACCGCCACCGCTGGTGGATTCGCCGAAATGCCCGCGCTGTTCGCTGGTGGGTATTTGCCTCCCTGATGAGGTCAACCTGTTGCGTATCGATGACGGACAGCCAGCAGCCGATAGCCCGCAGGACCATGTCAACGCACTAAACGTCAGCATCACTGGCCAGCGTGCCGAGCCACGTCGCCTGGTGCCGGCGCGTGATGACCACATCGCCGTCTACGTCCAGGGGCATGGCTACAGCGTTGGTCTGAAGGGCGAACTCCTTGAAATCCGCGAGAAAGGTAAGGTGGTCCGTGAAGCGCGGCTCATGGAGATCTCGCAGCTTAGTCTGTTTGGGAATGTTCAACTAACGGCCCAGGCACTACGTGAGCTAGCGGCACGCGAGGTGCCGATTGTGCATCTGTCATATGGCGGGTGGCTGAACGCTGTGACCACGCCGCCACCGCATAAAAATATTGAGTTACGCCGCCGGCAGTTCGCTGCTGCAGCCGACCAGGCGGTGTGTGTACGCTTAGCACGAGCCTTTGTCACTGGCAAGATTCGTAATACCCGTACCCTGTTACGCCGCAATGCCCGTGAGTTGCCCGCGGGTGTGCTGTATCAACTGGCGATCATGCGCCGTCGCGCTGGCAGTGCCGAGTCATTAGAGCAGTTGCTTGGCATCGAAGGCACCGCGGCACGGGAATACTTCACGCACTTTGCCCGCATGTTCAAGCCAGGAG
>JBMDXC010000085.1:0-10228 GCA_048594805.1 Candidatus Entotheonellaceae bacterium | reverse complement strand
GGCTATGGTTGGCCGTTGCCGCGAGCTTTTTCCAGCCTGGTCCAGACCCACGGTCACCTCCAGCTCGTGGGTTGGGCTGGCTTATTCATCATGGGTGTAAGCCTCTATTTCGTGCCCCGACTCGCTGGGGTGCCTCTGGCGCGACCGCACTGGTATCGCGGTATTCTCGGGCTGCTCGCGACGGGCCTTTTCCTGAGAAGTATCGGCCAGATGGCTCTCCTCTGTCTCGGGACGCCCGCTTTTGGCCTCTGGCTTCTCGCCAGTGCGGGGCTCCTGGAGTGGTGCGGCATAGTGTTATATGTGGCCCTGCTCCTCGGCACCATACGCGGTCTAGCGCCAGGGAAGCGGCCCGTTAAACTGGGCCGCTCTGCCGACGCAGTCGCAGGGGGCGAGCGCCCGGCGCTGCTGGCAGTCAAACCGTATTTCGGCATGATGGCAGGTGGGTGGCTAGTCTACGCGTGCCTCAACCTCCTGTTGCTCCTACACATGGCGCTGCGCCATAGCAGCGTCGTGCACCCGGGGTGGAATGCCTTCGCAGTACAGGTCTTTCTTGGGCTGGTGCTCCTGCCTGTGGCTTGGGCGTTTTCGGTGCGTACCTTCCCTCTATACCTGCGCCTGGCCGTGCCCGACTGGCCCGTGCGTGGCTTCGCTTATACGTACCTGTGCGCCTGGTTTTTACACGCCCTGCCCACGGCACCTGTAGGGTTCACCCTGGCACCATCGACCGCGCTGGCGCTAGCACACGTGGGTCTGGTAGGTAAAGGCGGAGTTATCGTGTGGTTCGTGTGGAAGCTGGACGTGCTCACCCATTACCAGGAGCCGTGGACAGTGCGTCGCCGGTTGCACCCCAGCTCAGCCCGTCGCCCTACTAGACCTGGGTTGCCAGATTACGGCGAGTTTGGCCGATTTGAACGCCTCGTATATGCAGCGTATGTGTGGCTCGTCCTTGGCGCGTGCTGCGACATAGGGCTCGGGGTCACCGCGCTGGTAGGACATCCGCTTCCCATCGCTGGCGACGCTGTCCGTCACGTGTATCTCTTGGGGTTCATCACCCACCTGATCTTCGGTATGGCCGTCCGTATGATCCCGGGCTTTATGGCGCAGCGCCAGGTCGCCAGCCCTCTCCTGGTGGACCTCACCTTGTGGTTTGGGACAGCCGCGGTAGTCTGTCGCGTGCTGCTGTTCATGCTCCCTGCTGGGGTGGTGACTGTATTGCCTGCAAGTCTGTTCATTGCCAAAACCGCCTTTGCCTGGTCAGGGGTACTAGCGTGGATAGCCGTGGCGTGCCTGGCCATCAATCTTTGGAGAACCGTCAACCGGCGTGCCAGGGTGAGGAGGACCGGTGCTTAGTGTATTGCGTGGCAGAACTGCTTGAGGGCGTAGATACCCAGGTACTTTTCGATATCAGCCACCTACGCCACGCTTTTCTCAAATATCTCAGGAAGCACTGAGGGGCCTGTGTTACAGGCCCTCAAGGCGGTGCAAGGCCTGCTGCACGATCCGCCGTACCTCTTCAGCATGAAATGGCTTCACCAGGTACGGCGCCTGACTCTCTTCGAGAAACGCTTTCGCCGTGGGACTTAAGGTGTCACCCGTCACGAAGATGAAGCGAGGGAGGAGCTGCGGATGAGCCTGCGCCAGAGAGCGATAGAGCCCCGGGCCATCGAGCTTCGGCATGCGCAAATCGCATAAGATGAGGTCATAAAGCCGTTCACGGAGCTGAGCCAACGCCAGGTGCCCGTTGGCCGCGGTGTCGACGCTATGGCCATCGCGGTGGAATAAACGCACGAGCGCTTTTGCCGTTCCCACTTCGTCGTCGACAACCAGAATCGTCTTCCCGGTCACGATAGTCGACGGAAGGGGCTCTGGCACTGGAGGCTCTGGGCTCGGTTCGACTGCCACGGGCAAGGTGACCACGAAGCGCGCCCCGTAGCCGGGGGGACTCTCCACACGGAGGGTGCCCTGATGGCCAGTAACAATACTCTGGCACAGCGACAGCCCCAGCCCAGTGCCGACCCCGACTGGTTTGGTTGTAAAGAATGGCTCAAAGATGCGGGCCTGGAGTTCCGGCAGGATCCCTGTCCCGGTGTCCAGTACCTCAAGCCGCACCTCTTGCTGCGCCACGTTGTACTGAGTCGTGAGAATAATCTGGTGCGGTGGCAGGGTCTCGCGCAGGGCCTGGTGAGCATTGGTAAGAAGATTCACCACGACCTGATGTAATTGATGCGGGTCTCCCCAGAGTACCGGCAGGTCGTCTGCGAGCTGCTGGACTACGTCGATCTCATCGAGCTGTAGCGTATACCGCAGCAGTTGTAGAGCCTCCTGGATCACGTCGTTGAGTTGCACACGCGTGTGCTCAGGGGTATTGGGACGTGCCAGGGTAAGAAAATTCCGCACAATGCGCTCACAGCGTACAGCTGCTTGATGAATATCCGTTACCATCTCAGTCAGGCTGCTGTCCATGGCTTGCTCTCGGAGCAAGTCCGATTGTACCATGAGCGCAGCCAAGGGATTATTGAGTTCGTGCGCCACGCTGGCCAGGAGCCCGCTGAGGGCTGCTAGCTTCTCACTCTGATGCAGCGCCTCCTGTTGGCGCCGCAGCGCGTCCTCGGCCCGTTTGATCTCCGAAATATCCTCATGGGCGATGACGACCCGTCCGTCTCCGGTTTCGTCAAAGCGCGTCACCCGTAGGAGAAACCAGGATGCCTCGGGTATATCGTGGCGGGTATACTCCCAGGAGAAGGTCGGACACTGGCGCTCCATCACCGCCTGGAGACCAGTAAGGAATTCCTGGATGTCGGTCCCTACCCGTCCGCTGACGGCATGGCAGAACTCCAGATAATTCGTCCCAACGCCATGAGCCGAGGCAGAGAGGTCATGGGCTAGGACAAAACGACGCCAGGCGGCATTGACCGCGACAATCGTCCCTGTCTCCTCGAGGATGACGATACTGGCAGAGAGGGCCTCAAGCGTCGATTGGAGAAACTGGTAGGAGTCGCGGAGTGCTGCCTCCGTGCGCTGTCGCTCGCTAATTTCTTTTGTGAGGGCGTCATTGGTGAGTGTCAATTGGGTGGCACGGACCTGGGCTGTTTGGGCAAAATAGGTCAGGGAGGCCAGCAAAACCGTGGTCACGAGGCCCATGAAGAATACTGCAAAGGGGAGCGCCGAGAGCTGATCGGCCAGGATAGCCCCAATAGTTGGCCAAATCCACACCCGCCAGGTGAGCCCGGGTAGCGTGATAGCGACCTCCTGGCGTAGCGTGTCTCTATATTGCGGAGTGGTCTGATGACGGGCATAGATGGGTTCCTCGCCATCGAGCACAACAACAGCAAAGTCCTCGACAACCTTGGTCGCGATATGGGTAAGGAAGGGTTGCAAGCGGAGCATCCCAATGAGGCATCCCTGAAACGTGGTCCCGGTGACACGGGGTACCACTATCCAGAGTTCTTGGGTGGCATCTCCGGTGTCTGCGACCCGTATCACCTGTACTTCCTGCGTCGTCCGGGCCAGGGTCAGGAGCCGTTGCTGGCGTATCGGTATGTCACTATATGGGTCCCCCAGTACTCCCTCGTCCGCCAGGGGGCCGAGCCCATGGGTCCAGAAGGCGGCATCGACCCACACGACGCCCTGCAGATAGGGGTCGTAGCGGCGTAAGAGCGCCACGTCTTGCTCCCGGACTTCTGGGGAGAACACGTCCCCGCTTTCCCAGTGCTGTGCCATCCGTTCCAGGGACCGGAGACGTGCCATGGTTTGCTCGGTAATAGCATCCTGGACACTCGTCGCGGCCAGCGTCACCGTGCGCTTGACGAGCACAGACTCGTGCACGAGCAGGGCCTGCCAGAGGGCTAAGGTGACCACGGTGACGATCCCCCCCACGAGCACTGAGGTCCGAGGTGAGGGCCCGCTGGCGTCCGCTCGATAGTGGCTCCCAGCCGCCGCCAGCACGCCCGCTCCTAAGATGATACTCCCTACCGCAGACAGCACGGCCATGTCCGTGAACGGCTGCCACTGATACGCCGTCTGGATGCCCGTCAGGTACCCAAGGACGCCCACGAGTCCCAGGCCGCCCACCGGTAAACCCAGCAGTGCGGGGAGGAGCCGGATGAGCCCATGGCGGGCCGGTAGGCGCAGGATCACAAGCACGGTCCCTGTCAGGAAGCAACTCAGCGCCATTTGCGGGGCCATCCGTCCAGGATGCGAGGTGCGAACCGTCGTAAACGGCTGCAGGAAGAGCTGGTCCAGGCCTAAGCTCAGCCCAAAGAGGTACTCATACAACGTCAAGAGCCCGATGGCAGCGACCACGATGCCGCAGACCATCTCGAGGCGTACCCGCTGCCAAGACAGCGCTAGCAGCCCAAGGCCACACAGCAGCACACTCAGGGCGGCGTTGTATTGCATCGGGGCGAACATAGGCCATAGTTGGACTAACCAGGGGCTGTGTGTGTACCATCCGAACAGGACCACACTCCCCAACGCGACAGCGAGCTCCCCGGCGACGAGCACGACGAGGTCGAGCTTAGCAGTCAGGGAAGAACGCTTGGCAGTCAGCCAGAGCTTTGGCATAGGATACTTGCTCCTCGCGTACTGCGCAGACGGTGCTCACGGGCAGTGCACCGCGGCCATGTCAAGGACCCTGATTCTAGGCTTTCCATCGCTGCGGTGTCTGGGGCCGTCGGGCGCTGTGGTATAGAATTTGCACTCCATGCGCAGGGAAAGCCAGTGGACCATCCAGGAACCCGTCCGTTCGTGTGACCTCTGCCTTCAGAAAGAAGTGCTCCATGGCTGCCATGATTTTGGGTCCCATGCAAGTGATCTTTGCCACTGTATTGCCACCGCTCGGTG
Source organism: Candidatus Entotheonellaceae bacterium (assembly GCA_048594805.1). GTDB lineage: Bacteria > Tectomicrobia > Entotheonellia > Entotheonellales > Entotheonellaceae > SXND01. The sequence goes on along the minus strand of JBMDXC010000085.1, from coordinate 5,386 downwards.
TGTTTTGTGCCGTCGGGCTGCGAAGCCAATTTTGGCTCAATCTTGTGTTTACCCTGTTGGGCTATGTGCCGGGCGTAGTGCACGCCTTCCATGTGCTTTTGAGCTCAGATACAGAACGGGGTCCATAGTCTCCGTCCCATCCTGTGTCCTTCACGTCTGGCCTGCACAGGCCAGAGGCAGCGCAGGCATACTAATGTAGCACATAACGCTGCAGACATGCCCTGACAGTGCAAAAGTCGGCAAGCCTACCTTCTCATTTTGAGAGAGCCATCCTCCATTGTGTATATTATCTTCTGCTACTATTCCTAGATGTATACGTCCATATAGACGTAGCACATATGGCATTACATTTGCACGCTGGATAGGAGTACACTTTCCTGCAGAGGCGCGGCCACACTATGTGGTGCCGTGGTCGCTGAGGCAGAACCGGGCACACAACCGCACCAGGCGGGCAAGGAGTACACAGACCCATGAGACACCGACAGCTTCCTCTGACGCAGCTGGATCCCCTCTGGTACAAGGACGCCATTATTTACGAACTCCATGTGCGAGCCTTTTATGACAGCAATGGCGATGGCATCGGTGATTTTCAAGGGCTTATCCAAAAGCTGCCCTATCTGCGTGATCTCGGCGTGACTGCCCTCTGGCTCCTGCCGTTCTATCCCTCACCCCTGCGTGACGATGGCTACGATATTGCGGACTACCGTAATGTGCATCCTGACTATGGTACTCTGCACGATTTTAAGGTGTTCGTCCAAAAAGCACATGCGTATGGTTTGAAGGTCATCACTGAGCTGGTCGTGAATCACACGTCCGACCAGCATCCCTGGTTCCAGGCAGCACGGCGTGCTAAGCCTGGCTCACGTAAACGGAATTACTATGTCTGGAGCGATACTGATACGAAGTATGCCGGGACGCGGATCATCTTCCTGGATGCAGAAAAGTCGAACTGGACCTGGGACCCGGTGGCAGGGGCGTATTATTGGCATCGTTTTTTCTCGCACCAACCCGATCTGAATTACGCCAATCCCCAGGTCTTGAAGGCGGTCTTTCGGACCATGCGTTTCTGGATGGATATCGGCGTGGATGGCCTCCGCCTGGACGCCATACCCTACCTGTGCGAGCGTGAGGGGACAATCAACGAGAATCTCCCTGAGACGCACGCTGTACTGAAGGAACTGCGCCGCCTTCTCGATCAATACTACGAGGGACGCATGTTTCTGGCTGAGGCAAACCAGTGGCCAGCGGACGTACAGCCGTATTTCGGTGACGAGGACGAATGCCATATGGCCTTTCATTTTCCTCTCATGCCCCGTATCTTCATGGCACTGCGCCAGGCCGACCGCCATCCCATTACGGAGATCCTGCGCCAGACACCCGAGATTCCAGACACCTGCCAGTGGGCGCTCTTTTTACGCAACCATGACGAATTGACCCTGGAAATGGTCACGGACGAGGAACGTGACTACATGTATCGGGAGTATGCCGTTGACGCACGCATGCGGCTCAATCTGGGTATCCGTCGACGCCTGGCCCCGCTAATGGAGGATGACCTGAACCGGGTACGCCTGCTCTACAGCCTCCTCTTTTCCTTGCCAGGCACACCAGTGCTGTACTATGGGGATGAGATTGGCATGGGCGAAAATATCTTTCTGGGCGACCGCAATGGGGTGCGCACGCCCATGCAGTGGTCGGGGGACCGCAATGCCGGGTTTTCGCGTGCCGACCCGCAACGGCTGTACCTGCCGGTCATTATGGACCCGCTGTATGGCTACCAGACTGTTAACGTCGAGAGCCAGGAGCGTAACAGCGCGTCCCTCTTGTGGTGGATGAAGCGTACCATTGCCCTACGCAAGCAGCATAAAGTGTTTGGCCGCGGTCGGACGACCTTCTTGAGCCCGGACAACCGCAAAATCCTGGCCTATACGCGCCATGACGAGACCGACACGATTCTGGTGCTGGCCAACCTGTCGAACCAGGTCCAGCCGGTAGAGCTAGACCTTTCGGCCTACGAAGGTCTGATGCCGCAGGAGATGTTTGGGGGAGCAGAGTTTCCGCCCATTGGTACGACGCCGTATTTTCTGTCTCTGGGACCCTATGCGTCCTACTGGTTCATTCTGCAAGCCCCTGAGCCCGTGATCATGTGGACCGAAGTGACACCAGGCGCCCTGGAAGAGCTGGAAGCGACCCTGCCGGTCCTGGTGCTCTCTGGCAGGTGGGACAGCCTGTTTGCCCCGGGGGTCCGACGCCGTCTCGAGACCGACTTGTTACCGGCCTACCTGTCGCACCAGCGCTGGTTTGGCGGGAAGGCACGCACCATTGAGCGCATACACCTGCTGGACTATGGTGTGCTGCAAGCGGTGGCGCCGCCAACCTACCTGGTGTTAATCGAAGTGACCTATGCGCAAGGCGGGGCAGAGACCTATACGCTCCTCCTGAGCATCAGCAGCGATGAGGCGGCCAAGACCTTGCTCCAGACCGATCCCACCTGCGTCCTTGCCCGTGTACGGAGCCGGCAGGGAGAGGGGCTGCTGCACGATGCCGTGGGCACTGAGGCCGCGGCCACCCTCCTGCTCACCCTGATTCACGAGCAACACCACCTCACCAGCGCCGCTGGAGAGTTTCGCGCCTTTGTCACCAGGGCCTACCCCGAAGTACGTGGTCCAGCCGAGGAGCCCTTGCCTATGCGCCGGGTACAGGGGGAGCAGAGCAATAGCTCAATCATTTATGGAAGTCGCATGATTCTCAAATTCGTGCGCCGCGTTGAGGCAGGCATCCATCCCGAGCTCGACATGGGCCGCTATCTGACGGAAAAAGCTGCCTTGCCCTTTGTACCACCCCTGGCTGGTGGCCTCACCTATCGCCGCCCAGGCGCTGCACCCATGACGGTAGGTCTGCTCCAGGGCTATATACGCAGTGCCGGTAGCGGCTGGGAATACACCATGGACCTGTTAGGGAGATATTACGAACAGGCCCTCGGATACACTGAGGTCCCCTTGACCCTCGATATGACCATCCAGCGCCTGCTGACGTTAACCGATGCGGACATCTCAGAGGACGCCCGCAGTGCTGTGGGGACCTATCTGGTCCCCGCTGAAAATCTGGGTCAGCGCACCGCCGCCCTGCATCTGGCACTGGCGCAAGGCACGTCGGACGCTGCCTTTGCTCCTGAACGCATGACTACCGCTGATCTGAGTGCGCTTGCCGTTGACCTATGCCGTCACGCCGAACAGGTCCTGGAGGTGCTCACGTCGCAGGCCAATGTGCTGCCCGAGCTGCTGAGTGCCCAGGCGCATCAGCTCGTGGCCCAGCGTGCTACCATTATGGAGCGCCTGCAGGCGGTAGCGACACTGACCCCCGGCATGACGCGCATCCGATGTCATGGTGACTATCATCTGGGTCAGCTCCTATGGTGTGAAAACAACTTTGTGATTATTGATTTCGAAGGCGAGCCTATGCGTCCTCTGGCCGAACGTCGACGCAAGCAGTCGCCCCTCAAAGACATTGCCGGCATGTTGCGGTCGTTAAGCTACGCTGCCTATGCTGCCCTGTTTGCGTTTACACGGACACGTCCAGAGGATATGGGCCGGCTCGAGCCATGGGCAGCCTTCTGGCAGCACTGGATCTCAGTGCGCTTTGTGCAGAGTTACCTCGTGACGGCTGCTGGCGCGAGCTTTCTGCCACCCGAGCGCCGTGATCTGGCAACCCTGCTCGAAGCGTTCGTACTGGACAAGGCATTATACGAACTTCACTATGAACTCAACAATCGTCTCGATTGGGTACGGATTCCTCTCCAAAGCTCCCTGCGACTGCTCGAGATTCATAGTGCGTTCTCGTGAAGCATCAGGGGAACGGGCGCCCGTTAAGCTGGGTGCCCTCCGCCGTCACAGACGCGGGGAACAACGATGACACAGCCCTTACCGCTCTGGCCGCACCTCCAGGTCGTACTCCAACGCCTTATAGCGTCGGAGTGGTGTGCATTGCTCCTCGATTACGATGGGACACTGACGCCTTTCGTGACTGACCCAGCGACAGCGTACCTGAGTCCGGCGATGCAGCAGATATTGACAACGCTGGTGCACCACCCACGCTATCAGGTGGCTATGGTGAGTGGCCGCGCTCTGGCCGATCTGCAGGGGCGTGCTGAGGGTCTGGCACTGTACATGGCGGGGAACCATGGCTTGCAGATTATCGGCCCAGAGATGGAGTACTGTCATCCGGAAGCAGTGCAGTTGCAGTCCCATTTGCGGATATTGGCCCAGGATCTCCAACAGGAGCTGGAGACTATCCCAGGTGCATGGGTGGAAGATAAGGGCCTGACACTGACGGTGCATACGCGCGAAGTACCGACGGCATATGTGCCGTCGGTGCAGCGTCGAGTGTTGCGCCTGTTGCGTTCTGCCCTCGAGGCGAGATCTCTCGTCCTCAGAACTGGCAAAGCCGTGTTGGAGGTACGGCCGGCTATCAAATGGGATAAAGGGAGTGCACTGCGTTGGATTGTGGACCACATGTGCCTAAATCGGTCCGCGTCTCACATGTTCCCTATCTACATTGGCGACGATGAGACGGATGAGGATGCCTTCCAGGCGCTTGGGGCTGCAGGACTCGGGATTCTTGTGGGGTGTGATCGTCTGTCCTCTGCCGCGCACTATTATGTCGAGTCTGTTGAGCAGACCATGCAATTCCTGGCCATGTTGAGTGGTGTCACCTGGCCGACACAGCCGTATGGAGGGGGGAGGGGTTAGGTGCAGGTGCGTAAGGGTTACCCTATCCCCTTATCCCTATGCCCTATAACCTCCTGCGCCAGGTGACCTCAGCGTTTGGCGAACATCTGGCTTGTGAGTGCCTGGACTAGCCACGTGGCTCCAGTACGGCTTGAAAGCGCTCAATAATCGTGGCCGCTTGATCGACATCATCCTGCATACTTGCGTAGCCTGGGGATGCACCCAGCAGAGAGACGCCAAACGCCAATACCGCGATCCATACATAGATCGTCCGCATAGGATTCTCCTATGGCATATGTCAAGTGGTTTGTGTAAACAATGTAGCGTAACCAAAGATCACATGTTGACCATTGTATGGCCAATAGACCAATGATCTATGGCTCTTGTCATTTGTGTAGCAAACCTCATGCCATAGCGCTGCTAGAGTCAGTGTTACTCTTCTTCTACTGGAGGGCTGGTGAAGAAGACTATCGCCAGCGGGGGTACCGTCAGCGTCAGGGAGTAGGGCCGGCCGTGGTACGGCACCGGGGCAGCCTCCACCGATCCCAGGTTCCCGTAGCCGCTTCCCCCATACGTCCTGGCATCGCTGTTGAGCGCTTCGTACCACACCCCCCCGCACGGGGCTCCTACTCGATAGTTCGCACGTAGTACTGGCGTGAAGT
>JBMDXC010000084.1:0-14587 GCA_048594805.1 Candidatus Entotheonellaceae bacterium | reverse complement strand
AGGGACCGCAAACTCGCCCTCACCTCAGACCCGCAGACCTATGACGAGCCTGGCCGCTACCGAGTGCTGGTCAAGGCAGTAGACATCTTCGGCAACGACACCTCACAGGCGTTGGACGTGGAGGTGCAGTGCACATGAGACGCACAGCAGATGCACGAGCCTGGCTTGACGCCTATTGTCTGGCATGCAAAGAACGGTATGCGGGTGTGGTCACCCGCATGCTTATCTGCTGGAAAACGGTCGGCATAAGGAGGAAATCGCCAGCCTCATGGCCGGAATAGCGGATAGGGGCGTTGATGCACATGCAGCTTACTGCTGAGGTCGATGCTCCCGATACCACTCGACAATCTGTGTCCCACTGGCGGCCCACACGCCCTGATGGCGCATCATGTGGCCAAGAGCGTCGTCCAGAAAGCCGATACGAAAGGGCTGGCCGATAACCCAGGGGTGCAGGTGCAACATCAGGAGCCGGCCGTTCTGTTTGCCGTCCCGATACAGGATATCAAAACTTTCCTTGAGGAGTACGCCATAACGGTCCATCGGCACGTGCCGCTCCCAGAGCGCGTGTATGTCATCCAGTTCAAGCATAATCGGCAGGGCGTACAGTTCTCCCTGTGACGTTTTCATGGCATACGGCTGCTCGTCATTGACCCAGTCACACACGTAGCGGATACCCGCTTGCGCCAGCAGCTGTGGTGTCCGGGCTGACTCACCGTACTCTGGACCCAGCCAGCCTACGGGGGCAGTGCCTGTGGCGCGCTGCAAGGTATCGAGCGCCTGCTGGATATAGGCCTGCTCCTGTTGCTCCGACATGGTACTGTTGATGACGCGCACCCCGATACCATGGCCGATAATCTCACACCCACGCTGCAAGCAGTGGCGCACCAGATAGGGATAATGCTCAGCCGTGAGCGCATCCATGGCCACGGTCGGTGTAATGCCGTACTTTTCCAGCACGTCCAGGACGCGAAAAACGCCGACGCGATGGCCGTACTCCCGATGCGTCAGGAGGGCGTAATCCGGGTAGGGCCGTGGCGCCACACCGCCTGTCAGAACGGGGCGAAAGCTGTCGGCGGGGGGCAACCATTCCGTGTGCTCCAGGTTCACCACGACACCTAGCGCCACACGCGCCTGCGCCGGCCAGCGCAGCACGCCACGCGTGGCGAGAGGTGACCAGTCGTAGTGCGCATGATCCATGCCGAAACGACGTTCTGCTGGCATCGTCATGTCTCCTCTAGCTCTGGGCGTTGAGCTGCGCGGCGTGGGCGATTGCCTGATCGTAGTAGTGCGCCATGTAGTACTCGGCAATCTCATCTGCCGTCGTCTGCCAGACGCCATCATGGGACATCACATAGTGTAAAATCTGGTCCAGGTATTGGACCCGGTGCGGCTGGCCGATCAGGTAGGGATGCAGGGCAATGCACATGACGCGCCCACTGTCTGCGCCCTCTTTGTATAACTGGTCGAACTGCGCTTTGCACATGCGCACGAAGTAGTCCCCTTCGTAGTGCTGTCTGAAGGTGGGCGCATCGTTGAGTTCCACCGAATAGGGCACGGAGATCAGCCTGCCGGATTTCACCTGAATGGGTACGGGCTGGTCATCGTGCATCCAGTCGGTGTGATAGATCAGGCCAGCCTCGGCCATGAGGTCTGGGGTACGCTCCGTACCGGAAATGGCCGGCCCTAGCATGCCTTTTAACTGTTTGCCGGTATGCCGTTTTAATGTCGCAATGCAGTCTTGATAAAAGGCGCGCTCCTGCTCCTCAGTGTAGGTGTTGAGATAGCGCGTGTTATAAATGCCGTGACTCATGAAATCCCAGTCGCGCTTGACCATCGCCTCGCCAATCTCGGGATAGTGCTCGAGGACAGCCAGGTTCAGGGACACACAGCATTTGATCTGGTAGGCATCGAGTACCTCAGTCATGCGCCAGAAGCCAGCGCGATTGCCATAATCGCGATAGCTGTACTCGCGCACGTCCGGGTACGGCATGCGTGGCCACGGGTTGCGCTGGCCATCGTAATCCGGCAGATACTCGTAGTGCTCGACATTGGGAGCGACCCAGAAGGCGACGCGCGCCTGGTTGGGCCAGGTAATTTTCGGGCGATCAATAATCGGGCTATAGGCCACGCGATGCGGTGGTAAGGACATAGGAAAACCTCCTCGCTATAGGGTATGCTGTAGGTCAAGGGTACAATAGAAGCCAAGGACCAGTCAACGATGCTTCCAGGCACTTTTCTTGTATCCCAAGACGGCTTTGTATACCATCTGTGCATACATCCTCCTATTTCGAGCAACCTTGGAGCCGCACATTGCATGGACGCGACAACGCCTGAGACGCACCCCCACGGCACGCTCGACGTGACGCGACCCACGGCGGATACACTGCGTGTACGACTGTCTGGGCAGTGGACTATCCAGGCTGCTCTGCCATCGACCGCAGAGGTCCAGGCCCAGATCCAAGCCATGCCAGGCGTGCGGCGTCTCAGTTGTGAGGCATCCGACCTCGCCGACTGGGACAGCGCGTTGCTTACCTTCCTGCTCAAACTCAAGGAACTGTGTGACCGGGAGCAGATCGAGTTCGACCGTGCCGGGCTCCCGCACGGTGTGCAACGCCTCTTAGCGCTGGTTACGGCAGTGCCAGAGCACCAGGAGGCCCGGCGCGAGACGACGCGGGCCTCCCTCCTGGTGCGGCTTGGACAGAGTGCCCTCGACATGGCCGTGGCAACACGCGCACTTCTGACCTTCCTCGGCCAGGTGGCGCTGGCATTTGGGCAGCTTATACGGGGTCGGGCCAGGCTGCGCGCCGTCGACCTGTGGCTCATCATGCAAGCAAGTGGCGCGCAAGCGTTGCCAATTGTGTCGCTTATCAGTTTTCTCGTGGGCCTGATTATGGCCTTTGTGGGCGCCACCCAGTTGCGTCAATTCGGTGCGCAGATTTATGTGGCGAATCTGGTAGGCCTGGTCATGGCGCGGGAAATGGGTGCCATGATGACCGGGATCATTATGGCGGGGCGGACTGGCGCGGCCTTTGCAGCGCAACTCGGCACCATGGTGGTGAACCAGGAGACCGACGCCTTGATCACCCTGGGCCTCAACCCTGTAGAATTTTTAGTGGTGCCGCGTATGCTGGCCCTGATGCTCATGGTGCCGCTCCTGTGTATTTATGCTGACCTGGTTGGCATTCTGGGTGGTGCTGTTGTTGGCGTCGGCATGCTCCATTTAGGCGCAGGGCAGTACTATCAGCAAACCCTCAGTGCCTTGCAGCTCCTTGACTTTGTTGTAGGACTTATCAAGGGTACCGTCTTTGGTATCCTGATTGCCCTGGCAGGGTGTCTGCGCGGCATGCAGTGTGGACGCAGCGCCTCGGCGGTGGGGGCCGCTGCCACCTCAGCAGTGGTGACAGGGATCGTTTGGATCGTTGTGTCTGATGCGGTGTTGACCGTCATATACGACATCCTGGGGATCTAAACGCGTGCCGGCAGAGCAGCCTCAGGACGCGCACATTGTCGTGCACAATCTGACTATGGCGTATGGCAGTCTGGTGATTCAGCGGGATCTCACCTTTCATGTGCAGCGCGGTGATATTTTTATCATCATGGGTGGCAGTGGGTGTGGCAAAAGTACGCTATTACGGCATCTCATTGGTCTGCAAGCCCCAGCCCAGGGGGAGGTGTTCTACAACGGGCAGAGTCTCTGGCAGGTCGAGCCAGCCGAGCGTGAACGCATGATGCGCCGTTTTGGGGTCCTGTACCAGAGTGGGGCTTTATGGAGTTCGATGACCCTTGCCGAGAATATCGCGCTGCCACTGGAGCAGTATACTCATCTCAGTCCGAGCCAGATCGGCGAACTGGTGTCACTCAAGCTGGCGCTGGTGGGTCTGGTCGGTTTTGAGGACTACTACCCCTCCGAACTCAGCGGTGGCATGCAGAAGCGCGCCGGACTGGCACGCGCCATGGCACTTGATCCCGATATTCTCTTTTTTGATGAGCCATCTGCGGGTTTAGACCCGGTCAACTCGCGCCGGCTCGATGACCTGATCCTCGAACTGCGCGACAGTCTCGGCGCCACGGTAGTGATGGTGACGCATGAGCTGGCGAGTATTTTGACGATTGGCACGAACTCGGTCTTTCTCGATGCGGACACCAAGACGATGATCGCCCAAGGCGACCCGAAAAAGCTCCTGGCGGAGTCGCAGGATCTGAAGGTTCGCCAGTTTCTCACACGCGGAGACCCTCAGGCATGAAGCGAGCGAATCCGGCCGTCATCGGCGGCTTTATCGTTGGGGCGGTGGTGCTGGCTATTGCCGGGGTGATGATGTTCGGCTCCGGCAAGCTATTCGCGGGAACTATTAAGTGCGTGATGTATTTTGAGGGGGGAATACAGGGATTATACGAGGGCGCTGCAGTCAACTTTCGGGGTGTCAAGGTGGGCTCCGTCACGAGCATCAAAATGCAGTTAGACCGTCAAAACTTCGACATCCGCATTCCTGTGATCGTCGAGTTCCCCAAAGGGACTGGAAGTGCTATGGAGATGCTGAATGTTGACCCAAGGGCGCCCAAAGATGCCCTGGCAGCCCTGATCGAGCGCGGCTTGCGCGGCCAATTGCAAACCGATAGTCTGGTCACCGGGCTCTTGTTTATCCAGCTTGATCTCCCTCCTGCGACGTCCCTTGAGGCGGCTCCCAGGCAGGCAACCATCGATCCCACGACCAAACTGCTCGAGATCCCAACGGTGCCGACAACCTTACAAGAAGTGAGTAATACCGTACGCCAGGTGTTCGATAAACTTGTCGAGTTGCCTCTCGATGAGATGCTGCGTTCGTTCGAGGGCACCTTGCTTGGTATCAATCGGCTGGTGAATGCTCCCGAAGTGCTAGCGGCCATGCATAACCTGAACGTCACGCTCACGGGGATGCAACACATGCTGCAGCAGGCAGATACCCAGATCACCCAGGTCGCCTCCAGTGCGACTACGGCTTTCGAGAGTTTGAACAGGGCGGCCACGGATATCCAGCAGTTGGCGCAGCAGACACACCAATCGGTGCAGCATGTCGATAAGCAGTTGGGGCAGGTGACCTCCAGCGCCACCACGACCTTCGGGCAAGTCGGCAAACTGACCCAGACCGTGAATACTCAGGTGCTCACGCTTGCCACCAGCCTCCGCCAAACGGCAGAGGGCGCGTTGCGCGCCATTGAACAGATGCGTGAGACTCTGACGTCGGCCCAGCAACTCGTCATACCCAGTGCTCCGGTGGGCTACGAACTGGTGAAAACGCTGCGGGAGTTCTCAGAGACAGCACGCTCTCTGCGGACCCTGGCAAACTATCTTGAGCGCCATCCGAATGCGCTGGTCTTTGGTCGCCAGGAGAGTGGAACCAAATGAGCCACCGGCGCTCTATGCTCGTTGTCCTCCTCGCAATTCTGGTGGTCAGTACACTCGTCCTGCACGGTTGTAGTACGGGACCACCCGCACGGCTGTATATCCTGACGTCCCTTCCCCATGCTGAGTCTAGATCACCGGCCACGGGCGAACGTGAGATAAGCATCGGGGTCGGGCCGGTGGAATTACCCCAGTATGTCGATCGACCCCATATTGTCACAGGACAACAGTCGTCGGAACTGCAGAGCGCCGCCTCGGCACAATGGGCTGAGCCCCTGCAGGATGGCTTCACGCGGGTGCTGGCAGAGAATCTGTCGCTCTTGCTGGCGACGGATCGTGTCGCGCTCTTCCCGTGGAAAACGTTTGTCCCGGAGTACCAAGTCGTTGTCGAGGTGACTCACTTTCTGGGGCAGACAGGGGGTGAGGTGTCACTGGTAGCCCTGTGGAGCATTCTCACCAAGGACGGCCGAGAGGTGCTGGTCAGTAAAAAGTCGAGCTTCCGTGAGGCCACTGCATCGCCCGAGTACGAGGCCCTGGCCACGGCGATGAGCCGCACCGTGGCAGCACTCAGTCGCGACATTGCCACGGCCATCCTGGCGCTCCCACAGCTGCGAGGCAAACATGATGTGGAGAGCATGGATCCTAAGCGCCAACCCAAGGGAGCACGATGCCGGGCTACGCACTGCACATCGATCTCCAACTGGGTGAGCGGGCTATTCGTGAGATACAGGGTAGTATAGTTTGACGGCGCCGACAATGCCGAGCAGCAATCCGGATAAGGACGCCGCATAGGCCAGCACTGACAGCGGCAACGACAGCTCGAGCACGCGGATGACCATCAGGAAGGGCAGGCCGGCACCAGCGGTGACGAGCAGCAAACCACCCAGAAGCAACTTCATGGCTTGGCATCCTTATAGAGCCAGCACAGGGTCAGATGCAGGGGCTCGGGTTCGAACTCAGGGGGCTCCTGCGTATCACACAGGCCAGGCATCACTAGAGGACAGCGAGGGTGAAAGCGGCAGCCCGGGGGGGGGTGGAGCAAACTCGGCGGCTCGCCTGGTGGGACTTCGCGATCCGTCTCGGCATTGGTGGCGTCCGCGTCCGGGATGGCCTGTAGCAGGGCCCGCGTATAGGGGTGGAGCGGGTTACGTAGGAGATCGGCTACCATCCCCTTCTCCACGATTTTCCCACCATACATCACGAAGATGCGCTCGGAAAAATGCCGCACCGCGGAGAGGTCGTGCGTGATGTAGATGACCGCCAGGCGGTGCGCCCTTTGGAGATTGCGTAGCAGCTCCAGAATCTCTACACGCACGGACGCATCGAGCATCGACACCGGCTCGTCCGCCACAATCAGCCTGGGCTGGAGGAGAATCGCCCGGGCGATGACCACGCGCTGCTGCTGCCCGCCGCTGAGCATATGCGGATATTTGGTCATAAAATCCGTGATGGGAACGAGCTTGACCTCCTCCAGCACCTCACGGATGCGCTCTTCCCGCTGCGCCTTGTGGATGCCGTGAATGATGAGGGGCTCTGCCAGGATGCGGTGCACGTTCATGAACGGTGGCAGGGCACCGTAGGGGTCTTGCTGTACGAAGCCAACCTGGCGGCGGTACCAGCGCAGCGTTGCCGCGTTCGCGGCGTGGATCGGCTGGCCCTGGAAGACGATCTCGCCCTGCGTGGGTCGGTACAGGCCGAGAATCGTTTTCGCCAGGCTCGACTTGCCACAGCCGCTTTCGCCTACCACGGCGATGCTTTCCCCTTCGGCCAGATCGAACGTCACGCCATCCACCGCACGCACAAAGCCAGCGCGGCTAAACACACGCTGGCGGAGCTCGTACCACGTGTGCAAATTGCGGACTGAGAGAAGCGTGCTGTGTGGCATCATTCGTACAGCCAGCACCTGACCTGCCGGCCGTCCTCCGTGTGGATCATCTGTGGGTCCTGGTCGCATCTGGCAAACCGCTTTGGGCACCTCGGGGCGAAGCGGCAGCCGTGCGGTAGAGCGATGAGGCTCGGTGGGCGCCCCGGGATGTATTCGAGCTTGGTATCGTCGCGCAGGCGCGGGACGCTGGCCATGAGCTTCTGCGAGTAGGGATGCAGAGGCTCACGAAAGAAGCGCGCCGCATCGCTGATCTCAACCAGTTGCCCGGCGTACATCACCGCCACCTGGTCCGCAAGCTCGCTCGAGGTGGCGATATCATGCGTGATCAACATAAAACTCGTGCCCGTGTCTCGTTTGATGCGTTTGAGCACGTTCATGATGTTGGCCTGCGTCAGCACGTCCAGCGCCGACGTGGGCTCGTCCAGCAGCACGAGCGGGGGCTTGAGCACAAGTGCCATGGCCAGCACCACGCGCTGCCGCATGCCACCACTGAGCTCAAAGGCGTATCGTGCCATGAAATCCAGCGGCACACCCACCATCTGAAACACGTCGCGGACGCGCGTCAGCGCGACTTCGCGCGACCGCCCCTGGTGCACGAGCAGCGGCTCGATCACCTGATCTGCGACGCGCAGTACCGGGTTCAAGGCATTCATGGCAGCCTGCATGACGATAGAGATCTTGCGCCAGCGCACGTCACGCCGGAATTGCTCCTCGTCCATGGACATGATGTCCAGTCCGTTGACGCGCACCCGCCCGTCGTAGACCTCGACGTTACGCGGCAGGAGCCGCAGGATGGCGCGCGCCAGGGAGGATTTGCCGCACCCGGATTCGCCAAGGACCGCCAGTGCCTGCCGTGGAGCCAGGGAGAAGGTGACGCCGTCCACAGCCTGGACCACGCCCTGGGTGGTGCGGTAGTGCAGGCGCAGCTCTTCGACCTGTAAGAGTCCGTTGTTCATGCTGTCCTGAGCCTCGGGTTGAACATGCGGTCGAGCGCGAACCCGCTCATGGCAAAGCTCATGCCCGTGAGCATGAGTAGGGCCGCGGGCTCCAGGACCCAGTAGTAATACCCTTTGAACAGCGCCTCGTTGGCATAGGCGTCGAACAGCAGCTTGCCCCACGTCGGAATGTCAGGATCGCCTAGCCCGAGGATGGACAGCGAGGCTTCGAGGAAGACGAACCCGGGAATCGCCGTCACAAAAGCAGGGATCAACATCGGAATGACACGCGGGATCATGTAGCGGAAGATAATGCGCCAGCTACCGGCGCCGTAGGTCCGCGCCGCTTCGATGTAGGGTGCTTCCTTCAACGATAGGAAAATGGCGCGATAGGTTTTGATGCCTAGACTGAACATACTGAGCAGGATAATAGCCAGCAGCATGACCCACAGGCTGCGGGAGTAGAACATGCCGATCATGACCAGCAACGTTAGGCCAGGAAGCATGGCATTGACTTCCGTGAGCCGCTGAATAATCGCATCCAGGCGGCCACCGAACCAGGTGCCAACGGCGGAGATAATCAGGGAGAAAATGGTCGTGCCCACAGCGGCCAGCAGGCCAAACGTGAGTGCGATCGGGGTGCCCCACAGCAGCGCCACGCTCAGGTCCCGGCGCTGGGCGTCAGTGCCGGCGATGCCGTGGATCTTGCCGTACACGACCAGACGCGCTTCCAAGTCGGCGTCGGGCTCGAAGAGGATGCCCTCGATGGCGAGCTCGTAGGTACCGCGCAGGAGTGCGCCGTCGCCCCTGGGGCCTGCACCGAACAACGCCTCCTCAATGCTGCGTGCGTGCAAGCGCTGCCGCAGGCTCTCGTCGCGCGACACGAAGTAGCGGTCTGTCTGTCCCGGTGTGCGCTCCTCAAAGGCAATCTCCTCGCCGTCGGGCTTGCGCCAGGTGAGGATGACAAAGGGTTGCGCCTCCTTGTAGGTGGCGTGCAGCCAGAGACCCACTGCGCTGGGCAGCTCATCGTAGGGGAACGCAAAGCGCAGGCTAGCATTGACTACGCGCGTGCCATCGGGCTGGTCAGTCATTTCTTTGCCGCTCTGGCGTGTGTCGACGATGATGGTCTTCGGCAGCTTCCTGGCGCTGAACAGCTGAAACCACGTAGGCCGGGCGAGCTCGGGGCTTTCGTCCCACACCCCTGCACCCCCACGCCACAATCGAATGGCCTCGCTGTAAGGGATGGTCAGTACTGTCACCAGCGACAGCCCGAGGAGGAGAAACACCATGGTCATGCCGATGATAGCGGAAGGATAATGCCGCAGCTGCCGCAGTCTGGTGAGGAGGGCAGTCATGATCCGACCCCCGTAGCCCCGACCTTGACCCGCGGATCAATAAGGGCATACACAATGTCCAGGACGAACACCGTGAGCGCCAGGAGGTAGCCGTAAATCACCACGGTGCCAACGATCACGGGCGTGTCCTGGGAGCCGATGGCCGAGTAGAGCAGCCGGCCGAGCCCCGGCCAGTTGAACACCGTTTCCAGGATGATGGCGCCCTGCCAGAGGCTGATCAGCATAAACGAAAAACCCGTAATAATGGGCGGCAGCGTCGGTCTCAGGATATAGCGCCGCTGGATCATGCCCGATGGCAGGCCCTTGGCCTTGGCCATTTCCACGTAGTCCTCACTCGAGTAAATGAGAAAAAAAGTTCTCCAGGAATAGATCGACAGGCAGATGGAGCCGATCACCACTGCGGCCACGGGCAGGATGAGGTGGTGCAGCACGCTGGCAGCGTACGCTGCCGTGGTCGTCGGTGGCGGGATATCCACCATGCCACCAAACGGCAGGAGGTGCAGCAGACCCGCAAAGAGCAGAATTAAAAAGATGCCATAGAACCAGCCTGGCGCAGTGGAGGTAGGTGCCAGTGCGACAATCAGGCGATCGAAGACACTTCCGTACCGGCGCGCCAGGAACAAGGCAATCGAGATGGCCATGAAAAACAGCACCAGATCCGCCGTGCCGAACAACAGTAGCGTGGCCGGCAGGCGTTCCAGAATGATATTGCGCACCTCACGCGACCCGCTGTCACTGGTCAGTTGCATGGCCCGGCCCAGCGACAAGGTGAGCGCATCGCTCAAGTATTCCAGACTGCGCGTAAAGAATGGCCGATCCAGTCCCTGAAGCTGCTTGCAACGTTCGACCTCTTGCTCATAGCGGCGCCGGCGCTCCTCTGGAGGGAGGGACTGGAGAGCGGGGTCGGCCTGAATACTCATGCCGGCCTTCTCCTTACACTGCGCCTCGCGCATCTTGTCGACCTCCCCACCCCAGTTGGCGATCAGCACCGCCAGGTACGTGCCAATGACCACCGTGCCAAGGAGGACGGCGACGCGGCGCAGCGTATACAGACCGACGCGCTGCAGCGTTTCACGCCACGCAGGGCGGCTTGGGGGCACGGTTACTGTCGCCGAAGACACTCCGCCGTTCATCCAGACCCCTCTAACGTCCACCAAGGCTCACAAACCTGGCCGAGCCGAAGGAGGCAAGGCTCACCACTTTGGACGCCACCGCCACCTCCAGATGGTTCGATCCAGGCTTAAGGGCTCGCGTTGTCTCAGCGGGGACCTTCGCGACCCACTCGCCGTCCTTGACGGCCTCGGCATCAGCGACCAGCACCACCTCACCCCTGGAGTCGAAGACCAGGAACTTCACAAAGTCTATGTTCTTGACCGGATACGGGGTCTCCTTAAAGGAGACGGTGATCCGAAACTCCGCCGGAGCGCCAATCGTGACGCGCGCCGGTCCTGCCACGGCCACTGTCGCCACCCGCGGTTCGGCAAAGCTGAGCCACCTCGGATCTGCCGTGCGGAATTCGTCGAAGCGTCGCATGACCAGCGTCTTTTCCAATGGGTGGACCGACTCGACGATATACGGGCCGTTGCCAACCCAAAAATGTTTGTGCTTGCCGTACCACTGTTGGAGAGCCGCATAGCGTTGCCTGGCCTGCTCCTTGGTTACATATTTCCCCAGTGCCTTCTCGTAGGGGATATAGCCTTCAGCCTGCGCTTGCTTCAGATAGTCATCCAAGACCGGCAGGCTGGGACCCGCAATGTAGCTCATGCGTTCGATCTTGAGCTTCTCAGCCTTGTCCGCTGAAAACGCAAGTCGTCCGTTGCTTTCCGCCATGATGCCGAGGGCCAGCGCGTGCCACGGTGTGGTATTGTACACGAAATCGGCAGCGCTGGCCGCCAGCCATTCGGCGTCCGGGTTGGGTTGGTCGCTGTAAAATTCGACCACGAGCGGATCGGCCTGCACGATCTTGACGCCGCGGAAATACTGCACAAACGTCTGAAACGCCGGCCCTGCAGCCGCATCGAAGATGGCGCTGTCCTTCGTAGGTCGCTCAAACGTCATGATGATGCCGAGCAAAAAGTCTGCCAGGGTCTGCGGGGTACCATCGTGCCAGTGGCGCTGCCACAGGTCATCCGTATACCGCACCACGGTCTTCGTGCGCGCCTTGAGGCCCTCCGGGTGTTTTTCCTGCACCGTGATGAAGCGCTGCTCCTGCACGTCCCAACTGATCCACGCCTCGCCGGGGACTGCGATAGGAGGAGCGAAACGCAAGTCGACCCAATCCAGCGTCTTGATCATGGGCACCCCTTCCTGGGCCGTGACGTGCGCGGACTGAATGCGATGGGGCAGAAAGAGCCCAGTGAAGGGATCCGGTAGACTCGGGGCTGCCGCAGTGCCACGGATAATCATCTGGTCGTAAATCCAGTTGCTGCCAGCAACGGGATTCCAGGGCTCGGTCAAGATGCTGGGCATGCCGATGCGCATTCTGGCAGCAGGCTGACCCTTAAAGCGCAGCGTGTGCGCCCAGAGGGCGGAGCCGTTGATACCGCCGGCGAGGTCGGAGACCACCCCCACGTCCTTGCGCAGCGGGAAGTAGTTGATGGCGTCGACCAGCCAGACCCGAAAGCTTTCCTGGTTGGCGAGCTGCAGAGCCTCAGTCATCAGCTGCATGCGCTCAGGCCAGGATGTATAGTCATTGCGCGCCAAGCGATCGGCGATGTCTGCAAACCTGGGCGAGGGGTTGTATGCCTGCCAGAGCGTGTCGGGTCTCCCCTTTGGCGTGTAGTAGTAGTTGAAGGTGCTCCCCTGGTCCCGCGAGATGCGCGTGGTAATCCAACCACCGGTGTACAGGTGCCATTTCCCCTCGGCTGGATCACTGCCAATCCAAATTGGTCCCGCTTCAGCGGCGCTCTTGTACTGCCGGTCCACCGTAAACCCGCTGTCTTCCAGCAATGACGCGATGTAATCGCCTATGCGCTTGCGGACATCTTCGGTGCGGATCAAAAACGTGATCGACACTGGCGCATCCTTGTACCACCACTTACCGTCCTTCAGGGTGGCGCCGAGCTGTTGCATCTCACGTGTGAGTGTTGCCTTGGTTTTGCCCGGATTGTGCGCGTACTTGAACTCCAGAGCCCGGGCAACATCAGCCAGCCTTGCATAGTCCGGAAAGGCACCTGCGATCGGGAGGAACTTCGGGCGCGCCAGGCCAAAACAGAGTTCCTGCGCGACGTAATTCCGATCAATCAGCCAGTTGAGGGCCTCGCGAATCGGGGCCACTGCAAACGGATTCAGCTTGCCGTTTTGCAAGATTGGTCCTGACGGGTTAATGGTGAGTTCCCAGGTGTTGCCATAGGAAAGCGTGTATGTGATGTCCTGGGAGGTCTCAATGTGCTTCTTGAGGTCCGGATCCGAGAGGCCATAGGCATAGATGTGCATCTGGTCCGATGCGAGCATCTCGTACGCCTTGGAGCGGTTTGGTTCTTCGAAGAAGACCACCTCTTCGGCAAGCATTCCCTGCGCGGGTGGCGCCTGGGCAAGCGTGACAGGAGAGATGCCCAGCATCCCCAAGACACTCAAAGCGAGGGCAAAATACATCCAGCGACTCATAGGAGCCTCCCAAAACCACTGGTCCTATAGCCAAACGCCGCGGCGGAGGGCACAGGCTGGCAGACTTCCCCGGCCGCAAGCCTCTGCTACAATAGGAAAACGAGGCCCCCCTGCTGTGCATTCCATAACTGAGAGGATAGAAATTTCACACATACTTTTCAAGTCAGGCCAGTGCGCTTCCTGGCGCGGTGATTTGCCTGGTGATGTGCTCTACGTCCCGATGGAGAGAGGCTGTGCGATGCTGAGACCCCTGACGGCAATAGACCAGCACGCAGAGCAGGGAACTGCTTTTTAACGTAAATTGAGCTATGCTAATATAGAGTCTATCTCTACTGATACAAAACCTCTCAAGGACGGTGAGGGATGAAGCTCCGTGTCCTGCATCAACGCCTTGCAAGAGAGCATGGGAAAAGAGCACTTGTATGACTGACTGGTGCGAGGCGGTTCAGGAGTATTGCACCATCTGTGCCAACACCACAAGTGCAAGAGACACAAAAGAGTGCGGGCGGTGTTCGGACCATCATGCAGCTGAGATTTGAATGTAGAGGCTCTGACCAGCCAGTGGGTACAGCAGAGGCAGTATCGCGCTGGTATGCATAAAAAAGCTACTTCTGCCGATAAAGTAGGAGTCAAGGAGTCAACGTGCTAGACCCTGTTGAGGGCATGTGGTGATGGCTGAGCAGGTAACCCTTCAGACGCGGATGTCAAACTCTGGTTCACAAGAATGGAGCACGGCCAAAGGTCGGACGGCTACCATCATTAATAAGATTCACGCTGCGAAGAACCTCGACGAACTGTTTTTCGAGCTCAAAGGCGAGTTGGCGACCTTATTTGAAGTCGAGCAGCTCACTCTCTATGCCGTCGATCGCGAGAAAAGGGAGCTCTATTCGAAATACCTCCTGGACCCTCTCGATGGGGTACAGGAAATCCGCGTGCCAATCAATGAGGCCAGCGTCTCAGGGTACTGTGCGCGCTATGGAAAAATTGTCAATATTGCTGACGCCTATGATGCTGCCGAATTAGCGACGATTAATCCACGCTTGTCCTTCGATCCATCGTGGGATAAGCGCAGTGGCTTCCGCAGCCGCCAGATGCTTGCTGTCCCTATCCTGGTGGAGCGGAAATACCTGATGGGTGTGCTCCTGCTCATCAACAAGCGGGACGGTGATCGCTTCACAGCTGAGGAAGAGGGTTTCGCCTCAGACATTGCCGAAACGCTTGGGCTCGCACTGCGCAATCAATCGCAGTCAGTACAGCGGCGCCCCAGCAAATTTGATTACCTGCGTGAGCAGCAGCTGCTCACGCGCCACGACTTGAGCAGTGCCATCGCCGAGGCGCGCCGCAAACGCTGCGAGGTCGAAACCGTCCTGCTCGAGACCTACCGCATCCCCAAAGCCGACCTCGGCCAGGCCCTCGCCCGCTTCTA
>JBMDXC010000083.1:0-8198 GCA_048594805.1 Candidatus Entotheonellaceae bacterium | reverse complement strand
CTTTCTGCATGTTCTGCATGCGTGTGTTCGAGGGTGGCAATCTCGGATTTCAGCGTGGTCAGGAGACGCAAAAGCTCTGCTTTCTTGTCAGCCTGTATCACAGCGGACTCACGAATGTTCATCTCGAGTTTTGTGAGCGTCTCATCAAGCATGGTGTCTTCCCTCTTTGCATACGCTGATCATTCATGGCTCTGCTGCCCTGCACGAGTTGCAAGCCTCAGAAGAGATCGAGCTGTGATGCATCGGCAGCACCATGGTTAAGGAGCGAGAAACCATGGGCTGCGGCCCAGGCTGGATCAGGTCCTTGCCAGCCAAAGCGTCGGAGATCAGTAGAGCCTTTAGCGTTGAAGACAATACCTTCCTGTTCGAGTAATTGCTGTTGGTGTCGTCCTGTACTGACTTTGCCCTGGGCGTTGATAACTCGCTGCCAGGGGACAGGTGGCTCTGGATGGTCATCACGTAAAGCCGCCATGGCCTCGCCGACCTGTTGGGCAGTCACTGGTGGCCCGACCACCAGGGCGACTTGACCATAGGTTGCGACGCGCCCCTGGGGAATGTGCCGCACGACTTCATAAATACGGTGGTAAAGTGGATTGGACATAGCGCTACTCCCCACACTCATCGAAAAACACACCGTGATGTGTCTATCATACCCGAAGCCTCCCTGTAATCCGCTCGAAAAATTGCAGCCTGGGCTCGCCCAGGCTATCCTTGGGACAACATCTATGAGAGGAGGAAATATGCCAATACAACCCTACGGTGTCTTAAAAGGGCATGTCATTGATGCAAAGCCCGAGGCGGACGACGATACACCGCATTACCAGATGCGTGTTGTGGCGGATACCACACATTACCGTGCTGCCCTGAACGTCAAATCCCAGGAAACCCCTTCAGAATTGCTGTATCTCATTGATGAGAACTTTCGTCATGCGCTTACCGCGCAGCTCCCAGATCTCCCGTACGGTTTCACCGCTTTGCAGAACACTTCTGGCGGACAGGCGCTTGATTTCATCCGAGGCAACCTGTTTGACCGGCAGGCCATGCGACCGCTGCCATTCAACCTGCCAGGGCCGGACAATGACCTGAACGATCGCATCGATCACTACGTGCAACGTGCCATAAGAGACCCCCAGGTGTTGGTCTATGCTTTCGGGGAACGCTGGGGGCCGGAGGCGAATACCGTTGACAAAGTGTTTCACTTTCTGCCCGGGAATGGTATCCACAACATTCACATGAACCAGGGCAATACGGGTCGCTTTGTGGCTGACGACGGGGTCTGGCAAGATGGCGCCTTGTTATTATACTTTCCGACCGAGCAACGCTGGGTGGCGCTGTTCCTAGCGTTCCAGTCACAGGCATGGCACACAGACGATCATACTGGCCATGCCCTCACTGTCATACCCGACCAAGACTACGCTGTGCGTATTGTAGCAGCCCTAGTAAACCCCATCGGTCCAGCCCCAGAGCAGGAAACCGTCACCATCCTCAACACCACACCGCAGGCAGTGGACCTCACCGGGTGGGCCATTGTAGACAGGCTCGAGCGCAAACATTTCCTCTCTGGTATTATTGCCTCAGGTGCTACGGTTGTTGTGGTGACATCGCCGGAAGTGCAACTGGGGAATCAGGGCGGGATTATGACGCTGCTCAATGACCAGGGGCTGAAAGTACATGGCGTGTCGTACACCAAGGAGCAGGCCCAGCGCGAGGGCTGGACGATCGTCTTCTAACCGTGGGAAGGAAGGAGATGCACAGAGTGCCTGGCATACTCCGCAGTCTGTGGACGAGCATCCAGAACCTCATCTGGGACGAGACTCATGGCCGCTCTTAAGGTCGCCATAGCCGTTTCTGGTGCCCATGTGCGCGCACTGAGAGAGCGTTTCCACAGCCTGGCGGCACGCTGGTATGCGAAGAGGCCCAGCAGGTGGCGCACAATGCGGTACGGCGGCAGCCCCTGGGCAATCCAGCACTCCAGGTAAGAGAGCATGGCTTCGAGCACCTGCCTGCGGGTGTGCGGTGGAGCGGCATCCCGGCAACAGAGCATATCGGCTTCGGCGAAAAGATAGGGATGATCATAGGCGGCGCGGCCAAGCATGGCGCCATCAACGTACTGGAGATGTGCGGCGGCTTGCTGGAGGGTGATGATACCGCCATTAATCTCGATGTGCAACACGGGGAAGTCGGCTTTGAGACGATACACATCGTCGTAGCGCAGTGGTGGTACCATACGGTTTTCCCGCGGACTTAGGCCCTGGAGAACAGCCTTGCGAGCGTGTACGATAAAGCGGTCGCAGCCTGCCTGGGCCACGTTGTGGACGAAATTGGCCATATCTTCGTAGCGATCCAGCTCATCAATGCCAATACGGTGCTTCACGGTAACTGGTAGAGTGGTGGCCTGACGCATGGCCACAATGCAACGTGCCACTAACGCCGGCTGTGCCATCAGGCAGGCGCCAAAGTGGCCATGCTGGACGCGATCACTGGGGCAGCCGACATTGAGATTCACCTCGTCGTAGCCCCAGTCTTCAGCCAGGCGAGCACATGTGGCCAGATGCGCCGGGTCATCGCCACCCAATTGCAACGCCAGGGGTTTTTCCGCCTCCGAGAATCCCAGCAACTTATCACGGTCCCCATGGAGGAGTGCAGCAGTGGTGATCATCTCAGTGTAGAGCAGCGTGTGACGCGTGATCTCGCGCATGAAATAACGATAGTGCCGGTCAGTACGGTCCATCATGGGGGCAATGCTTACTGGCCAGGTCTGGCCTCGGTGTACCCTTTTGTCAAGGGTGGTGTCTTGTACCATGAAAGATGTGGTCATGCGTCGCTAGACTTCCCTGGCAACGGCGCTCTCAAACGGCGCCGGCGTGTCCTCACAGGCATCGCTGCATGGCCGAGAGCACCTAGGCCCCGGTGCCGCGCGTCAGGACATGATCCTAGCGCTTTCTGAGGAGAGTGTCTAACACTCGCTGCGCTTCACGCCGCAGCACGCTCTTCCAGAAAGCTGATGAGCTGGTCGCGTAACTGGTAATAGCTGGGATGATTGAGCACTGCAGCACGCGAGCGCGGGCGTGGGAAAGGCACCGTGAGTATCTCCCCGACTGTCGCAGCCGGGCCGCTGGTCATCATGACCACACGGTCAGCCAGGAGCAGAGCCTCATCGACATCGTGGGTGACCATCACCACGGTTTTGCGGTCCTCGTCCCACAGTCGCATGAGCTCATCCTGAAGTTCCATGCGGGTGAGGGCATCGAGGAGACTGAACGGCTCATCGAGTAGCAAGACTTTGGGCTCGAGGGCAAAAGCGCGGGCAATACCGACGCGCTGGCGCATACCAGCGGACAGCTCATGGGGGTAACAGTCCGCCACCTCCGCCAGGCCTACGAGTCCGAGGTAATGCTCGGCCAGACGTCGTTGCGCGCTGCGACGCTGACTACCTTTGACCTGCTGCACGGCCAGGAGGACATTGTCACGCGCTGTGCACCATGGCAGGAGCGCGGGGGATTGAAACACCACGCCACGATCCGTGCCCGGGCCACTGATTTCTCGCCCACCCAGAATCACCCCGCCCTCGGTGGGTTCGTTCAAGCCCATCACGATTGAGAGCACCGTTGACTTGCCACAGCCCGAATGGCCAATGATGCAGATAAATTCTCCCTCATGCATGCGCAAGTTAAAATCCTTGACGATGACTGCGGAACCATGCGGGGTGTCGTAACTTTTGCCAAGCTGCGTAAACTCCAGAAAGCGCTCATGCATGACTGTCAGCCTTTCACGCCGTTGTGCCGGGCTTTGAGAAGAAACTCGGTGAGACTCCGCCGGGCCTCCTGGTAAGAGGCATCCAGGCTCAAATGACGCCGAGAGCGTGGACGGGGGATAGCTATAGGAATTGCCGGACCGAGCGTGGCGCCCGGCCCTGGGGTTAACGGATAGATACGATCCGCCAGCAGGATAGCCTCATCAACATCGTTTGTGATCATTACGACGGTCTTGCGTCGTTCGAGCCAGATACGCGCCAGTTCGTCCTGCAATGTGGCGCGCGTCAGGGCATCGAGGGCACTAAACGGCTCATCGAGCAGCAACACCTTGGGGTCGATGGCCAGACCGCGTGCCACAGCAACACGCTGGCGCATGCCTCCCGACAGCTCGTGAGGACGTTTCGTCATCGCATCACCTAGATTCACCAGGCGCGCCCACTGCTCCGTACGCTGGCGCTTAGCGGCTGCTGGCAGGTTCGGAAAGACCGCATCGACGGCCAGGTAAATATTGTCGAAGACACTCAGCCAGGGCAGTAGCGAGTAGTTTTGGAAGACAATACCACGGTCAGGTCCTGGTCCAGTAATTGGCACCCCTGCGAGGCAGCTCTCGCCGTCGTCAGGCGTGATAAGACCAGCGATGAGCGAAATCAAGGTCGTCTTGCCCGAGCCTGAATAGCCTACGATGGCAATGAACTCCCCTTCCTCGACATCCAGGTCAATACCCTGGAGCACCAGATGGGGACCTCGCGGTGTCGCATAGCTCTTGCGCACGTCTCGCAGTTGCAGGCATGCCACAGTCAGCCTCCTCAGACCGTTTTAAACTTGCGTTCGACCATGCCCATGAGCCGATCGAGAAGAAAGCCGATCACGCCAATGGTCAGTATGGAGAGGAGAATGTGGGAGTAGACGAGACTGTTGTACTCCTGCCATAGAAAGCCGCCAACTCCAGGGGCGCCAGTGAGCATCTCGGAGGCCACGATGACCAACCAGGCAATGCCCAGAGACAGACGGCAGCCTGTAAAGACATAGGGGAGCGTGGCAGGGATAATCACTTTCCTGAGCATCTTGGCGCGTGGCAGCTTGAGCACGCGGCCGACATTGAGATAATCCTGTGGAATACTGCGTACGCCCACTGCCGTGTTAATCACGGTTGGCCACATGGCGCAAATGGCGATCGTAAAGAGCGCTGCTGGTTCTGACTGCCGGAAAATCACCAGCCCGAGCGGCAGCCAGGCCAGCGGGGAAATGGGGCGCAGCACCTGGATCACTGGATCGAAGGCACGGTGGAACGACGGCGACAGGCCTAGCACAAACCCTAATGGTATCCCTACGATGATAGCTAAACTAAAACCCTTACTGACCCGGAAGAGGCTCAGAGCAGCGAAGCGGGCGATCCCCTGATTCATTTCTCCATCCTTAAAAAATGGGCGCAGAATGTAGGTTTGCGACTCGCTCCAGGTTTTGAGCGGAGAGGGCAGATCAGGAGCCACGGTTTGACTGATGCTAGTCCAGATCAGGAGTACAACCCCTATCCCTAAGAGGGGCAACACCACCGCGATGGGATCAAAGCGTTTCGTCACGATATCCTCCTAGACCATGTTATGCACAGAAAAACCCTGGGCGTACTCTTCAGGCTGGTCCGGGTCGAAAGTGATACCATCAAAGAGCGTTTCTTTGCGCATGTCCTCCTGTGGCACGTCAAGGCTTATCTCCTTGGCCACCTCACGATAGATGTCTGGCCGGTGCACACGATTGGCGAGTCCGGAATAGTCTACGCCCTCCTTCACCATGCCCCAGCGTCGAAACTGCGTGAGCCACCAGACCCCGTGTGACTTCCAGGGAAAGTTTGTGTGGCGGTCGAAGAACGTCATGTAATATTTGTCCTGCTCCACGGGCCGGCCATCGCCATAGTCGTACTGCCCCAGCATGCGCCCGAGGATGATTTCTTTCTGCGTATTGATGTATTGCGGACGTGCCACGACCTCAGCGACATGGGGACGGTTCTCGAGTTTATCGATATACTGACTGGCCTCCACCACAGCCCGTATGACCGCTTTCACAGTCTTGGGGTTTTTCGTGGCGAACTCTTCGGTAAAGCCCAGTACTTTTTCAGGATGATCCTGCCACATCTGCTGCGTCGTGATGGCTGTAAAACCTATGCCGTCGGCGATAGCCCTGGCATTCCAGGGTTCTCCGACGCAAAAGCCGTCCATCTTGCCCACTTTCATATTGGCCACCATCTGGGCTGGCGGAATGGTGATAAGGGTGATGTCTTTGTCAGGGTGAATCCCCCCGGACGCTAGCCAGTAGCGCATCCATATGGCATGCGTACCAGGAGGATAAGTCATCGCAAAGGTTAGAGGTGCCCTGGCCTGCTTGGCAGCCTCTGCGTAGGGCTTGAGGGTCTCTGGAGTCCTGACCCCCTTCGTGAAAAATTCCTTCTTGAGCGTGATGGCCTGTCCATTGCGGTTCAGATAGCAAGGGATAATCATTGGCTTCACAGGCGAGCCGAGAAGGCCCATCGTCGAGGAGTAGGCGATGCCGAGGAGGAGATGCGACGCCTGATTTTCTCCCAGGTTCAAGCGGTCCCGAATGACAGCCCAGGATGCCTCCTTGGAGATAGTGGCTGCGATCCCATACTTTTTGAAAAGTCCCAGCTCGTAAGCCATAACAAGCGACGAGCAATCCGTCAGCGCAATGATACCAATGCGGACGTTGGATGTTTCTGGTGCGTCTGACGCATAGACCTCGCCGGCCCAGCCGTGTGGCAACCCCGCCAGCAACAGAGCAAGTCCCGTTTGTCCTGTCTGCCTCAGGAATGCCCGCCGCGTTGGCTGTGGCATGGCTGCCTGCTGCTCTGTCCCGGGCGTTACCATCCCTTCCTCTGCCATGTTTTCCCTCCCCTCTGTCTCAGAATCTACTCGGCTCAATTTGCCTTGTGGAGAGCAAGGGATGTGCCAGAATGTGTCTTGCTACCTCCTGAAGTAGCTTTGCCCCTCTTGTTTACAAGCATTTCCGAATCACCTCTGGGAGGGAATACCTGTAGAACGAACCTGCTTTGTCCTACACTTGTGCGTCTTGATTGGATAAAACAGACAAAAAAGTCGTTTGTAAATATGTTTAAGTCGAGGAGTGCCAGAAAAAGCGTCTCATGGAGTCGAATGCCCATCTGCGGCGTGTGTTGACGTATTTGTCAGCTTTGCTTATTGAAACAACAAAGATGTATCTTCTCTCAAGTAGCAGTAATTGCTGATGAATTAGCGAGGTAGATCTATGCCCATGGCTCGCGCACGCCGGGTGGCATACCATGCAGCCAGACATGGCGAGACACGGCCAAGACCATAGAGGATTGCCCCGACTATCGGCTGCACCCACAGGGGTGTCCATGCCACTACGCCGGCCGCAGCCAGGAAGAGGCATGTCCAGCCGAGAGTCATGACCACGTTCGTTTCGTGGAACAGGGACGTAGACCACGTTGCCGGCGGCGCATGCCGGCGTGCGATGTAGGTGGTCCACGGCACACCCAGCACGACCGTGACCAGCGAGCCAGCCGCACAGCCGACAAAGCTCCACGCCCCGATATTCACGTTTCTCCTTTGGTTTCCACCTGGCTGAGTGTCTGTGTTGCCCCTGGCACGGGTGCGTGCACGCAGGCCCGTGCGCGCCCCGGGGCTGCGCCGCTGCATCGCTCGCCCAGATCCCGTCCCGCTCCCACGTCCCCCTGGGTACCACTTCTGGGACGTTGTCGGTACAGACGCGGGCACGGCGTGCCCCAGAGGGGTCCTGCACACCAGGGTGGCTCTCCGGCCGTTGTGCGGCTCGATGCTATCACAGACCCCGGGGGCTCGCCAGTCCCTCGCCTGTGTCATGCCGCCAGCCAATAAAGCTGCGTGGTGCCCGGGCCCCCCACGCAGGTCGATGGGGTCCGCCTGGCCTTGGCCAGCGGGGTCAAAGATCATGCCGAAGAAAGGCGCGCCCTGGTCCTCGCCCGGTACGAGGGGCGGACCAGCATGTGCCCAAAGCGGTACGCGGCTCCTTGGAACTCGACAGGCATGAACGCCTCCTAGGGGAGGTAGAATTGCCAGCCCAGGGCCAGGAGGGCGTCGACGCGCCATTGGCCAATGAAGAGCAGCTCTGATTTTTCTGATTTTTGCGTAGAACAATACCCTCGCCAATTACGAAAAGCTGAAGGAGGGTGGAGAGACGTGAATACGGCCTAAGCCAGCGACCCGGTTGAGAATCTTGGCGAATAAAATAGGCTCAGGTTTTTCCGGAAGCAGTTTTATCGTTTCCTCTACGTATTTGGAGCCACGACAGTCGGCTTTCAGGTCCAGGACGCTGTAGTCGGAGTCTCGTGGATGGCTGGCAGCCCGGAGACAGTAGGCCACATTGACCATGAACAACGACAGATTGGCCGCATTGGTGACCCCGGTGGGGGTGATG
>JBMDXC010000082.1:0-2849 GCA_048594805.1 Candidatus Entotheonellaceae bacterium | reverse complement strand
GCGAGGAGGCGAGGACAATTACTGGTCAGAAAGTTCACATTAGGGTGTCTCCTCTAACTGGGCGCGTAGATCCCGCCGCCGTTGCTGTAAGTCCGCGCGTTGCGCCGCCGCTTCCTTACTACTGGAGTAGCTCAAGGTACGGATTTGCGCCGTCAGGTCCTCAATGGCTTGGAGAATCTCTTCGTGTGTCATGCGTGCGCTCCTTCACCAGATTGCAAAAATTACCCCATGGAACATTTGTGCCTGGCATCCCGAGAGTCTAGCACCATAAGCACGTTGACAGAAGACACTCTCGTAGACGCTAGAAAATTGCGGGCTCTCCTTTTTCAGTGTCCAGAAACTCCAGCCCCACCTCATTTCATAGACACAGCTTCTGCATCGGCTTTTTGGACACCCCAGCACGCCATAGTCAAACAGTTCCGCATCAGGCCACTAACCGGGCGTTATACGGGCACCTGGAAAGAAGCGCGGTGGAGAGCCCTGGGTCATGAATGACTGTTGGCGAAGCTATTTCCATGTGGCAGGGCTACGGCTGCTACGTCGGATTCCCCTATTCTTAGGCCTTCAATGACGGCATATGAGAGCCACAATTTTTGGCACTGTGAGATTCGCTGACAGTCTCCGCAGGTGCCATGAGCATCCTGGCCAGGGTGCCCTTTGACATCGCACCGTAGGCAACAGCTTCTCCGCTTGAGACCAGGCAGCCCTTGTGAGAAAGGGTGCAAAAATGGTGTGACTCCGCGCACAGTCCCCAGCGCTCTCGCCCCTGTATACTCTCGGCGTCAGTGAGGGCTGGGCATCTTCAAGAGAGGTAGCAGGGCCATGATTTTCAAAGTGGTGTATGGATCATGTGGGGTCATAGGCATCACCTTCGGAGGGGGAGGAGCAAGGTATATCCTAGGTATCCCCCCACCCGCTGCGATCATGTACGGGCTGATCTGTCTGAGCTTGTGCGCTATTTTCTTTTGGAGCGCGTGTTATCTGTGGTCGGTGAATGCCGTGATCCTGGAGGTGGCGGCGTCTGATAAACCCTCCGCCACGAAAGCGAAGACGATCCAAAGTATCCTGGGGCCATTTTTAAGCGTGTCTGACCGTATTCTGGCCATGCAGAAAATAGCAGGGGGAAAATAATGGATGCCACCACACCTCGGGAGACGCACGCCACTGATGACGAGGCCCGTGAAATACACAGGCTGCAGCGCAGCATCCTGTCTCGCTTTCTGGTTGTTTTCTCTGTCCCGTTTGTGGTCATCATGGCTCTCGCGGTGATGTCCTATAAGTTAAGCCAGAAAGTCGAGAAGATCGAGCTCTTGCAGGACATCATGCAGCAGGAAGTCTTCTATGAACAGGGGAAAAGTTATACCCAGCTGATCGAAGGCTATGAAAAACTGAGACAAAACGGTTTGCATTCCCCGCTGATGGTGAGTCGGCTGGCCTCACTCTATTTTGAACGCAATGCCGGTCATGATCGAGACGAGGCCTTTCAGCTTCTCAACAGCGCCAAGGCGTCATTCAGCGATACCAAGGGGATATATCAGACACTGTGCGCCTTGTATACGATCAAGAATACCGAAGATGAGGCTATCGAGCACTGTGAGCAATCCATAAAATTAGACCCCAACGATCACCAGTCATATAATAATGCAGCATGGATATATGCGAATTCAAAGAATAAAGAGATCTCCAATATAGAGAAAGCTTTACGTTATGCTAAAGAAGCTGTAACGCTCACGACAGAGAGAAATACGGATGATCTGGATACGCTTGCGAAGATCTATTTTCTACAAGGAGAAGCAGCCAAAGCACAAGAGACCATACAAAAAGTGGAGGTCTTGCTTGATAAGAAAGAGTCTTACAGAACGCAAATGGCACGATTCCAAGCCAACCATGGCCATGTCACCACAGAGTGATGACTCGCCGAGAGGGAAGACGATGAAGCGCAAAGTTGTTCTGCTGATCGCGTTACTTATCAGTATCGGGATGTATACAGGAACGGAGCTCGTGTGGCCTCACTCCGTAGAGGCGGGACCAGGGTGCCAGTCCTGTAGATAGCGTGTGAGCCTTTGGCCCTCAGCCTATCTTGACATGGGTGACGAATGCCTCCATCGGGGTCGAGAACCATCGGGGCTCAGGTGCCAAATAACCTGGACGCGCATGGTTCTCGGCCTCATATCTTTTCTCCCTGGTAAGGCTAGACAACCGATGGTTCTCTTGCCTATTGACCAACAAGAGGGCCATGTATTGTTAAGCATCAGGGCCGCATCACTCTGAAAGTTACATCTTTCACCATGCTTTTACTTCGGATAACGGCCATTGGACTAACCGCTTGCACCGGGGAGGGCAGGCGCGTATCCTTTGTCCCATCCTATGCGGTACACGTGCGCATATTCCCCCGACGCCGGAGCGTGGTCGATGGGCACCGTCACCCTGCAACAGATCTTCCAGGGCGCCTATCCCGCTTACGAGCAGACCCATCCGCTGCCCGCCCACGTCCGCCGTGCGGCTCGCGCCATCATGCAGTGCCGCACCGCCGCGCTTGGGGGCCATCTCCAGGCCTGCCCCGACGGCCATATGGCCCGCATCTGGTACAACTCCTGCCGCCATCGGTCGTGTCCGCAATGCGCCTCTCTCCAGACCGAGCGCTGGCTCGTGCTCCAGCGGGCGCGGTTGCTCGCCTGTGACCATTACCATGTCATCTTCACCCTGCCGCACGACCTCAATCCACTCTGGCTGGCCAACGTGCCCGTGATGACGACGCTGCTTTTTCAGGCGGTACGCGATACCCTGTGCACCTTGCTGGCCGATCCCAAGTACCTCGGCGCCCAGCCCGGCATCATTGCCGCGCTGCA
>JBMDXC010000081.1:0-2779 GCA_048594805.1 Candidatus Entotheonellaceae bacterium | reverse complement strand
ACCTCGGAGGTCGTGGCCGTGAGGAGGAGGGGCTCGTCGTGCCGTTCAATACCGAACGGTACGTCAAAGCGCCCAAGCGAGAACGCGACACCATTGCCGAGAGGAGCAACGGCTGTGATCTGGAACAGGTCGAGATTGGTCTCGGTTTCAGCTTCCTCCGCCCCGAACCGCTCCACACATGGGCCATCGCCAGGGCACCCAAACTCAGGATCGAAGCCGTGGCTGTGTCGGTCACGATGGCTTTCGACCTCAAACGAGGCACTGGCTGAAAGCCACGGCGCAAAAGTTCTGGCAACCCGCAGGCCAAATTTGTCGAAGCGGAAGTTTGTCGACCCCGGATCGGCCAGTGCTGGCGCACTCCCGGCGAACTCGGGGACCATTTGCAGATGCGAGTTGTAACTGAACGAACCAACAACAAAGGCCGACAGCCGTAACCCACCAAACTCAGGTCGGGACAGACCTAAGGCATCGAAGAGGGCACCACCTGGCCCTCCGGTGGACTCAAGCTGTACCTCACGCTCTCCCGTGGCCTGGGCAAGACATACCGTAGGTGCGACAAGTGCTACAAGCACAGACAACCGTATCCAGTGCGGGCATAACTGCATCGCGTGCTCCTTCGCAAGACCGATGTAGATGTCTCCGTAGTAGCTAGCATGGCTCTCACCAGGTCGTGCTGAGACCTCAAGACGAGCGCCGGCCATAGCACAGACTGCCTCAGTCCGGTGCAACGTTGAGTGGGCAGAGATCTCCCCTGTCAGCGTATGCTGCAAACGCAAGAGCGGTTCTGTCCCCTCTCTCCACGTGGTAGGGTTAAGGTGAGGGGCCCCAAGGCGCTCGCTCATCAGCTACGACAGGCCACTGTGACTCTGGAGAGAACGAATAGATCGTGCAATGCTCAGGAGATGACTACAGGAGGTGCACGAATACTGCAGGATGAAGGTAGTATGGAGTCAACGAAGCTGCATACCGTCTTGACAGGAGCAGGACCTGAAGACAGCGTAAGCGTAGGCAGAGGGACAGCCCACAGAACCAGCGTGGTGCACACCTGATGCACAATATGACAGATGTCTGGAACGGGAGAAGCATGGTGCGCATCAGGAGCAGCGTGATGGTGCGCCGCCGCAGAGTCGGCATGGTGATGGTGCGTATCATGCGGTGCCGCGGCGTGAAAGAGCCCGGTTGCAACGCAGAGAGACGCCAGCACCAAGAGCACACTATAGGTTGCGCTCAGACTCAGGGCACATAGCCTACGCCAGTCTCTGGGTCCTAGACAGAAGTCTCTCCGCCAGGCGCGACCGAGAGCGTACCACGTGGGCAAGGCATGACTCACCACGGTGCCCCTGTCCTCCAGCGTAGCATCCATAGACGTGCGACGCATCCTAACATGGCCCCTTGCATATGGCAAGGAAGGGAATTTTGGGGGCAAAATGCATGGGGTACTGCAGTATGGTCCTCTCCCTCATATATCCGCCCATCTCACCCCATTTCCCTTTGTTTTTACATGCGTTATTTTCCCAGAAAAACTTGAAAAAAACCCTTGAATACTATACATATGAGCAGTATAATTTTTCTCTACGCGATGTGGAGGCGCTTCCATTCTATGATTGTGCTCCTGCGAGGAGGATCGGCATGACCCACAGCATCACTGGCGTGACTACCCGGCACACCCGCGCGGTAGGCATGGAACGTCGGCTCGCGGCCATTCTCAGTGCCGATGTCCAAGGCTACAGCCGACTCATGCATGAGGATGAGACGGCCACAATCCAGACTTTAACTGTCTATCGCAGTCTCATGGCATCGCTCATTTGGCGGTATCGGGGCCGGGTGGTGGACGACCCCGGTGATAATCTGTTGGCCGAGTTCCCCAGTGTAGTGGATGCCGTACAGTGTGCCGTCAGCATCCAGCGCACGTTAGCCATGCGTAACGCAGCGCTCCCGCGGCACCGTCAGATGGTGTTCCGCATGGGCCTCCATGTAGGTGACATTGTGGTGGAGCAGGGGCGCATCTACGGGGCGGCGGTCAACCTGGCGGCGCGCTTGGAGCGCGTGGCGGAAGGCGGTGGCCTCTGTATTTCGGGCACTGTATATGACCACGTCGTGGCCAGGCTCCCCTTGGACTATAGTGCGATTGGCGTGTGGATGGGCCAGAGCATGTCCGCCCCGGTACGAGTCTATCGGGTCCAGATAGACCCGACGGCCAGGCTACCCATACGGCGCGCCAGAGCACCCCACACGCACCTGGTGTGTCCGCGGGCCAAGCGTATAGCCCGCGCTGTCCTGCGCTACCTCGGACAGTGCGTCGGGCTGGGGGCAGAGGCATCCAGCCATTCCGCACATTGGGAGACCCGTTCTGTAAACCACTGCCATGAAGTGAGCTGCACGCGTAGATAACCTCTGAGAGCAGTCAGTGGAAAATCGTCAGAATCTCATCCCGCGTAAACGTCGGCAGGGGGCGCGTCTGCGTCCCAGTATATAGGGCGAGTTCCGTGGCATCAGCTACCGCCGTGCCAATGCGGTAACAGGCAATGCCTACCTCGGTGCAGGTGCGGATAGCCTGCTCGGCTTGCACGGCCGGCACGGCTGCCAGAAGCGCACCAGAAGCAATTGTCCCAAGGGGGTCCAGACCGAATGCCTGACATAGCAGAGCCCCTTCAGGGAGCACTGGCAGCTGGTCGGCACTCATATGTAGGCCCACGCCAGAGGCCTGAGCCAGCTCCCACAGGCCCGTGGCCACGCCACCCTCGGTAGGGTCATGCATAGCGTGCACCTCCACGGCCTG
>JBMDXC010000080.1:0-3710 GCA_048594805.1 Candidatus Entotheonellaceae bacterium | reverse complement strand
CCGCCCACTCAAAGAGGCTGCCTTACTCGAAATGGGTCTGTGGGTCAAGGACGGAGCCACACCGTGGCAGACTCTACTGGCGGCCACAAAACACGCCGCAGCGCTGTGTGGCGTTGGAGCAGATCTCGGTACCATCGAGGTTGGGAAGCTGGCGGATCTCATTGTCGTGGAGTCCAACCCGCTCGATGACATCCATAACTTGCGTCGCCTGCTGCTGGTCCTCAAAGAGGGCCGCATTGTTGCAGACAAGCGTGGATGCAGTTGATATTACCCAGATATGCAGGCCCTTCCCTAAGTCACTCTCCTTCAGCCAGAGCTGGAGACCTTCCCTCACTCTGGAGCAGACTTCTCTGCTCTGCCGTACCGACGCGCACAGCGGTTACCGTCTCAAGCTACCATGGGAGGAGTGAGAGAATAGGAACAACCTCTCAATGTCTCCAGACTCGCCCAGGTTACGGGTACATCCGCCGGTACACCCCAGGAGAGCCGGCAGCCATGGTTATGGCCTCGCGCATGCGTCCGGAATGCGGGGACGAGTGCTCACGCTGGTGATGCCACTCGGCGCTTTCGGAGACCTTGTCATGCTCGAATTCATACATGGTAGTGTAACGGACCTCGCCCTCAACGACACGGAAACGCCGCGCATAAATGACACCTGGGACTTTGCGATACCCAGGGATGTACTCGCCGTTGTACCAGGCATTCCACTCAGCATCCACACTTTCAGGTACCGACATGCGGCCGATTTGCAGTGCCGGAGCCATGCCACGGTCGGGGTGCTCCACACCACTCGGGAAGATCTGCTGCCCTACAATACGTGCGCGATTTTTGCCAATCGCCGTGGGGCCAACACGCTGGCCCCACGGGGTGCGCGGCCGGTTTTTGTACTCGGGAGTCTGGAGGACGTCAACGCTCGCCAGTTCATAGGCAGCGAGATACTTAGGACCACCCTTCGTGGCCACATAGCGGGCTGCATCCAGCACGCCTGGTATGGCGAGCAGTTCTGGTACATGCTCGGTATTGTACCAGGCGTTGAACTCTTCCTCGTATTTTGGCTCACTGAGGTCAGTGTACACCAGCAAAATGCCCTGCCCTTTGCGTGCCATGCTGCTTCCTCCCTCGGTTGCAACCCTTGGTGACTTTACCTGCCATCATACGCTATTTGGATAGGCTGATCCAGAGCCCGCTTTTGTGCTATGATGCAGTCGTCGTTCAGCACTAGGCCAGACTTCTCAGACATAAGGAGGCACATTATGGCCACCGTCGTTGGTAGTGGCATGCTGCTCTTTACCCCTGTGGAAAATTGGGAAAAGCTTCCATCTGGCTGGGAGTTCATCGACGTGGCTGGTGTCGCGGTGGACTCCAAGGACAACGTGTACGTCTTCAACCGCAGCGAGCACCCGGTGATTGTCTTTGATCGCGATGGCAACTTCCTGCGCTCCTGGGGTGAGGGCCTGTTCAGCACCCGCACGCATGGCATCCATATCGGCCCTGATGATATGGTCTACTGTGTGGATGATGGCTTACACACAGTGCAGAAATTTTCCCTGGATGGCAAGCTGCTCATGACCCTGGGCAGCCCCAATAGTCCTGCCCCCAAATGGCAGGGCAATCCCTTCAATCGCCCGACGCACGTGGCGGTATCGCCAGTCACCGGGCATCTATATGTCTCGGATGGCTATGGCAATAGCAGAGTCCACAAATTCTCGCCTGAGGGGCGGCTCTTGCTCTCCTGGGGCTCGCCGGGCATCGATCCGGGCCAGTTCATCCGGCCGCACAATGTGGTCATCGACAACAATGACAACATCTACATCGCGGATCGGGAATGCCATCGTGTCCAGATCTTTGACCCCAATGGCAAATTTATCACCATGTGGAACAACATCCATCGCCCGGACGGCATTTGTCTCGATCAGGAGGGCAACTTTTTCATCGGTGAACTGAACGGTATGGGTGGCGTGGACGATGCCCCTGGTCTGGGCCATCGCGTCAGTATCTACAATCTCCAGGGGCACTTACAGACCCGTATTGGCGAACCCGAGGAAGGCGAAGGGCCAACGCAGTTCATCGCCCCACACGGGGTAGCGGTGGATTCGCGCGGGGACCTCTATG
Organism: Candidatus Entotheonellaceae bacterium; assembly: GCA_048594805.1. GTDB lineage: Bacteria > Tectomicrobia > Entotheonellia > Entotheonellales > Entotheonellaceae > SXND01. The sequence goes on along the minus strand of JBMDXC010000080.1, from coordinate 1,598 downwards.
TGGGCGACGTGGCGTATACCATCCGCGGGCAGCGCATGAATCCCCCCAAGCATCTGAAATGCTTCCGTAAATTCGCCAGGGTACGGCAGTAAAACACACCGCGTAGAGCAGGGAGGGCATAGGCTGTCGCCCTGCTCCCCACTCCCTCAGGGTTGATGCTCGGGGCGCAGTAAATCGAGCACCGTTTTGACCGGACTGAAGGTGCTCAGGGGCACTTCGACGAAGACCGTGTTCCAGTAGGCCATGGCGCCGTTCCACAGCCCTGGCAATTCCAGGGCTTTGAGAGGCCGGCCAGCGTAGGTTTTGTGTGAGATAAAGCCTGTGTCTGGGTCAGCAAAGCGCTGCAGATCAAACGGCTGACCGCGATAGTCGCGTACACCGCACACTAAATCAACCGGATTGAAGTGCGTCGAGGCCGCTAAAAGAGCGCGCTGCTCGGGCAGGGTTGTATCCACCTGCGAGGCCTCGACAATTTGGCGCGATAGGGAGCCATCAGAGTGTTCCACCCAGAAAGGCCCGCCCCCTGGCTCCCCCTCATTCCGCACCATACCACAGACACGCAAAGGTCTATTGAGCCGATCGTACAGAAAGCGGAGGTGTTCGTGCCGCGGGGCGTGTTGCAGCCCTGGCGGGACGACAATAGCGAGTTCCCGCTGTGCAAAGGTGCGGATCTCCTCCAGCAGTCCTGCGTCTACTCTCCCGGCAGCAAGGTGTTCCAGATACGCAAATATCTGCTGCTGTAAGCGCACCAGATACCCACCCAAAGCGCGTTTATAACGATACGTGACGTCTTTGAGGTGATCAGGCACGACATTGTCGATATTCTTGATAAACACGATGTCTGCTGCGAGCGCCTGCAGATTGGCTAACAAGGCGCCGTGACCACCAGGACGAAACAGCAGGTGCCCCTGTTCATTGCGAAAAGGATTGTTGTCCGGGTCGACAGCAATGGTGTCAGTGGCGGGGCTTTGCACAGATAGGTCAATCTCGTACCTGAGGCTGTCGCGCTCATAGCGCCTCTGACTGGCCTCAATGTGGGCTCGGACAGCCTCCGCATGTGCTGGTGTCACGGTCACGTGGAGACGGGCGACTTGATGCCTGTCCAGTGCGTAGGCTGCAGCTTCGACTAAATGCTCTTCGAGAGGCGTACGACAATGGTCGTCATATCGGTGGAACTTCAGGAGAATTTTAGGGAGATTGGCATAATTAAGCCCTTGGGGTGTTAAAAGGTATGTCAGAAGCTCGGTATATTGGCCATGGGCGAGATACGCTGCGCCCTCACCTCTATGTCGCTGTATAGCAGCCTGCAGGTCATCGTAGAAGGCAAAACGTTGTAAGTTGTTGATAAAGTGCGACACATCTTTATCAGGTTTGCTGTCCGCCGCCTCTTGACGTTCACAGTATGATATTAAAGCCTGAAACATACGTGTGGCTGCGCCTGAGGCTGGGACAAATTTCATCACTCTGCCAGCCGAGACAGCTTGCGCATAAAGATTTCCCAGTGCTTCAAGGGCACTCGGCTGCAGGACAGTAATACCGTCATCCACAGTACAGGGACGGTGTAATGTGGTGTAAGATATGCCTCGTTTAAAAGTCTC
>JBMDXC010000008.1:0-1771 GCA_048594805.1 Candidatus Entotheonellaceae bacterium | reverse complement strand
AACCCTTATGAGGTCTCCCTTTGTCAAGAGACAAACTACCCCTGTGAGCGGATTTTTCTATTTTTTCCGCCTTTGATCCTAGCGTAGTCAGCAATTGGCCGCGTGTTCTGACTTGATTTCCGTGTACAGGTACCAACCAGCGTGGCTGCACCAAACACTTATTGAGGTTCAGTCGCCACCTTCGTGGCGATTGCAGAGCACCGTTCGGGATAGTCTCTGCGACCTAGAAATGATTCTGTGCCCTCATACCGTCCTATTCATACGGGTGGCTGAACGTGTTCCGCTCGCCAGTTAGCGTCAGGCTCGGGGAAGGGGCAGCACACGTTACCTTTTTGTGACCATCGCCGCGTCTTCAGGAGCCAGAGCGGGTGTCCAATCAAGCGCAAAGGGTCAGGGATAGACCGGGCCTATGCGCACCCTAGCGTTCCATGACGCAGCCACACAGGGCTTCAAGCGCGCTCGATGCAGGCTCATCCCCTGGGTGCCCAGTTAGACGCCGGGCTCACCCGCTCCGCTCCCTCTAGCTATGGAGGAACGTCTCCATATCAAACACCGTTTTACGTTTGAGCATGTCATAGATTGCCCGCCCCAGCTTGTGGGCCAGGATCGTCAAGGCTTTGCCTTTGCCGTGTTTGCGCTCCAATTTGGCCAGGAACTTCTGCCCTGCCGGATTGTGGCGCAGAAACAGCACGGCCGCTTCGGAGAAGGCCCACTTGAGGTAGGCATTACCAATTTTCTTGCCGGAGGTGCCGTACCGTTTCCCGGCCGATTCCTTGGCACATTTGACCAGGCGAGCGTACGAGACGAAGTCCTGCACCCGGGGGAACCGGTGGATGTCGTGAATTTCGTAGAGCAGCACCAGCGCCAAAATCTTGCCCACCCCTGGCACCGACCGCAAGCGGTAGAAGGTGTTGGCGTCATGCTGCTTGGCGCTCTTGACGATGGAGAGTTCCAGATCGGTGAGCAGCTGGTCGTCGTAGGTGATCAGCGCCAAGTCGACCTCGACGCTTTTTTGCACGGCCGGGTCGGCAAAGCGTTCGGCTACGCCGTCGCGATTGGCCTTGTAGGCGATTTTCTTGCCGATCTCAGGCAGGTTATACTGGCTGTTGGTATTTTGCACATGGGCCAAGAGGTCGGCCCGTTTGCGCATCAAATGAATGCGGCGCCGGAGCAGGTCTCGGGTCGCCCGCATCTCCGCGGGATAGACATACGCCTGGGGCAGCATGCCGCCACGCAGTAGCACGGCAATCTTGTGTGAATCGATCTTGTCGTTTTTGGCCTTGCCCCCGTGGATGGCTTTCATGTAGAGGGCATGACCCAACACGAAGGGAATACCCTCTTGCGCACATAGGTCGGCCAGCCAGTACCAGGTGAAGATACATTCGACCGCCACAACCAGGCCGTCACGATAGGGCGCAACGGCCTTGAGAAACGGCTCAGGAGCGGCTTTCATGTTCCGGTGCACCAGGATTTCCCCGTCATGGTTCACGATACAGACATACATGCTCCGGGCATGCAGGTCGATACCGCAATAAAATTGGTGCGGCTTGGTGTAGAATCGCATGAGGTCTCCTCCTTCCTTGGTTAACGTTGATTTTCCCAGCGCCAGCATACCACTGGGGTATGCGGAGGGGGGGGCCTCAATCATTATCAAAGTGCTGCAGCCGACTGCCTCCAGCGTCCGCTTTGCTCCCGCTTTCGGGCGCGGCTCATGCCCAGCGTTGATATGACTTCCAGTGTCAAGGGTTTTTTTTAGAGAAAGCGTCACGTG
>JBMDXC010000079.1:0-5395 GCA_048594805.1 Candidatus Entotheonellaceae bacterium | reverse complement strand
GAATGTCCCCAATCCAGACCGTGACACGGGCAAGTTCTGCGGCATAAGGGTTAATTTCAATGCCCTTCACACAATCCGGACCAATAGAAGGAAATTGTCGCCCTAAACCTAGTGCTTCTGCATCCAGATTGACTTTGTGCTCTAGCTCCTTAAGCGCGAGAATAGAAAGATAGAGAAAATTCCCGGAGCCGCACGCGGGATCAAGCACCCGCACCTGCTTCAGCCGTTCCAGGAAGCGATCATGCAACACCTGCGCTGCATTGTAGGCTCGTGAACGGGCTGAAGCCGCTCTGCCCTTCTGGAAGCTTTCCATCTGCTGTGCAATCTGCGCTTTGACTTCTTCCCATTCCGCCTGCAGCGGGCGTATGATGACCGGCTCAACCAGCATCATGATTTTGTCTCGGTCCGTATAATGCGCGCCAAGCTGGCTGCGCTTATCCGGGTCAAGGCCCCGCTCAAATAATGTCCCGAAAATGGAGGGGTCTATATCACTCCAGTCCAAACGCGCGGCTTGCAGCACCAGCTTGGTATCCTGCGGGTCCAGGGGTAACGCCTCATTGCTGTCAAAGAGACCACCATTGAACCATTCGACGTGTTCAAACCCAACCCTGCCGCCTGATTGCATCGCCCGAAACAGGTCTTGCGCCAATTCCACGAACTCGTCAGGACGGGCAACCGCATGTTCCAACATGCGCGAAAACATTTGATTGGGCAGCAGGCCGATATCCTCTGCAAACATGCAGAATACTAGCCTATTGATGAAATGCGCGACCGCTTGTGGATCATGGCAGCGCGTGCGGAGTCGTTGCGCCAGACTGGCGAATTGCTCCGCTGCTTCTTCCGTAAGGGCCTGGCGGGTTTTACCGGGCTTCAAGCATTCCGGGTCACTAAACGCCCATTTGAGATATTGCCGTTTCTCAGGTTCATGCAGATCATCGAGCGTGATTTCATGAATCACCTGGACCGTATTGGTCCAGTTCGTATGAATGCGAAACCGATCCATGTCGCAAACGACCAGGAGAGGCGGATTTTCAAGGGCAACGGCATACTGCTGTAACTGCGCATAAGCGGCCTGCAGATCCTTATGCTTGCCTTTATATTCCCAGCCGAAGCATCCACGCTTCCAAACATCCGCCCAACCGTCTCCCCCAGCAAGCTTGGACGCGCCGCGCTCGAAGCAATACCATTCCCCCAAGGGGTCGGCATCCGCCGGAGTGCGTTCTTCCAGCAGCCTGCAAAGGTCGATGAAATGCTCCTGCGCTGCGGACCGTTCTTTAAGGTTCGCCGCTTTCCATTTCCTGATGAATTCTGAGGGGGTCATTGATGGGCTATGCCTTCAGGTATGAGAGCAATAAGACAACATAGATGTTTGGCACAAACCGGCAGAGCGGGGTGCTACCCTTCGCCTTGATCGAGAGCACGGCTCAACGTAAATTGTATCCACGAACTGCGGCTGATGCCCCGGTGTTTCGCTGCGGCGTCTATGCGCTGGAGCAAGTCGCGGTCAAAGCGCAGGGTCGTCTGGACTTTCTTGTCATCTTCCTGGCGGGCTTCCTCTTGAGAGGGGTCTGCACCGGCAATAAACTTTTCGGCAGCGGCATCCCCCATCATATTTTTGACTGCGGAATGGTCTCGCTTCGGTTTCTTTGCGATAGCCATTGTATGTCACTCCGATATCACTTTGACTTATAGATTGCTTTCAGCAGCGATTGCAATTCTTCGGTGGCTTTGGCATCTTTTGGCGTGTGTTCGGTCACCGCCCTGCCTCCTGCCGCAGCATTCGGGAATGCTTTTCTCCTGCCAATAATCACCGGCAAAAGGGTAATACCCTCCACTTCCTTCAAGACTGCGCCTGCATCCGCATTGTCCTTGCCTTGAGCATCGGCAGCATTAAGCACGGCAATAGCGCGTAACTCCGAATTGATCTCGTGGGCCTCCTTGACCAGCTCGGCCATTTGATCGACAGCCCAGATATCGAAGCTACGGGGCTGCACAGGAATAAGCAGCGTGTCGGCAACGGTGAGGGCCGCACGTAAGCTCCCCGTATCCCTCCCGCCCACGTCAATGATGATATCATCGTATTTGGTCGCGAGCTGGCGCACCTGAGTACGCAGGGCCGCTCCCTGAAGGCTTACGGCGGTATACCCTGGTGCGCCGAGTTCGTCGGTGCGCAGTTCCGTAAACGTGATAGCGGTGTGCTGCTCGTCACCGTCCACTAGTAACACATCCTTGCCTATATTGGCGCGGGCAATCGCGAGGTTGATCGCCAATGTCGTCTTGCCGACACCGCCCTTAATGTTACCTACCGCGAGAATCATGTATATGTCGCCTTCCTGGCGTTTAGACAGCCATACAAGGTTGTTACGCCATACAAGCGACATACAGTGTATGTCACGTCAAGAAAATTCACAATAGAGTGCGGGTTACAATAGAAAATCATTTGGGCTGATGGATTTGCCGTGCCTGATGGACAACCCTGCGGGTTGACCACAGGCGCTTGGATAACGCTGCGCGTTACCCACAACTCCACAGCCCAGCAGCGAGGAAGGGATATTATTCCTGGCAGAAATGAAAGAGAATTGCCGAGTGGCTTGCAGGGTCCGGCAACCTTGCCCCTTCCTTTATCGTTCAAATATCAGGGTCAGATAGGCCAGGAACAACAATAGGTGAATGGCACCCTGCACAAAATTCGTGCGCTCGCCGGTAAACGTTAGCGTGCTCACCGCTAACGTCAGCAGCAGCAGGATCATCTCGACGACGTCCAGCCCTAACACCACCGTCTTGCCGGTCACTAACCCCAGGGTCAACACCGCCGGAATGGTTAAGCCAATGGTGGACAGAGCCGTGCCCAGCAGAATGTTGACGGCACGCTGCATCTGGTTGGCGAGCGCCGCGCGCACCGCACTCAGGGATTCCGGCGAGAGAATCACCGCCGCAACCAGCAAGCCACCTAAGGCTTGCGGCGCGCCAATGACGCGGACGCCATAATCCAGCGGGATGGCGAGTTGTTTCGCCAGCAAGGCGATGGGCAGCAGATACAGCACCAGCAGTACGCCATAATACGGCGCAGAGCGAATCTCCATATGCGCATGATGGTGCCCGACTTCCTCGGCGGCATCCTCCCGTGACGCGCCAGGCGTGATGAAGTAGGCGCGGTAGCGTGACGTCTGTGACGTGACAAAGATGCTATACAAGCCCACGCACATGACGGCCACAAACACCGACTGAAACGGGGACAGCGTGGGACCGGCGGAGGCGGTGGTGTAGTTGGGCAGCACCAGGCCCAACACCGCCAGCGGCACAATCAAGCCTAAAAAGGCGTTCGCGCCATAAAAGTTGTACGTTTGTTCGTGATAGCGCAGCCCGCCGAGCAACAGCGACAGACCGACCATGCCGTTCAAGATAATCATCAAGACGGCAAACATCGTATCGCGCGCCAGCGCGGGCTTGCTGTCGCCCGTCAGCATGACGGCGGCAATCATCATCACTTCAATGGTGATGGCTGACAACGTGAGAATCAGCGTACCCAAGGGTTCACCGAAGAGGACCGCCAGACTTTCAGCGTGGCGCACGACGGCGAAAGCGGACGCTAAAATCACACCGAACAGCCACACCAGAATGAGGGTAAACCACAGCGGCTGGGCCAGATGTGCCATCCAGCCTGTGCCGAACAGCAGAAAGAGCGCCGTCGTGAGAAAACTGAGGAGAAGCACCCACTCGCGCCGCAGCGGAGAGGTGGGTTGGGCTGCTGCCGCAGTTGCTGTGTGAGAATCCATGCTCCAAGTTTACATGATAAAACCCGCGCTGTCCGAAACGCTGTGCAGGCTAGGCGTTACGGACTTTAGCTCGTTCTAGATAAAAGGGATATGAAAGACTATTACTCATTCTCCTTCGCTAGAGCTTTGCGGAAGGAGTCCCCTTGCGGGACGACTGGAGGGAAGCAGCCGCCGGCAGGCAAAACCTCCTCTCAATGGGGATGAGCCGCTTGTCAGAACGCACATTCCGCACCCCTTTGGAACCTGTTGATTCTATTTTGGTTATTTTTCAGGCCTGTATATCCTATAGACAAAATACCCAGAAAATTCAGTGGCTTATGCGAGTGACTGCGGGATGTGCGTCAGAAGGACTCGCAGAGGGCACCAGAGCGGCCAAGGAAGCGGGAAAAGCGGCGGGATGGCCATTGTCTGGTATCCCCCAGAAAATTGATTCCAGGGGCGTTTACGCGGGCTGAGGACTACTCAAAATCCCCAGGGTTCATCAGGGTATCGTCAGCATCGCCAGAGGTGAGCGGAGAGCGAAGTTCTATCGGCGTGAGCGCTGGAAGCTGAGACAGCGTGGGCGGCGCCTTGGCTTGCCTGTCTCTGAGAATGGGATGCTCCAGCCAGTTCATGCGGCGTGCTCTGAAGGGAGGCAAATTGTGGTGAAAGACAATGATATCCCCATCTTCCATCTGTTTAATCTGATTGGCCGTCATGAGGGCAACCCCTTGCTCTGCCATGCCTTGCGTCTCGTCGCCACCGCTGCGCGTGCTTTGCGAGTGGGAGTAGGCAGATCGTCTGCCTAACTCCTCCTCCAGATACCTGGCGGTTGCCCGCTTCTGGCGGTAGAAAATTTGCGTATCCATATTGTCAAGAAGCGTCTCGGCGTTCGCCTCACCATAGACATCAAGCTGCTTAATGGATTGAATGGCAACCCAGAGGGATATTTGTCTCCCCACAACAGTCGTCGCGTACTCGTAGAGCTGTGGGATTTTCACCCGTCCGGCCTCATCCAAAAGCAATAAGACCGGGTAACAGCTTTTCTCTTTAGCAGTGCGTCCGGGGCGTTTGTCATAGGTTGTCTGCATATCGTGGATGAGGGTTTGGAAGATCAAACGGACAACGGGCGCGAGCGCTAACAGGTCACCCTCGGGAAGTCTGAGATACACGGTAATAGGTTTTTGGGAGGTGATAAGATTGGCGGCGGTGAAATCTGAGCCGTCAAAGCAGCGAAGGAGTTCATCTGACAGGATGGGATAGAGCCGGTTGGTCGCACTCTCCCAGGAGGAGGTTAAAAACTTCTTCTCATCATAGTCTTTCTCCGGATCAAAGACAGCGGAGAGGAATTTGGTCGCAAGCTCTGGCGATACCGCCTGTAAATGCACGGCAACCTGATTGATGGGCAGATTCATGAGTTGCCCCGCATAGGGTAACAGATGGTACTTCTCGTAGCCTGCCTGCCGGTTTTCTTCCCGTCCGGCTAAGAACAGCTGGGTGCAAACCTCGCCATCATTTCCGCTACATATATGGGGAGGTAATGGGATCTGGTCTGGCGTATGTGACTTGAACGAGTAGCCAGGCTCTAGAGTGCAAATCAAGCCCAAAACCTTGTCAGGTGAAGTCCTGCAATTTCAGGG
>JBMDXC010000078.1:0-2172 GCA_048594805.1 Candidatus Entotheonellaceae bacterium | reverse complement strand
AGTTCCAGCGCCGCGGTGCCCTGCCCGGCGATCACCCGGGCATCGTTGTAGGGATGGATGAACGTCGCACCAGTCTCGTGTACGACGCGCTCGAGTGTGGCCTCACGCGCTGCCAGCGTCGGAGCACAATACACGATGCTGCCCCCGTACCCAGCCACCGCCGCTTTCTTCACTGCCGGGGCATTGTCTGGCATGACGATGTGCGCTGGTATCCCACGCAGCCGTGCCGCCAACGCCACAGCTGCCGCATGATTCCCAGAGGAATGCGTGGCGACCCCGTACCGGGCTTCCTGGTCCAAGAGGGTAAAGACCGCGTTGCACGCGCCGCGGAACTTGAAGGCACCCACCTTCTGGAAATTTTCGCATTTCCAAAACAGCGCAGCGCCAACCAGGTCATTCAAGCTCGTACACGTGAGTACCGGGGTGCGGTGGATATATGACTTAATGCGTGCAGCGGCTGCCTGCACGTCTGCGAGCGTAGGATAGGGTGTCACAATTGCCTCCTTCTAGGACCAGCCCTCATGACCGTGCCCTGACGGCAGGCACGGTGCAGCGCGTGCCTGCCAGGTGCATGGCCTTAATCGCCCAGGGCTGGCGCAGTGACGGTGGCGTGCTTGAAGGCTGGCATCACTTCCGTACCAAAGCGCTCCAGTTGCTCCACAGCGACCTTCTCAGGTACGCCCACGGACAAGCTCACTGAGACCCGATCAAGCCCTGGATAGCGTTCTTCCAGCGCTTTGAGGTGCTCAATAATCTGCTCGGGCGAGCCGCACAGGAAGCCGCCGCTGTTCACAGCGTCTTCAATTCTGGGGAGTTTGGCATAGGGGGCGCGCTGGGGATCCGCCATAATGTCGATCTGCTCGTCGGTCAATGCCCGCACCAGGCGCAGCGGTCCGAACATCTTCATATTCTCCTCGTAGTACTTGGCTGCCTCACGCATGCTCTGTTCGCGGTCATCGGCGATGTAGAAGTGGAAGCCGAAGCACAGACGTTCGCCCAGTTCCAGGTGCTTCCCAATACGGGCGTGCGCCTCTTGCCACGCCACAACGACCCTGTGCATGGCTCCACCTTCGGCGGAACCGCCGCCCACCACCCCCTGAATGCCATGCTTCGCCATAAAATCCATGGCGCGCTGCGTACCACCTTGGATGGGCTGCCAGCACTCCACCGGACGCTGCAAGGGCCGGGGAACGAGGGTCAGTTCCTTGAGAGTGTAGCCACGGTAGGGCACCTCGGGAGGCAACGTATAGTGTTTGCCCTGATGCGCAAACGACTCCTCGTTAAAGGCTTTAAAGATAATTTCAACTTGCTCCTCAAAGAGCTCACGATTGGCCGACTGATCCAGTAGCGGCGCCCCAAACGTCTCCACCTCGCGGGTATGATAGCCACGTCCCACCCCGAAGGTCACGCGCCCGCCCGTGAGGATATCGGCCATAGCAAAATCCTCAGCGAGCCGCAGAGGATGCCACATGGGGGTGATGTTGAAGCCGCAGCCGATGCGAATACGCTCGGTCACGTGGGCCAGGTGCACGGCCATCATCAACACATTGGGAATGCACTCGTAGCCCTCGTGCTGAAAGTGATGCTCTGCCATCCAGAAGGTCGAGTACCCTAGACGATCCATGAGTTGTGCCATAGCCTGGGCTTTGCCAAAGACTGTCGCCAGATGTTCGTTGGGGAAGCGGCGATCATTCACGGCTGTGCCGCCATAGCCCACATTGTCCATATCAATGTGGCCAGCAAATAAACTATCGAATTTCGTAATCATGTCATAACCTCCAGGGGAGAATTGCCCATGGTTTCTTGTCCCATTGTAGTCCAGGAGCATATTCTGTCAAATCAGAACTGCCTGCCAATGACTCTCTGGTGTTCTTGCTGTAGACTCTTGCTGTCGTAGGGCCAAGTTTTATGGTCGAAGGCCAGCGCTTTCCGGAGTATGCTATGCGTCCTGGACACACACAGACGTTGGTGGTGGCGTCGCAGAACCCCGTGAAGATTGAAGCAACGCGCCGCGGCTTCGCGCGCATGTTTCCCATGCACGCGTTTCACCTGCACCCCGTGGCGGTGCTGTCTGATGTGCGTGCGCAGCCTCTCTCTGATGCGGAGACATTACGAGGGGCGCTGAACAGGGTCGAGCACGCGGCACGCCTGGTGCCGCAGGCCGATTACTGG
>JBMDXC010000773.1:0-2530 GCA_048594805.1 Candidatus Entotheonellaceae bacterium | reverse complement strand
GCCCTACGTTACCATGAGGAGAAACCCTATGACCACCCGCCAACCCCGCTATTCTGCTGAGGAGACTGCCCGACGCGGCGATGCCGTATACGAGCGTGACATCCGTGCGCAGGTCGAGCAGACCCACCGGGGGAAAGTTGTAGCTATCGACATTGACAGTGGTGCGTATGTCATTGATGACAACGCCCTCACTGCGTCGGAGCGTCTCCTCGCGCAACACCCAGGCGCCGAAATCTGGTGCGTGCGTGTCGGTTCTCGAGCGCTACACCGCATCGGCGGGCGTCCTCTGCGGGAACAAGCATGATCACAGGAACCGTCAACGCGGACTATGAAGCCGTTATCCGCCTCTTCGTGCAAGGACCCGCAGGGCCCGCGCACGAGTTCGATGCCATTATTGGTACAGGCTTCAACGGCTTTCTCACGTTGCCACCTGCCCTGGTCACAGCACTCGGACTTATGCGCCGCAGTCGTGGCCGAGCGCTGTTGGCCAACGGCAGTGAGGAGCTGTTTGACATCTATGGAGTGACCGTGCTGTGGGATGGTCAGCAACGGTACGTGGAGGCAGATGCAGTAGACACCATGCCACTGGTGGGCATGTCGCTGCTGGACGGATACGATCTCCACATCCAGGTCGCGGATGGAGGGCAGGTGGTCATCCAGGATTCAGGACAAGGTAGCCCGTGCTGAATGAAGCCCTTGTCTTCACATTGCAGTCATAGACATCATAAACATAGAACGGCGCGGCAATGATCACCGATATCAACAGCGAGGATCGCCTGGTCCAACAGACCTTTGCCGAGTATCTGCACGACGTGCTCGGCTGGGATAGCGTCTACGCCTGGAACCAGGAGACCTTCGGGCCACACGGCACCCTTAGCCGCGACAGTGAGCGTGAGGTGGTGCTGGTGCGCGATCTGCGGGCGGCGCTGGCACAACTTAACCCTGCCCTACCCGAATCGGCTCGTGAGCAGGCCATCGAGAAGCTCACCCGGGTGGATTTTTCTCGGTCGCTGGTGCAGCACAACCGCGAGTACTACGGCTACATCCGAGAGGGCGTGCCGGTGGAGTGGCGTGACCCCAGAGGCGAGACGCGCCAGGCTCGTGCACAGGTGATCGATTTCCGCACTGCCCTTAACAACCGCTTCCTGGCGGTACGCGAACTGCAGATCCAGGGCGTACGCGTGCCGCACTACAATCGGCGCGCCGATCTTGTGTGCTTTGTCAATGGGCTACCGCTGGTCTTCATCGAGCTGAAGGCGGTCTACAGGAACATCCGCGCCGGCTTTGATGACAACCTCACCGACTATCTGCACGAACACAGCATTGCCCATGCCTTCCACCACAACGCCTTTCTGGTGGTCAGCAATGGCGACCGCGCGCGCTACGGCTCCATCACCAGCAAGTGGGAACATTTTAGCGAGTGGAAGCGCAATGACGAGACACACAGAGGCGATCTTGACGCCAAGGTACTGCTCAACGGTATGCTGGCCCATAATCGTCTCCTCGACCTCGTCGAAAATTTTATTCTCTTCGACGACAGTAAGCCGGGTGGGACGCGCAAGATTGTGGCCCGTAATCATCAAGTGTTGGGTGTCAACAACGCCGTGGCGTCGGTACAGCGGCAGGAAGAATTGAAACGGGAGTTTCCATTGGAGCGACGGCTCGTTTCCTACACGATCCGGCCATCTGAAGTCCTGCTGGCGGCGGAGGCTGGTGTCAGCCCTGTGGAAGATACCGGGCAATTCGTTATCAAAAACGATATGCATGACGTTCCACCCCTGGTGCAACGAGCCCACCCGGACCTTGGCCGGCTCGGAGTGTTCTGGCACACCCAGGGGAGCGGCAAGTCCTACTCGATGGCGTTCTTTGCGGAGAAAGTCCGACGCGTGGTGCCGGGGAATTTCACGTTCGTCATCATGACCGACCGCGAGGATCTGGACGACCAGATCTGGCGCACCTTTATCGGCTGTGGCGTCGCCGATGAGCAAACGCCACGCGCCAGCTCGGGCACGGCCTTGCGGGAGATACTCCAGCAGAACCACCGCTTCGTGTTCAGCCTGATACACAAATTTAATCAGGAAGTCACAGAGCCATATAGCGAGCGCGACGACATTATCGTGATGTCGGACGAAGCGCATCGCACGCAGGCGGGGAAGTTCGCCCGTAATATGCGGCTAGCGCTCCCCAACGCTTCGTTCATTGGCTTCACCGGCACACCACTCTTCAAGCACGACCACCTCACTCGGCGTATCTTTGGCAACTATGTGTCGCGCTATGATTTCAAACGCTCCGAGGAAGATCAGTCCACAGTGAAGCTGGTGTATGAAAACCGAGGTGAGAAGCTGGGTATCGCCCGGCTCGACCTCAATGACCGCATCGCCGAGAAGATTGAACAGGCCGACCTCGATCCAGACCAGGTCGCCCTCCTGGAGAAGCTGCTTGGTAAGGACTACGAGGTGATCACCGCTGACGACAGGCTGGATAAGCTGGCCGACGACTTCGTCGAGCACTGCTCGACGCGCTGGGAGAC
>JBMDXC010000772.1:0-2063 GCA_048594805.1 Candidatus Entotheonellaceae bacterium | reverse complement strand
GATGCCTTCAGTTTTTTGCATCTTGATTTCCGCACGAGTTTTAGCGCCGAATTTCAAGGGGTTGCCAGGCTTTTGAGCGCTTCAAAATGGTGGTGCAACAAGTGTACTTTTCGCACCCATGGCCGCAGAGAGCACCTACTTCATGGCTGCGGAGCACAGCAAGGCGTATGCCGCAAAACACCTGATATCAAGCAGTTAGCAGTTACATCTGGAAAATTACACAGTTCTTTGCCGACGGCCTGACAGACCTTGCCTGCGATGTCAGCGAGAGAGCCGAAACTGCAATCGGATAAGGAAGTAGTAGGGTCATCCATGAAGAAGAGCAGCAGATTCATGGCGACGCCACAGGTCAACCTGACTTACCCTGTGGACACTCTCGGGAGCCGCAGAGAGCGGATGGGGCAGGAAGAACACGCCACCTCCATCATCTTGTTTGAGTCTTACATTGGGAACACGGGAGACCTCAGGAAGGATGCCAAGGCAGGTGGAAGTAGGAAGGCGAGAGCCGTATGAAATGCCGATGCCTTCATGGGGAGTCGGATGGGGCGTAGGAGTCTGCACGTGGGAAAGCCACGTACACCAGGATGAGGACTGACGGCGAAGGCCCCTAGCCTGCGAAAAGCCTGGACCAAAGGTACTCAGCGAACGCGCAAGCTGTCCACGGGGAAGGCACTGTGGATGCTGAGGAAATGGGAAGGAACGCTTCGTGGTGCATGAGGATCACGGAGAAGGATCGCAGGTGCTAAGCCGGGTGCGGTGAAAGTCGCAAGCCCGGTTTTAAACGGGGGCGATGAGGAAACGGGCTTGGACAGACCGCGCCTTGTCGCTACCCAACGATCCTAGCCGTGTGTTGGCAGAGACGAGCAGTGGCACAGCGCCTGGATGTGAGCGCGGCAAACAGGCAGCTCCGCGTGCGTATGGTGAGACTATGCTATGATACGCAGTCTGTCGAGGCGAGGCCGTTTTCGGTCGCTATGCCTGATAAAACCCCTTGAGCCTTGTCGTCAGATTTTTATCAGGAAAAACTGGCTTTGTCGCAAATTGTGCTCAGGTGGTCGTGAAGGGGTAATTGCCCCTGTCGGTGGGGAGATTAGGCGGCCAGGGAGTAGAACAGTTCGGCCGCAGTGAGCCCCTCGTCTCCGGCCTCGAGTACCATCTGTTTTTTCTTGATCATGTGCATGAGTTCGATTCCAACCAGCGTGTCTTGGGCTGCCTCAAACGATTTGAACCCTAACATGGGGGTAGTGCACGCCATGTAATGCTTTTGCTCGAAAACCCCATTATGAATATTATTTATATTCAATGGGTTGCAAAGTCGCCATTGCCAGAGAGCATTACTTGTATATCACTACCCGAGCGTGGCCCAGAGTGGGACGGCCCCGGCCGTGCAAATTGGTCGGATGGACGTGCCACCCGAGCTCGATGCGGAGTTCAACACGTGGTATAACACGGTCTACATCCCGAGCTATGAACGCGTCCCCGGTGTGATACGCGGACGGCGGTATCGGGCGGTGGAAGGCGCTCCGACCTACCTGACCCTCTATGAGTTCGAGCATCCAGGCGTATCCGACAGTCCGCTGTGGGAAGCCCTGCGGGATACGTCTCCTGCGACCCAGCGCATCCGACCCCAGATGCGACATGCCACAGGCTCACCGGGCGTGTGGGTGAAGACGTTTGAATTGGCACGATAGGCGAGGGGCATCGGGGAAGGCAGCTTCGTCGCCTCCCGATTCCCGGACTGTGGGAGGCGTTGACAACGGTCGTAATAGCCCTGTCATGCTCACTTCTGCGCCAGCTCGGGTGAGGTGAAAGTGACAGATGCACAGCTTCATGGCACTGATATCTGACACAGCGAAGCCCTTGATGTTCTAGAGACCAATCTTCGTGCCAGAATCCTTAATTTTGGGTAGTGATATACAAGTGGTAGCTCTGCACTTAACCGTGGTGGAGCTCACTTGTAACGCAAATGGGGGTCCACCATACTCCTCTTGGCCTGCTTCCACACACAGCCAGGAGGAGCGTCATGGACCCCACAACCACATTCTGCCCCAATAGAAACTGCC
>JBMDXC010000771.1:0-5199 GCA_048594805.1 Candidatus Entotheonellaceae bacterium | reverse complement strand
GGGGGGGGGGGGGGGGGCAGTGACACGCAGAGATAGGCTGCGCACAGGTTGAGCAACATTTCTCGAGCATACAGCCAACCTCCACATAGGCATAGGATATGCTGCCGGGCCGCTACGGTATGGCGCAGCATTTGCAGGGCCTGCGAGGCCGTACCTAACAAAATGGACTATACCACAGGTTAGGGTATCAGAGTAAAGGTGAAGTTGTGTCTATCCCATATTGATGGGGCAAGCGCCCCAGTATCTGCAGGGGACGACGAATCCGGCGGTGAGGCAGGTGCTGCTGACCACCGTCACTCGTCTGCTCGACCTGGACCTGGAGTGATCCCACCTCGATGCGGCCGTGCAGGCCTTTCGGACCCGCTGCGACCAGGCGGTGGCGCAGGACGCCGCGACCCAGGCCTATGTACAGCAACTTGAGCAGGACTATGACGCGACAGGGGACGAGGCGTCGCGCCCTCTGCGTGACGATGAGCTCAACTCGGAGCAGCTGATGCACGATCTGGAGGACTTTTTGCGCCAGGAGCGGGACCGTGGTACCGAGTGACGCCCCCCATGGCTCCCCCACGTCCAGGCCAGTCCTCACCCACGGTGGTAGTACGGCAAGTCCCCCTGCGCTGTCGCGTAAAGGGTCAGTCCTGCGACAAAATGCTGCGCTAATGAAATCAAGGGTGTGCGTGTCGCATATGTTTGTCGCATAATGGGGGTATGCAATACGGCTATGCGCGCGTCAGCACCGACGATCAGAACACAGCTCTGCAGCTTGCCGCGTTGCAGCGGGCAGGATGCACGACGATTTTCACGGACGCAGGCCTCTCCGGCGCGACGGTCAAGCGTTCTGTTCTCACCCGGTGCTTGAAAGCCCTCCGCGTCGGTGACACCCTCATTGTTTGGAAACTGAACGGCTGAGTCCAGAATCTGCGCAATCTCATGACACTACTGGCTGATCTGCGTGCCCAAGGCATCACGTTTCGCTCCTTAACCGAGCACATCGACACCGAGACCGCCGGCCGCGCCATGTGGCAAATGATCGGCGTCTTGGCCGAACTCGAGCGCAGCCTGATGACCGAGCGCACCCGTGCCGGTGTCACAGCCGCCCAGCAACGCGGGGTGCAATGCGGCCCGAAGCCCAAGCTGATGCCGCAGCAAATGACCCATGTCCGCCAACTCCGCACCCAGGGCGAACCCGTGCAAGTGATCGCCGCGCTGTTCAAGGTCCACCCGGCGACGATTTACAGAGTATTGGCCGACTAGGCCGCCTCCCCCTTCCCTGTGTGCCTCCTGTCGCACACGTGCGAGCATGTGGATGGATGTGGGGTGTTCAGGAGACTGAGGTGCCGGTCGCGAGGACCGTCCGTCCTGACGCTCAGCCTCGACGACACGTGTGGTCTGTCGGGCAGCGTGGGCAGCCCGCGCTGTCGGGTGTGCGCATCCTGGGAGCAGCGAGGTGCTGCAGCGTATATCTGTGCCGTTGCTCTTCACGCCTGAGGTCCTCACACCTGGGGGGGAAAGGCACAGAATTCATTCCCCTCGGGATCCGCCATGACGGTCCACCGCACGCGTTCCTCGGCATCACGGATCTCGCCGAGCATACGGGCACCCAGCTGTTGGAGGCGCTCCAGTTCGGCCCCATCGGGCATGTTAATATCCAGATGCACCCGGTTCTTCACCACCTTCGGCTCCGGCACCTTGTTGAACCAGATGCGCAGGCCTCCAGCTGGCGCCTGGATGGCGATGGAAGGGTCGTGGGGTGCCTCCGGAGGGAGTGGAGCGAGCGTATACCCCAGCACCGCGGCCCAGAAACGGGCCAGGCGGTCAGGGTCAGTACAGTCGAAACAGATATCACGGAGATGCGAGGTCGCCATAGCCTATGCCTTCGTCTTTGCACGTGGATGTGGAGCGTGTCACCACTAGGGAGCACAGCGGCCGATAGTCTCAGAGTACAAGCAATACATGAAGACGCTCGGGCAGGCCCGGGTGCCGCCATGGCCTCTGGTGGTGCAGGCGTGAGAGCGGCATCAGATGGCGTCCATTGAGGTGGAGGGCCATGACGGGCATCCTGCAACGCCCCCACTGCATCTGGGATGCGAGCATACCGTCGCCCTACCGCGCTGGCGCATGCGCACGAGTATACACGTCTGGCGAGCATCGTGCAGGTTGCGCATCATGACCCTTGTGCACCTGCAAAGGCCCAAGACAATCGACAGGCCTGTGGAGTGTCACAAATAGGCGAGTGCGCTCCCTGGGTGTGGCGAAAGGGAGCCCTTGTATTACAGGTTTGTTTATACTATAAATATGTATACGCACGGCTCAAGGGCTACCCCGCGGCCAACCAGACGTTCGTGCCGCGCCCGCCACGCTCGTGTACGACGGCGCACTGCGAAGAGGAAGTCGATCTCCACCCGTGCGAGGGGGCCTGCACCTCGTGTGCCTCTGCACGGTGTGGGCGTGTGCCACCGGGGACATACCTGATGGCTTGGACGGTCTTGTGGTATGCTCTTCCTCATAACATGTTCCATCTATCACGCGCACCCTCAGGAGTCTCCATGTCTATGACGACCACGCAACCGTCAGACAACCTCACGAATCCCTATGGCTATAGTGAAATGGACTGGGCCTCACAGCTCTACCCAGCGTACGCCGCCGCCTGGGCGGAAGTCGGCGCCTGAGCGTGGGCGAGGAGGGCGCGCTATCGGTCAAAGGTTACCGATTTTTTGGCCTTACGAGGTGTGTCCGGGACTAGGAGCGGGCTGAACGAGGTCCGGAAATCTCGATGGAAGACCTCATGACTAGCTGATTGACAGCTCGCAGACGGCTTGAGAGAGGTTCATCACAAGTAGCCGCAAAGCTCAGGTACACGGCCCGGTAGGGGACTGGCAAGTGGAAAAACAATTTTTTGCTAACAGTTTGTGATGAAAAGTCATTACAATTTCCCAGCATAGAAGGAGATTGTCTATGACTCAAATCTTTGTGTGCGCTCTGCAAAAGGGAGGAGTTGGGAAAACGACCACTGCGGTCAGTCTGAGCGCCGGGCTTGCCTATCTTCACAGCAAGCGCGTGTTGCTCATCGACCTCGACCCCCAGGGGAATGCGTCGATGTCGCTGGGAGTCAAAATCGAAGAACTGCAAACCTCAGTGCGCAATCTTCTCGCCGGCGATGTCAAAGATTTCAAGCGCCTGTGGTGGGACAAAGGGGATAATCTCAAAATCCTTCCTGCCAACAGCAGTCTCAAAGAGATTGAGCCTGAGCTACTAGGCAGCGTTGACGGACGCTTCCGGCTGAAAGAGCGGCTCAAACCCATCTTAAGCCAGTTTGACTATATTATTATTGACACAGGACCAAGCACCGGCATTCTTACCCAATGTGCTTTGATTGCTGCCCACCAAGTTATCGCCCCCATAGATGTGGGCTTCTTCAGCCTGGAGGGGCTCCGCCAGTTGCTTGAAACCATAAACCAAGTCCGAGAACACTTTAATCCCGAGCTTGAAATTGCTGGGATTCTCCTCACTAAGTTTGATTCACGCACTAAGCTCTCAGAGCAGGTTGAGGAAGTCCTACGCCGTGGATTCCCCGAGAAGGCATTTCGCACGGTCATCAAGGTCAACGTTGAGTTGATTCGTGCTCAGATTGAAAAGAAAAGCATCTTTGCTGTTGACCCGGATTCTTCTGGAGCAAAGGACTATGAAAGTTTGATCAATGAAATCCTCCATCGTGAACAGTCCACCAAGGTCATCCCTATAAGGAGATCCGCACGTGGCAACCGCCAGGCATGACCGTGCAAAAGAGCTGCTTGGGCAATTCGATGTCAGTGCCCCGAGCCAAACCAAACCCCGACGCGTTGTAGAGCCGGAGGCTATTCCGCCAGAGGAGGACCAAGCCCCTGTTCCGGCTCATACGCCCGCCCCTGAAGCCCAATACTGGGACCCTATCCTCGCCATGGTCCGCGAACGTGGCTTTACGCATCCAAGTTGGGGTGGCTGGCTGCAACTGCCACACGAGTTCGATGCTATTCTCGCCAAAGAAGACAAAGCCGTGGCGCAAGTTGTGCTCGCCATCATGCGCAAAACCTTGGGCTGGGTCGATCCTCGGGGTGGTGTGGACGGCCACGGCTCCCCCAAACGCGTCGAGTGGGCACACATCGATTCGAAGTACTTCAAGGCCATCTGTGGTGGCTCCTCTTCGCAGGCCAATCGCGGCATCAAAGAAGCCCTGGAGCTGCGCTACATCGAACGGGAGCGGATTAAGATCGCTTTGCAGCAGGGGCTAGTAACGCGCGAAGATGTTCGAAACAGTATCCAAGGTGGCGGCTTCGTGTACCGCATCCGTTGGTCCCCGGCCAAACCTGCCTAACAATTTCTTCTAGTGGAAAAGTTCGTATATAGGAAAAGTTCTCCTGGAGGAAAAGTTCGCTTGTCGGATTTTCCGGCTGGCGAAGTTTTCCTGAAGGCAGTATTTCTGCTAGTAGGAGTTTCCTTCTAACGGTGTTTCCGTCTTCCAGACTACTTCTCCAAGCGGAGTCAAACTTTTCTGTCTCTAGGAGAGTTGTTATAGAAAGAAAGATGTTCTTAAAGAAAAAAAGGCAGAAAGGGATTTAACAACTTATTCTGGAAACGGAAAAGTTTTTCGCTCAATTTATCGCTGTTTGTAGCAGCGCAACATAGGTAAGTACTTAAGCAGCCTCGTCCCACGCGATGATGTCCTCATCTTCAAAGACGGGTGCGAGCCCCAACTGAGAGCGTCCTGTCTGTTGATCCCGCTTGGGATGTGCACGTTGGGCATGACGCGCCAAATACGTGATGGCCGCTTCCATCGCGGTATAGAGCCCCGCTACATCTCCATGCTGCAAGGCCTCGATGATGGCGCCTAAGACGTACCCAGCACACATGGCTACCTTGCGAGTGGAGATCGGCACCTCCACCAGACGTTGCGTCATATGGGCCAAAAACCGTTTGAGTGCCGCGGCGGCAATCGCGGTCCAAATGAGTCCCTCGACGATGGCGACTTTGGTGGTATCAAAGGCATGCAGATTGGCGTAGGATTTCCACTCTTTAAACAGTTGAGTTTATCCCGCTTTCTTTCTGGTATGATGCGCCTCTGACATCACAAGACTGTGACAGGAGGCACGACCCATGGCTGGTTTACGGTTCACCGACGTACAGTCCCGCCCGCTAGAGTTCCTGGATTTCACCAGCTTGACG
>JBMDXC010000770.1:0-19694 GCA_048594805.1 Candidatus Entotheonellaceae bacterium | reverse complement strand
TGGCGTATCCACTCCTTCTCGTAAGGGGGTGACCTTGACCATCACCCAGGATACGCCGCTGTGGCCCTCATCCACAACTTTTGATCATAACTCACACTGGCCCCCTAGTACCTACTTCGACCGGCTTTGCATCAACAGACTCCGAGCGACTCGGGCAGTAGTCTACTGGCGGTGTCAGGCTACGTGTTAAGCCCAAGTCTTGCCGGAAGGTCTAACAATGCCTTCCGCACCCCCACGGTCGCAGCAGCCGAGATCGGTTTCGCGAACCGGATCTCCGCCGTACTCTCGATCGCTTGCATAGACTTCAGATATAGTGCTGCGGAGTTCACAATGCTGCTCAGAACAGCCTGCTCGTCTCCGCTGAGGCCCCTTTTCATCTCCTCTAACTTCCTCGTCAGGGTTGGAAGAGCTGCCTCCAACGCCGCTGCGTCGAGAGTTGGCGGGTTGTCAAAAGCCATTGCAAAGCTCCTCTTTGATTGTGAGAAAGACCCCAATTAGCTTGAGCGTATAAGAATTTCCTTTTTTGAGAATCCCCTCTTCTCCCCGTCGCTACAGGTGGAGACGATGGGGAGAGAGAGTCTGATGAGGGGGCATAAACGGGTGGATTTGGGTGCGAGGACGTGGTACAGCCATGCTCTATGGCAACCACAAGGCAGCGGGTCGACAAAAACACCTTCAAGCAGATCTTCCGCGATCATTGGAGGCCCTTCCAGCAGGACCATCCGCGGGACCAGGATCGCCACGTGCAGGGCGTCATCGACAAGATGCTCGGCTGTGGCACTCCCGAGTGGGGCTATACCACGTATCTGTGCCCGCACTGTCTAGAAGAGAAGCGGGTGGCCTTCAGTTGCAAGAGCAGCTTCTGCCTCTCCTGCTGCAAAGTGTATGTCGATGCGTGGGTAGCCCACATTGGGCGGACGCTTTACGAAGGTGTGGCGTACCGCCATGTGGTGTTGACCATGCCCGATGCCTTGCACATCGAGTTTTATCGGGATCGTCCGCTGTTAGCCGCTCTCATAAAGTGTGGAGTCGCGATGCTCAGCGATGCACTGTCGTGGTTCACGAAGGTCAAGCTGGAGGCGGGCTACGTGGTGGTCTTGGAGACGGCGGGGCGCTCGGGGCATTGGAACCCGCATCTGCATATCCTGATGACCTCGGGGGGCATGACACCGCAGAAGCGATGGCGGGAGGTAGATTACTTCCCCTTCAAGGTACTGCACAAGAAATGGCAATATCACCTGTGCACGATGGTGAAGCACCGGGTGGGAACGCGAGTCATCAGGGACAAGATCGACGCGCTGTGGCGCAAGTATCCCCGCGGGCTCGTAGCCTCCTTGGAAGAGGGGAAGGTCCCGGCGGGCGGGGAAGGCTTGGCGTCCTATTTGGCAAAATACGTAGTGAGTCCCCCCATCTCCTTACGACGCATCCTGAGCTATGATGGCCAACGGGTGCGCTATTGGTATAACGATCACAAAACCAAGCAACGGCAGGAGGAGGAGATCTCGGCGCTGACGTTCATTGGGCGGATGGTGCAACATATGCTGCCGCAAGGGTGCCATCGCATCCGCTATTATGGGCTGCATGCTACGTGCAAAGCCAAGCAGGTGAAGGGGGTGCTCACCGCGTTGATGGTGGCGCTGGGTCGGTTAATCAAGGGGACATATCGTATCACGGCGCGGCAAACCTACCGTGAGCGCGTGCTGGCCAGTACGGGGCGTGATCCGTGACAGTGTGCGCGTTGTGGCGGGGAGATGTTGCTCTGGCAGGTGTGGCACCCACGTTACGGCGTCGTCTATGACGAGGTGCAGGCGATCAAGCGTGGGCGGTATAGTCCGTGTCGAGGGAGCCCCCCAGGCACGGGGGGTGATGGGGATGGAGAAAAAACCATGACACAGCTCGCGCTGGCAGAACTGCTGGTATGAGGGCGTAGTTGGAGAAGTGTCTGGCGCGTCAGAGATGAGAAGAGCCCGCCCAGAGGGCGCTAAGTACATGGCTCAATAGCGTTCCGGGGAGTTGATAAGTCACCGTCTCTTGAGGATGACTTGCCTGGCATGGGAGACTTGTGCGCTCGAGGTCAATAGACGATACTGACGTCATGGTACCTATACAATCCCTCATCGCCGCCGCCAGCCGTGGCCCCCTCGCAACGGAGAAGCCCCTGATCTTCGGAATGATCCAGCGCGGTGGAAAGGTGGTTCTCCGCATGCTGGACAACGTTCAACCACGGACCAGCAAGCCGCTGATCCGAGTGACGATTGCCCTGGGCACGGTGTACACGGGTGCATACTCTATTTATAACCGCTTGGCACAGTGGGGCTATGCGCATGCAAGCGTCTGGCATAGCCGGGGCGAATACACGCAGGATGCTTATGGGGATGGCTTTCATGCAGTGCATGGCAACCTCATGGAAGGCTTTTGGTCTCTACTGAGATCAGGGCTACACCCGCATCGAGGGAGATCACAGGAGCACTTATCCTTCTGTGTGGGCTTCTTTGCGTGTGTGCACAACGTACGACGATGGAAAGCATTGGTGAGTACCCTCCTCGATCTCTTGCTCACGTCGCTCCCCGGAACGCATAGTGAGCCTACACATGTATCCGCAAGGTGGAGGGACACGAGCCCATGCACACGTTGAGTGATTTTTTCCATTTTTTGGCTCACAATCACTTTTTTTTCATTTTTTTCTGCATGGCGCTGGCCTATCCGATCGGGAAGATCAGGATAAAGGGATTCAGCTTGGGGACCATTGCTGCCGGTGTGCTGATTGCCACCGTGATTAGTTACTGCGGCAGCAGATTCGGCGTGATTTACGAAGTCCCTCCTTTTGTCGCAACCCTGGCATTGGGCCTGTTCATGTATGCCGTCGGCTTTCGGGTCGGTCCCTCCTTTTTTGATGGCTTGAGAGGAGAAGGTCTGCACTACGCCCTCTTGACTGTCGTTGTCTGTGTATCGGGACTGGTGTTGGCGATTGGCCTGGCCAAATTCTTTCACTTCCAGGCGGGGACGGCATCAGGGCTGGTGGCTGGCGCCATGACCATGTCTGGCGCCTTGGGGGCAGCGCATATGGCTATCACCAGTGGAGCTTTTAAGATGCCAGCCGATCTGACAGTGAAAACCATTGAGGCAAATATCGCGACAGCTTATGCCATTACCTATGTTTACGGCACCATTGGGCTGATACTGATTGTCAAGTATCTGCCGCGGTTATGGGGTCTCGATCCAGTACAAGCGGCACGGGAGTATGAAAGTACGCATTTGCTCAAGGATGATACGGTAGCCAGCGCAGGCTTCGGTGGTGTTTTTAAGGCGTCTCGTGCAGTCGATTTCCGGGTGTTTCAAGTGGAAGACTCGCATGTAGTAGGATGGACCGTTGCCGCTTTACATGCCCAATATCCGGAGTTACTGATTGAACGCCTGCTACGAGGGGGGAAGGATATTCCCCTGACAAATGGTGCTATGCTGCAGGCGGGTGACCATCTCGTCGTTGGAGGAACGCCAGATAAGCTGATTGTCGATATTGGTGCATTCGGTCCGGAGATTGACGACCCGGATGCGCTTAATATCCCGATAGAGCATGTCGAAGTGGTGGTGACCAAAAAGCGTGCAGCGGGGACATCCCTCAAGGCCCTGGCAGAGACATTCGGGTCAAAGATTTATCTGCATACGTATCTGCGTGCTGGCCATGAAATGCCGTTCAGTGGTGACACAGTGATCCATCGCGGTGACGGCTTGATCGTGACTGGCCCGATCGGCAGCGTGCAGCAACTTGCAGATGAGGTCGGCGTCGCAGCACGTCCCAGTACGGTGACAGATATCTTTACACTCTCACTTGGCCTGTGTGTCGGATGGTTGATTGGTTTGACAACGATACCGGCTTTTGGACTGTCACTCGGAGTGGGTTCGTCAGGCGGGTTGCTGTTCAGCGGAGTTCTGGTGAGCACCTTGAGAGAACGTTTTCCGATCTTCGGTAATACGCCAACCGGTGCCCGTCAGTTCATCGAAGATGTCGGGCTGACGATATTCGTCATTGTGGTTGGGATCAATGCAGGGGCCTCCATTGCCGCGCAGCTTTTGGTCAGTGGGGCATTGTATGTGTTTGTGTCAGGGGTGGTGGTCACTTCGATTCCGCCTCTCATCGGCTGGCTCTTTGGTTTCTATGTGCTGCGGCTCAATCCAGCGCTGTTGTGTGGAGCCATTGCTGGCGCGAGGAATCTGACCGCTGCCATGAAAGCGGCCTGTGAAGAAAGCCAGAGTAGCGTTCCAGCATTGGGTTATGCCGTGCCATATGCCATATCAGCTATTTTGCTGACACTGTGGGGGTATTTTGCCATGCTCGTGTAAATTACAAATGGCATGCAGTGTCGGCAGGGAGGAAAGATTGCTCCAGGCACGGCACCCCGTGCGGCTCGGGCTCGCGCAGCGCGCCCGAGCCGCTGCCAAGCCTTGGGGAGTTGTTTCCTACGCCAATGCGCGGCACGGCGCAGGGATGCACTGGCAATATGGGACGCGCCTTACGTGCGTTGCCTCTAAACCATCGGCACTCTGGCAGAGCAAGACGGGATGGGCAGTGCGCTGGTGCAACCCTGAAACGTTTGGCATAACCATGGCGTTTTGCAGTATCCTTCGGGCCTAGCATGGCATGCAGAACCCGACCCATCTACCCTGACACGCCAGAGGAGGCCTCATGGAGCGCGAACAGGAGAAGGCATACGAGCGGCTTAGCCCCTTCGAGATCAAGGACAAGCTGGTGTCGCTTGCCGCAGAGCACGCGCGGCGTAGCACGCAGGTGTTGCTCGATGCGGGGCGTGGCAACCCCAACTGGCTGGCGGCGACGCCGCGCGAGGCATTTTTCGCGCTCGGGCTGTTCGCCATGCAGGAGTCGCGGCGCGCCGGGATGGGGCCACACCTCAGCGGTATGCCAGCAGTGGCTGGCATCGCCGGGCGACTGTACGCACTCCTCACGGTGCACGCGGGCCTCCCGGGCATGTCGTTCCTGGCTGAAGCCGTAAACTGGGGCGTGGACCGACTCGGGTTCGAGGCTGATGCGTTTGTGCACGAGCTGGTCGAGGGCGTGCTCGGCTGTCATTATCCAAGCCCGGTGCACATGCTCTCGTATGTCGAGCGCCTCGTCCATGCTTATCTCATCGCCACCCTCTGTGGTGGGAGAGCGCCTGCTGGGCGCTATGATCTCTTCGCCACGGAGGGCGGGACGGCGGCGATGTGCTATGTCTTCGACGCGCTCGTCACGAACGGACTGCTTCGGCACGGCGACACTATCGCCCTTGGTGTGCCGATCTTCACACCGTACCTCGAGATCCCCCGCCTTACGGAGTACGGTTTCCACGTCATCGAGCTCACGGCCGACGAGAACGAAGGTTGGCAGTATCCAGACGCAGAGCTCGACAAACTCACCGACCCGGCGGTGAAAGCCTTGGTGGTGGTGAACCCTGGCAACCCGACCTCGGTGGCCATCCAGGAACGCAGTGTCAGGCGCATTGCAGCTATCGTACGCGAGGTGCGTCCGGATCTAATCATTGTGAGCGATGACGTCTATGCGACGTTCGTGGACGGGTTCCACTCCCTGCTCGCCGCAGTGCCCGCCAACACCATCGGCGTCTATTCGTTCTCCAAGTACTTTGGCGTGACCGGCTGGCGGCTCGGGGTGATTGCGCTCCACGAGGCGAACGCGTTTGATGCGCAGCTCGCGCGGCTGCCGCAGCCAGAGCGCACGGCGCGCGCTGCGCGCTACGCGGCAATCGCGGTCGCGCCGGAGCAGCTCAAGTTGATTGATCGTATGGTCGCCGACAGCCGCCGCGTGGCGCTGAACCATACGGCGGGGCTCTCCACTCCCCAGCAGGTGCAGATGGCGCTGCTCGCGGCCGCTGGCCTGCTCGACCGGGACGACGCGTATCGGCGGGCCGCGCAGGCGACCGTGCGCCGACGCCACACGGCGCTCTGGCGTGGTCTCGGCGACGTGCATCAGCATGATGTGCACTACGCCGCCTACTACGAAACGATCGACCTGGAGCGCTGGATGCGGCAGCGTTTTGGTGAGGCATTCGTGCGTTTCGTGACAGCACGGTACGAGCCGGTGGACGTGGTGTTCCGACTGGCCGAGCGCTTCTCGACCGTGCTGCTGCCCGGCGGCGGTTTCGATGCGCCGCCATGGTCGGTGCGGGTCTCGCTCGCTAACCTGCCTGACGAGACTTACGAGCACATCGGCGACAACCTGGAGGCCGTGATGCAGGGCTACTTCGAGGAATGGCAGGCGGCGCGGCACACCTGAAGTGCGCAAATATCCGGGTTGGCAGTATCACATGCTGGCGACGGTGCTGGCGCATGTCTTTCTGTGGCATCTGAAGCTGCATTTGGAGAAAAAAGCTCCAGCGCTGATGGTATCGCAGCGCCGGACCTCGTTGGAAGTGGTTGTACCATTGCGGACATATACGTTTGAGAAGTTGTTGGCCCTCGTGGCCTGAGTGCAGAGGCATAATCACTGTACCTATCTGACCCACAGAAAGCGGCGAGAGACCGAGAGCTACATAAAGTGATGCTGTAGGGGTAAGGGCTTGATATTCAACAGCTTCTTCCAAGGATGCCGCATCGGTTGCGACCCTAGGAAAATCTGTAAAAGCAATCTATTACGGCGAACTTGACCCATGGCGCCCCTGGAATCCAACATCAGCGATTTCCCGATGATAGAAGGTTCGCTATGGGATGTAAGCATCGCCGAATGCTCTCGAGGTCTACCGATTCCTATGTGACGCGAGTGTGGCCAAGCAACCCAAGAGAAGAACACATGGCAAACAGGCTCCTGCGCACGAAACCGTTGAGTCTCCTTTTGGCAGAGACAGAGTCCGGGGCACACCAGCTCCGCCGGGTCCTCACCGTCTGGGACCTCGTTGCCCTCGGCATCGGTGGCATCATCGGCGTCGGCATCTTCATCCTCCCCGGTATTGAGGCGGCGAAGCATGCTGGTCCTGGGATTATGCTGTCCTTCGCCATTGCCGCCGTAGCCTGCAGCTGTGCGGCCCTCTGCTACGCGGAACTGGCCGCTATGATCCCGGTTGCCGGTTCCGCCTATACCTACGGCTACGCGACGCTCGGCGAGCTGCCAGCGTGGATCATCGGGTGGGACCTTCTCCTGGAGTATATGGTCGCCGCTTGCCTCGTCGCGATCGGCTGGTCAGCCTATTGCGTCAACCTCGTCCAGAACGTCCTCCAGCCTTGGGGGCTCAGGTTCCCTGCGGCGCTCTCCCAGGCCCCCATTGACTGGAGCACCCAGCTCCACTGCTTTATTGCCACCGGCGCCATTGTGAACCTGCCTGCCGTCGTGATTGTCGCCCTCCTCACCGTGCTCCTCATCCGTGGCATCAAGGAGAGCTCCCGCCTGAACCGCATCATGGTCATGGTGAAGATCACGGCGATCGTGCTGTTTATCCTCCTCGCTGCCTGGTATGTGCAGCCGGGAAACTGGACACCCTTGATGCCCTTCGGGTTTGGCGGGGTGATGACCGCGGCCGCTATTGTCTTCGTGGCTTTTGGCGGATTTGACGCAGTGTCAACAGCAGCGGAGGAAGCCCAAAATCCCCAGAGAGATATGCCCATCGGGATCATGGGTTCGCTGGCCGTCGCCACGCTCCTCTACATCGCCGTCTCGGCGATTATGACTGGCGTCGTCCCCTATCACAAGCTCGGGGTCCCTGATCCTGTGGCCTTGGTGCTCAATGAGCTGAACATGCCTTGGGCGTCCATCCTTGTGAGCCTCGGGGCCATGGCCGGGATGACCAGCGTCCTCCTCGTCCTGCTCCTGGGCCAACCACGGATTCTCTTGGCGATCGCGCGGGATGGCCTGCTGCCGCCTGCCTTAGCCCAGCTCCACAAACGCTACCACACGCCGCATAGGACGACACTCCTCACAGGCCTCACGGTGGCCGTCGCTTCCGCTCTGCTCCCGATGCGCGTCGTGGCGGAGCTGTGCTCCATTGGGACCCTCTTCGCCTTCTTCATCGTGTGCACCGGGGTCATGGTGCTGCGGTATGGACAACCAGACCTCGTCCGGCCCTTTCAGGTCCCCCTGTTCCCAGTCCTTCCAGCCGTCGGTGGGTTCCTATGCGCCTACCTGATGAGTAATCTTCCGCAGACGGCCTGGCAGCGATTCCTGCTCTGGCTCCTCCTGGGGCTGGTGATTTTCTTTACTTATGGGTTCCGCAAGAGCCGACTGGCACAGCAGTCAGAGTGATCGCGTCTCATTTTACAATCCGAATAAAATTAACGACTCACTATTTAGTTCAATTTATTACAGTATACTGATGATTGATCCACCCCTTGCTGTTCCAGAACGGTGCGTACGCGTGCAGGCTGCCCGTCGTGCAGGTCTGGCGTGATCGTGTGCTCTTCGGCCAGCGCAGGATCGACCGCTCGCAACGGATGTTCTGGGCGTCCTGCATGGTGTATTCAGACCACGGGGAGCAACATCACGGAGCGCACACCCTGTCACCACATCGTGTCCGCATAGGCGACAGGGTGTGCCGGCACGGACGGTCTGCAAGCCTGCCTGTGGGCCGTGGCCTCAGCGCTTGGGGTGTCTGGCACTGTCTTTGCATAGCACCTCAGGTAGAGTGCGCCCGCTAAGGCCATACACACACGTGAAGGAGAGAGTATGCCAACCTATGATTATTATTGTCGTACCTGTGACCGGACCTTCGAAGTGCATCTGAGCCTCCAGGAGCACGATACCCACCAGGTACAGTGCCCCCAGTGCCACAGCACCCAGGTACAGCAAGCCGTCACGCATTTTGAGACCGTGACCTCGAAAAAGAGCTAAAGCCGCGTGCTCAGAACCTGAGAAAGGGATACGTATGCCGTTTCGCAACCGTGAAGAAGCTGCCCAGTTCCTCGCGCAACGCCTGGTGGCCTACCGTGGGCAACATCCGCTGGTGTTAGGCATTCCACGCGGGGCCGTCCCCATGGCCAGGATCATCGCGGACGCCCTGGAGGGGGAGCTGGACGTGGTGCTGGTGCATAAACTCGGGGCTCCGGGCCATCCGGAATTGGCGATTGGCGCTGTCGATGAAACCGGGCAGGTGTACCTGGGCCCGTATGTCCAGCTTTTGGGGATCAGTGCGGACTATCTTGCCACCGAGACCGCCGCGCAGCTGGAGACCTTGCGCACCCGTCGGGCGATGTATACGCCGATACGCCCCCCGATCAGCCCGACTGGCCGCCTGGTCATTGTGGTGGACGACGGCATTGCGACCGGAGCGAGCATGATCGCGGCCCTGCGGGCCGTGCGGGGCAAGCAGCCCACCCGGCTCATCGCAGCCGTGGCCGTGGCCCCGCCCCGTACCCTCGAGCGCATGGGGCAGGAAGCCGATGAGGTGGTGTGTCTGGAAGCACCCGAGGAGTTTTATGCGGTCGGGCAATTTTTTGAGGACTTCTCCCAGGTCACGGATGCCGAAGTGGTCGCCATCCTCCAGCAGGCCAGTGCCTCCTCTGTACCAGCATCCTAGCCGTGAACATACACGAAGCACTGCTCGCCCGGCATACTGCACCACTGAAGCACAGCGGGAAATGCCTCAGGTTATGAGGCGGGGAACCATACACGACTGGAATGTGGTCGTCAGTCTCCATGAGGTATGATCGCTGCCTCTCGTGGCGCGCTCTTCTCGTTGCGACCTCCCGTTATCTCTTGCGGCATAGCAGTTGCGTAGGGGGAGCAGTAAAATCGCAACACACGGGCAATCATCCAGGTCATAGGACAAAGGATACGACATATGCCAACGCAACATTTTCTCGTTCCCACCGATTTCAGTGCTGATGCCGATTACGCCCTGGAGTATGCTATAAGGTTAGCCAGGAAACTGCAGGCAAAGCTGACGTTGCTGCATGTCATTGAGCCGCTCGTCGTTGGTAGTGTGGAGACCATGCCCTATACTTTTCTTCAAGACCTGGAAGACAAGATTACCCAAGCCATGGTACCCTATCACGAACGTGTCACGGCAGCCGGGCTCTCGTGTGACTACACCATCGTGCATGGCGTGCCGTTCCAGGTCATCATTGATACGGCCAGCACGGCCCACATTGACTTGATCATTATGGGCACGCATGGGCGGACTGGTCTGCGCCATGTGCTCATGGGCAGCGTGGCCGAGAAGGTTGTGCGCCTGGCCCCGTGCGCGGTGTTGGTAACGCGCCCCTCTGACATCATGCCCACACCAGAGGGAGAGGCAGACGAGGCCCCGAGAACTGTCTCTGCCCCTGACCAACATGCAGGACGGGTAGTCACACAGAGGCCTGGCTGACGCCACACGCGCTAGCCCCTCAGAGCCTTGAGGCGGGGCGACTCTGTGAGGTGGGTCAAAGACGAGCAACCCGGTGACGGAGGGACATTGTGTCAGGTGTCCGGACACGCTGTCCCTGACACGCTGTCATCCCTGTCACGCACCAAGAGAGCATCGGCGAGTCCTGGCAGTATCCTGGGGGCACGTTGTATCCAGGACATGGAAGACACCTACATACCTGGATAACCGCCGCAAGCTTGACATCAGTGCCCGCCTGGCCTAGCATGCATGCCAGTCATGCTAGCTTGTGCTCACGTATCCGCCCAGAGTAGCCGCACTGACGGTGGCCAGGCTCGACGAGGCAGTGTATGGGGTTCTTCATTCTGCGCCGCATCGGGCAGACGCTGGTGGTATTGGCGATTGCCTCGATCATTGTCTTCACCCTCATGCGCCTGATTCCCGGTGATCCGATCCAGATCATCATGGGGAGCGAGTATTCCAAAGAAGCCGAGGCTGAGTTGCGTCGTCAGCTCGGCCTCGATCGGCCCATTGTGGTGCAGTATCTCGTCTGGGTGGGCAACGTCGTGCGCGGCGAATTTGGTTACTCCTACCTCAATCACGAGCGCGTCAGCGTGCTCCTCTGGCAGGCTTTCCTGCCCACTATATGCCTGGTGATTGGCACCACCATCATCGGCCTGCTGATCGCCTTACCCTCTGGGATCATCGCCGCAGTCAAAAAGGATACCGTCTGGGACTATGGGTCCATGGGCTTTGCCATCATGGCCTACTCCATGCCAAGCTTCTGGAAGGGCATCATCCTGATCTGGATTTTTGGCGTCTACCTCGGCTGGTTCCCCATCATGGGGTATGTGCACCCCTGGGTCGATCTGGGTGAAAGCCTCTGGAAGCTGACGTTGCCGTCGCTCACCCTGGGGACCTTTTTCTCCGGGTTGGTGGCGCGCATCACGCGTTCGAGCCTGCTGGAAGTGCTGGATCAGGACTACATCAAGGCGGCCCGCGCCAGGGGAGTGCGGCACACCATGCTGGTGGCCAAGCACGCGCTGCGCAACGCGCTGATCCCAGTCGTCACGGTTATCGGTCTGCAGTTCGGCACACTCCTGGGCGGAGCGGTGCTCACCGAAACCGTCTTTACCATCCCTGGTCTGGGCCGGCTCACCGTGGCGGCGATCCTCAACCGCGAGTACCAGATCGTGCAGGGCGCCGTGCTGCTGGGTGTGGTCTTTGTGGTGGGGGTCAATTTGCTGGTGGATCTGGCCTACGCCTTTTTGCATCCGAAAATCCGGGTGCAGTGAGGGGGTGACGCGTGGAGCAGGCGAGGGGAGTGCACACCGTGGACGGTGACGTGTTGCCAGCCGAAGCTGTGGGGGTGGCGCGGCACGACGCACAGACGTCCACATACGCGCGTCTGTGGCGGCGATTTTGCCGCAACAAGGGGGCGGTGTTCGGGCTCGTGGTGTTTCTCGCTATCGTGTTTATGGCGCTGTTTGCCGACCTCATCTCCCCCTATAATCCGCTGCTACAGAACTACGCCAGGCCCATGGAAGGCCCCTCGGCTGACCACTGGCTGGGCACGGACAGTTTTGGACGCGACATGCTGAGCCGCATCATCCACGGCGCCCGCATCGCGCTCGTGGTCGGGATCCTGGCCGTGCTGCTGGCGATGGCGGTAGGGGTGACGCTGGGACTGATCTCGGGGTACTATGGCGGTCTGACGGACACCATCATCATGCGCGTCATGGACGGGCTATTTGCCTTTCCCATCCTTATCCTGGCCATCGCGCTCATGGCGGTGATGGGGTTTGGTGTGCGTAACGTCATCATTGCCGTGGCCATCGTATCCATTGCGCCGTTTGCCCGCGTGACGCGAGGTGACGTGCTGGCAGTACGGGAAGAGCCGTACATCGAGGCGGCTCGACTGGCGGGGATCAGTAACCGTGCGATTATCTGGCGCCATGTCCTGCCCAATGTGTTGGCGCCGATTATCGTGCAGGGGGCGCTGCGCGTCTCGGCTGCCATCATCACGGAGTCCGGGCTGAGCTTTTTGGGTCTCGGGCCACCGCCGCCTACGCCAGTGTGGGGCTCGATGATTGCCGAGGGGCGTAACTTTATCGTCATGGCACCGCATATTTCCACGTACCCGGGCATTGCCCTGATGATCACGGTGGTGGGACTCAACCTCTTTGGCGATGGGCTGCGGGACGTCCTGGACCCGAAGCTAAAATCATGACAGAGACCCTCCTCGAAGTTCGCAACCTCGGGGTTGCCTTTCACAACGAAGACGGCGTGGTGCGCGCTGTCGATGGCGTGAGTTTTGGCGTGGCGCGCAGTGAGATTGTGGGTCTGGTGGGCGAGTCCGGAGCCGGGAAAACCCTCACCGCCGAGGCCATCATGCGTTTGATTCGCTGCCCGCCGGGTCGCATCAGCGGTGAGATCCTCTACCGCGGGCGGGATCTGCTCGCCCTGGATGAGGCCGAACTGGCTGACATCCGCGGCAAAGACATCGCCATGATCTTTCAGAACCCTATCTCCTCACTCAACCCGGTGTTTCGCGTTGGCGCGCAGTTGCTCGAAGCGATGACGTTGCACCTGCCAGCACGGCGGCGTACCTTGCGCGACCGAGTACGGGAGATTTTTACCCACGTGGGCATCCCCTCGGCGGAGCGCCGGGCCCAAGACTACCCTCACCAGTTCAGCGGCGGCATGTGCCAGCGCGCCATGATCGGCATGGGGATCGCCTGTACCCCCAGCCTGCTCATCGCCGATGAGCCCACCACGGCCCTGGACGTCACCATCCAGGCACAGATTTTGGCGCTTCTCCGACAGTTAGCGGCTGAACTGGGTATGGCGGTGCTGCTCGTCTCCCACGACCTGGGCATCATCTCGCAGATGTGTAGTCGCGTCCTGGTGATGTACGCTGGTAAGATTGTTGAAGAGGCCCCTATGGCGACGATTTTCCACGCCCCGGCGCATCCCTATACGCGCGGTCTCATGGCCTGCATTCCACCCCTTGAGCAGGTCCCAGCGCGCCTGGGGACGATTGCCGGTGTCATGCCGGGCCTGCGCGATCTGCCCTCGGGGTGCCGCTTCCACCCGCGCTGCCCTATCGCAGAGCCACGCTGCGCCGTCGAAGCGCCCGCCCTGCGTGCCCTCGACGAGGCGCACCGTGTCGCTTGCCATCTGGCGAGGGCTGAGGACTGAGGTAGGCATGGAACAGCCATTACTGGACGTCCAGCAGCTCACCAAGCACTATCCCTTGCGAGCGAGAGCACTGCACCGTTTGCTCCCACAGCGGCAAACGCCAGTGCTGCGGGCCGTGGATGGAGTCAGTTTTACCATGGCGCCAGGAGAAACGCTCGGGCTGGTGGGGGAGAGTGGCTGCGGCAAGACCACCACGGGGCGTCTCATTCTGCGTGCTATCGAGCCTACCTCTGGGCGCATCGTCTTTGGCGGGCAGGACATCACTGCCCTGCACGGCCCGGCACTGCAACCCTTCCGGCGCCAGGTACAGATCGTCTTTCAAGACCCCTACTCGTCGCTCAATCCGCGTCTCACAGTACGCCAGAGCATCGGCGAGCCGATGCTCGTCCACGGTCTGGCCAGCCGCGACGAAGTGCGCCACCAGGTCAACGCTGTCCTGGAGATGGTAGGGTTGAGTCCTGAGTACGCCGAGCGCTACCCGCACGAGATGAGCGGCGGACAGCGCCAGCGCGTTGGCATTGCCCGCGCCCTCGGCGTGCAACCGCAACTGATCGTGGCCGACGAGGCAGTATCGGCCCTGGACGTATCAGTGCGGGCGCAAATCCTGAACCTGTTCGTCGAACTGCGCCAGCGTCTGGGGCTGGCTTACCTCTTCATCTCGCACGACCTCGGCGTGGTGCGCTTCATCAGCCACCGCGTTGCCGTCATGTACCTCGGGCAACTGGTCGAGGTCGGCCCGGCAGCAGCGCTCTTTGCCAATCCCCTGCACCCCTATGCGCAGGCGCTCCTGGCGGCTATTCCCAGGATTGGCGACGGCAGCGTCTCCATGTTCGATCACACCGAGCGCCTGCTCGCCGGGGAACTCCCCAACCCCATCGATGTGCCGACGGGGTGTCGGTTTTATGACCGCTGTCCGTATCGTATGGACCGCTGCCGTCAGGCCGCACCGGCACTGCGGGCAGTGGACGCGGAACGGGCCGTAGCATGTTATCTCCACGCCTGAGGAGGGCTGACGTATGCGCCAGAGCCATGATGGATTCGCCGTTGTCAACGAGCAACTACGTGTCGCTCTCAGTCGGCGTGCCGTACTCAAGACCCTTGCCTGGTCCGGAGCCGGCTTCGCCGCACTCCAGGCCATGCCATTCGCGACTGTACCCCTGGTCTATGCGCAACAGCCCAAGCGCGGCGGCACGATCAAGATCGGCAGCTTCACCAATATCGATACCCTCGATCCTCACAATACGACCAGCATTGCTGCCACTGCCATCCACAACAACATCTATAGCGGCATCCTGAAGATCGCCTATGACGGCAAGGAGGTGAAATTCGTCCCTGACCTCGCTCAAGAGTGGGAGATCGTCGGCGACCGCGTGCACGTCTTTCGCTTCCACAAAGGCGTTACCTTCCACAACGGCGACCCTTGCACCGCCCAGGACATACAGTGGAACCTCGAACGCGTCAAGGACGTCAAACAGGCTCCCATCCACGCCTGGAAATTAAAACTACTGGAAAAGATCGAGATCCTCGATGACCACACCGTGCGCCTCACTTTCGAAAAGCCCTATCCCTTCCTGCGTGTTGCCTTTACTGGCTCAACCGGGCGCGCTGGCACGATCGTGAGTCGTCGTGCCGTCGAGCAGTGGGGCAAAGACTATGGACGGCACCCGGTCGGCACCGGACCCTTCAAGCTTGTGGAATGGAAAGAGGCTGATTTTATCGCGCTGGAACGCAACCCCAATTACTTTGAGATGGGGGCAGATGGGAAACCCTTACCGTACCTGGACAAAGTGCAGATAAAATTCATCATCGAGCCCTCGTCCCTGGTCGCCGCAGTGCAGACGGGGGAAGTCGATGGCATCAATAACGCCATTCCGCAGTTCGTTGCCCTGCTGCGCAAGAATCCCAATCTGAACGTCTATACGCTGGTGGGTGGCAACTGGCGCAACGTTGCTTTTAACTGCGCCAAGGAGCCTTTTAACGACATCAATCTACGCAAGGCCGTCACCTACGGCATCAACCGTGAGGAAATCCTCAAGCAGGTGCAGTTCGGCGAAGGCGTCATTGCCTATGGACCGATCTCGCCACCCATGACCGGGTTCTACGATCCGGAGTTTGGCAAAAAGAAAGAGGGCCAGTACTACGACTTCGAGCTGGCGCAATCCTACCTGAAAAAATCGCGCTATGCCAACGGCACTGAGGTGCTGCTCTTGAGCCTCAACAGCGGCTTCCAGCCGCGACAGGCGGAAGTCCTGCAGGCGCAACTGGCCAAGCTCAACATCAAGGTCAACATCAGCCTCAACGACTTCCCGGTGTTCCGCAAACGCTGGCTGGAAGAGCGGCAGTGGGACCTGGTGCAACTCCAGTGGGACGCCGACCTCGACCCTGACGAGACCCTGTTTCCGGAATTGCACTCCACGGAGACCTGGAATGCTGGGCGCTGGATCAACGCTGAGTTCGATCGCCTGGTCGAACTGGCGCAGGTGGAGCCTGACCAGCAAAAGCGCAAGCAGTACTACAACGACGCCATAAAAGTCCTTATCGAGGAGGTCCCGAGCGCGATCATCATGCACGAGAACGAGCAGAAGGTTTTTGCCAAGTACGTCAAGGGCTTCGAGCCGATCCCGGTGAATGCCATCAACATGCACAGTGTCTGGCTGGACAAAGCCTGAAGAGGGACAGTCTACTGCGGGCTGCGCAAGGACTTCTTGGCCCTGTGCTGGGCCTCTGCACCGTCTGCGCTGGCTACACGCATCTTACCACCACGCATCAGCAGCACTGGCAGGAGGGAAAACAGGGTCAGGGCGGCAAAGATGAAGAAGAGGTCTTGATAGCCAGCCAGCGCGGCTTCCTCCCCCAGCATTTGTCGCATGACCGCAGTAGTCATCTGGACCAGCCCCTCTCTGGTATGCCCATCCTGGACCAACACGTCGCGAATCGTCTCGGTGGCGGCCTGGGTCCCCAGGGGATAAAGTGCCTGGCGCTCAGAGAGGATCAGGGTGTGCACGTCCTCGCGATAATTCATGAGCGTGGCCGTGAGGGCAACCCCGACCGTCCCTGCCAACGTGCGATGCAGGTTGAAGAGACCGCTGGCCATGCGTACCTCGTCTTCAGGGAGCCCACGCAGCGTGGCCGAGGTTAGAGGGGAATGGCAGAACGCCTGGGCCCCCCGACGCAGCATGGTCAGCCCCAGTAGCATACTGCTCGTGGTCCAGACATTGATCGTGCAGAATTGGAATGACACGTATGTGAGCCCTAGAAGACCTATAATGAGCAGGAACTTGGGGTGGATTTTGTCCGAGAGCTGGCCGGTGCCAATCGAGGTGATGCCCATGACCAGCGCTGGTGGGAGAAAAAACAGGCCAGCCTGAAACGGAGTGTAGTGGAAAATCCGCTGCAGCATGATCGGCATGAGAAAGCTGGTGCCACGAAATTCCACAGTATTTAAGAAGGCGATCAGGCATCCTAAGGCGAAGGGGACATTGGTATAGAGGCGGAGGTCGACAAACGGCTCTGGGGTTTTGATCTCAGTGATGACAAAGACTACCAGCGAGACCCCGGCTATACACAGCAGCGTGACGATCATCTGTGACCCCCAGCCATAGCGCCGGCCTTCACTCAGCGCTAATAAGAGCAGCACGACAAAACTCGCCATGCTGCAGACGCCCATAACATCAAAGGGGCGAGCCTGCCGATCCTGGGTCTGCGGCATCGTGAAGAGGACAATGCCGGCGCTGATCAACCCGACTGGCACATTGATATAAAAAATCGCCTGCCAGTTGAAGACCTCAATGAGATGCCCACCGAGAGCTGGACCGATGGCCGGGCCAAAGGAGAAGCTAAAGTTATACAATCCCATGGCGAGACCGCGTTTGTCGGGTGGGAAGACGCGATATAAGATGCTCATACCCAGCGGGGTGATGGGGCCACTCCCGATGCCCTGGAGGACACGGAAAACAATGAGGGAATACACGTCCCACGCCAGCCCTGAGAGGACAGAGCCAGCGACAAACGTGAGGGTAGAGAGGAGGAACAAGTTTTTGGTCCCGAGCCGTGCCCCGAGCCACCCCACTGCTGGCATCACGACGGCCTGCGCAATCTGAAAGGCCGTTTGCACCCATTGGATGCGGTCGAGGTCGGTCCCCAGACTGCTCATCATGTTCGGGACGGCGACATTCAGCACACCATGGGTCAGCGACACGGTGAGGGCCCCAAGCATCACCCCGCATGTGGGCCACCAGTGAGAGGCGTTCGGTTCCTGCTCCATGGCCGTAGATCCCTGGATGTCAAGCGATTAGTGGTCATCACAGAGAGAACAGCACAGTGGCGTGCTGCGCTCCCCATGACGCATGGTTGCTGCATATGCCGATTATACCGCAGTCGTGTCCCTGGGTATGCAGGTTTTCTGTGGGCTGGCGCTGGTGGCCATGGACACTGCATGTGATGTGCCAGACACGCGAGAGCTATACTCGCAATGTGCACACATCAACAGCAAGAGAGAGTCGTACAGCGGAGTACACGCCCGAGGCCGAAGTTCAATATGAGGCCTGGGCCTGCTTGAATGCCGCTTCGATTTCTGTGGCCACGGCAGCGATATCCGCACAGACGGCGTAGCGCATGTAGCCAGGGAAGTGCACACCGACCACGCCGGTTTCCTCGATCATCATGAAATTGAAGTGCTTGGCACTTTCGACCCGGGTGCCGAAGGCACGTGTGGGTATCAGCCACAGGGTATAAAAGCCTGCCGCTGGCTCAAGGGCAAGTCGCATCCCATGACGTGTTAACAGCCCGCTAAACAGGCTGAGCCGAGAACGGTACATATCACGGTACCGCGCTATCCCGGCCTGATCGTGTTCAAACGTGGCCACAACGCCTGCGGCCATGGGCGCTACAAAACCAGTGTCGGTTTTACCCTTCACTACTTTGAGATCGCCGATAAAATCGGGCGAACCGACCATGGCACCGATATGCCAGCCGGTGCCGTTGCCAATGAGTTTAGCCGCCGTGAAGGCCTCGGCCCAGGACAGCTCTGGGTAATCGGGGGCAATTTCGGACAGGGTAGCGCTCTCAGGACCATAGCTGAGCACATAATATGCGGCATCGTTGCACAGGCGGATGTCGCGTGCACTACACACCTCACAGAGCTGGTGTAGCCAATCTCTGGTCGCCACCTGGCCCGAAGGATTGTGCGGGTAATTCATCATGATGAGGTCGGTGCCCGGAGCAATATCAGCGGGGGCAAAGCGGAACGCATTGGCGGGGTGCAGCGGCAGGGCATAGTGCTCCACGAGCGGATGATAACCGCACCAGTCCGCCGGCGTGGGATATCCCGGGCTGGTCGTTGTCGCCACGGTGAGGCGCTGCTCGGCGCAGCCACAGGCCAGGGGCACCAGACCCAGTATGGGCTTGATACCTGGAATAGGCAAGTAATCCACTTCTCCAGGAGAGAAGGCGCGGTGCACATGGGCCTGGATGAACCTCTCGGCAAAATGCGGCACCCCGGGGCTGGCATTGTATTGATAGGCGTGCATCGCCTCGTCTTCACTCATGACCGCTGCTGCCGCGGCCTGTCTGGCGCTGAGCAGGGCTGGCCCGCGCGGCTCGCCGATAGACAGATCTATCAGCTTCACGCCCTTGGCCTGAGCCTCAGTGCGTTTCCCCCTGACAATCTGGAACACATTCTCGCCATCCTGGCCCAATCTCGATCTGCGCATGGACGTTATCTCCTCACCAACCCTGAGTAACTATGGCGAGAGCGCCAGATGAAGCTCGTAGAGCTCGTCTAGAAAGTATTCCCTCTCCCGGCGGGAGAGGGAGCTAAGACGGGGTC
Organism: Candidatus Entotheonellaceae bacterium; assembly: GCA_048594805.1. Lineage (GTDB taxonomy): Bacteria > Tectomicrobia > Entotheonellia > Entotheonellales > Entotheonellaceae > SXND01. Next base: position 365 of record JBMDXC010000770.1, on the reverse strand, counting down.
GTCAGAGCTTGCTGCCAGGCTTGTTCCAGGGCACGCCGCACAAACACGCCGGCCATGGCACGCTTATAGTCAGCAGAGCCACGCGTATCGCTAATGGGATCGGTCTGCTGTTGCGCCACGGCGCCCGCTTCGCGGAGCAACTCGGGCGTTAAGCGCTGACCGCGCACGACCGCTTCCGCCTGCTGCGCACGCAGTGGCGTCGAGCCCACACTCCCAAGAGCAATGCGACAGTCCTGACAGGTTCCGGTGGCAGGATCCACCTGGACAGTAGCAGCGACGCCCACGGTGGCGTAGTCGTCTGCCGTGCGCGGCAAAAATTTGACATGGACGCTACCCGTATGGGGTGGTGGGATGGGCACACGAAT
>JBMDXC010000077.1:0-14578 GCA_048594805.1 Candidatus Entotheonellaceae bacterium | reverse complement strand
CTAAACTTCCAAATCTTCAAACAAGTTTCCAAAATAAGCGAACGGTGGGTCAGAATATGCAAAACGCATCATTTCCCAATTAGTTGAGGCATGTACATGCGTTGGTTCGCGTGGCTCACCAGTGATGAATGAGCCCTTTTCCTTCATAGTATGCTATGAGAGGGATCGGCAGGCAGTTTTGCACAAGACTGTGATTAGCTCGACTGTTGCGATGTGATTGCTCAGTAAGCTTGAGACCTATTCCCTTTATCGGTTAGGGCATGTGAAAGCTTGATGTCCTGTCTCAGAAAATCATGCTGACAGTGGGGAATACGCGAGAGGTGGCAAGGCGTGAAGACATGAACATACCATCCGTGATCACTAAATCTTTATTTTGTTTTTAAGCCCATAAAAACAGCACACCCATATTGTAGGTCTCGTTTCGCATAAAAGTTGATTGGAGACCATTGTACGATTTGGCTCAGAGACGTCTGAAAGACCATGCCAACTTGGGAGCAGGCGGAGGGAAAAGAGCCCCTACGAACGCTGTAAAAACCCAGGTCAGGACCTGGCGGATGACAAGGTCAAGGAGTTGGTACACCATAGCGCCCTCCTACGCTGTGAGGGATGCCGAAGCCCTGATTCCCGTCAGCGCTCGTACCTGCTATGCCAGAGACGAATCAGGGCTTCCGAGGAGACAACTGTGAAGGAGCAACACAAGCGAGCAAGAATATAAAGGGAACGAATTTTCTTGTCAATATCTTGAAAATAAGCCTATATTTAGGCATACTACCACAGCCAACATGGAAAAATATTGATCCCTATGCCGATGGGAGGAGTGCCCCATGCACACGATCCATGTCCTGCGCTCTGGTCATAATTATTTCATAGACGGGATCTATTGGGGGACGATGCAGAAGACGTGATGCTGTATCTGAGCGCCAAGGGCGTTTCGCCGGACGACATCACCAAGACATTGGAAGGCGTTGCGCAGACAGGGGGTATGTCATTCAGCACGAGGACTAGGCGTGAGGTGGTAGACATTTTGCCCTCACTGAGGCACGACCGAGAATATTCTATAGAGGTTCAGAAAATGAATTGGAAATTCAGGGCTGGCGTCCGTGAGCACACGGGTGTATGTCTCGAGAGACATGGCGGTCACAACTGCACGGGAGGATACACCTGTGAGTATCCGAATACAGCTGCATATCTCTGGCACAAGACGAAAAAACGGGCAACCCACAACAAGTACTTCAAGGGATTTGTTGCGGTAGTCGTCTCGGGAGACAAGGCTCTGTCATATTTTGCGGCGCATCCGGAAATTGTGCCAGGTCTTTTTGGGCTTTACTGTAAAGAGAGCGCTTTCGAACTCAAGCAGGCTGCGTAGATTCCGAAAGCAAACCTGAACATCTGTAGCAGGGGCTGATAGGGACCCTCCCACTGCCGTGAGAGCCATGCAGGTGCTGGCGAGTCCAAGGCACGCATGGGAACCAGCGATATTCGTTTTTTTCTATGGATCCGCACAATATTTTCTATTTGTCGAATGCTGATAGCACTCGTACATTTCCTTTATGAGGCGGCTACGAGATGCATCCCCCACCATATGGGCTATGGTCTCCATGCCTCCAACGCTCTCTCATGTCACAGGGCGGGTGGGGACGGTCCCTCGCCTGCTGTGGCTTTCTACACGAGCCAGAGGAAGTAGCTATGCAGTGTCCCGTATGCGCCACTGGCCTCCATATTACGGAGCGCCAGGGTATAGAGATAGATTATTGTCCCCAGTGCCGCGGTGTCTGGTTAGACCGGGGCGAACTCGATAAGCTCATCGAGCGTTCCCTCACCGTGCCCTCTGCCTTTGGCGGACGGCGGCACGCTACGGAACGGGCTGAGGGCCTCGCGGATCGTTGGCGAGACGACGACGAACGTTCCCGACCACACCGGCGCAAATCATTCCTGAGCGAGTTCTTTGATTTCGATTAGGGCCGGCGGGGCGCCCCGCTGAAACTGATGAGACAACGGGAGGAAGCAAAACTCATGTTCAGAGGATTCTCTATTTTCATTCCGACGCAGGTGTATGGTCAACGCCATACCAGGCATGGCGCCCGTGGCCTTGGGTGGCGCCTCATGGCGCCAGGGCTCGGCTTGATCTGTGCAGCGCTTGCCATGGTCATCTGGCCAGAATTACTGGCCTACTTTGTTGCCAGTCTGCTCCTGTGTGGGGGCACAGTGTTAATCATGTTGGGATGGCGCATGCGCCAACTCGAACAGCCCGCGCGTCGGCACATGTCCACAGTACCACCGTTGGATTTCAGCAATAGGGAGGATTAACACCTCTCAGCCTGGGAGGTCTCTCCCATCTCCTCCTTCCGAGCGCTCGCACACGCTCGCACGATCGGGGGAGGAGATCACTATGTGTGCTGGGGCGTCAGAGGAGGTTGGGCATAACGACGCGGCACGTTGTGCTCCATGGCATCCTACACCGGTGCTGCGGCAATGCACATGCATCGCAGTAGTAGAGGCGCTTGGACCATAGTGCTGATACTGCATGCTGCCGAAACCAGCCGCGGATTGCTGTTATATGCCGCATGGGCCTTTCAAGATGTAACCCTGAAGCCGCAATGGCGTACGCCGGGCCTATAAGGCCCGCACAGCCTTCGTACGCTTGTGACTCTGCCCGCGGGTCCTAGCTCAGTCTCGAGAGTGGATGACTTCGCTCCGTGCGTGCCCTGCCTCGTGTGAGCGCCATCCTACTTACAGGTCGTCCTCTGCCTCTAGGGAGAACCCATAGTGTGCAAGATGGGCAAGCGATCGGAGAGGCCCCTGCAGAGACTACACGCCACACCCGCGGCGACCGCCATGGATGACGATGGCACACCGTTTACACGGCCGCCCTGACGGTAACACGAGGGCCCCTGTCAGTAGTGTGCCGGGTGCCACCTCGGGCACGAAATGGCACAAGGCGCTGTCAATATACATGCCCTGGAGGGAGAGGTCGCGGACTACCCCAGCCACCCCGCCCATCGGCGGTGGCCTAGTCCGCTCGCAAGGTGACGGCCAAGCGGAGACAGGCCCGGGGGTCCCATGGCCGGCGTGCGCTCTGCCGCGGAGACGGATCTCTGCACGTATCGGTATGAAGGGTCACGATCTTCAGGAGGGTATCGCTCAGAGGCGGCCACGCCTCCCCTTCCACATTATTGTGATTCCTTCGACCCCGGCGGTCAGTTTGAACCCCTGCTGCACCGACTGGAGATTGATGACGACGCCATGGTGATTCCGCATCGTCAGGATCCCGGCCCCTCCTCCCACCGCTGCATCGGCTCCCACCGCCACATAGGTGCCGATAAAGTCTTCCACCTTCCGCAGGTGATAGACTTGCCCGACCGCCTGGACCTTGGACACCCCCACACCGCCGACTTCGAGCCCCTGGATGGCAAACGGGTAGCGCTGGCCGTTGGTGGTGAGAACGCCAGTGCCCCAATTGACGCCAATCCCTACCGCAACGGAGGTGGTGGCGATGGTGAGTGTTCCGGATGGGGGCGGCACCTTGGCGACCGCGGTCGCGATGAGCCCCAAGACACCTGCCACTAGCAGATCCAGACACAATAGGCGTGCACGCATCTCCTTCCTCCATGGTAGAGGGCCTGGCTTAATAATGATCCGGGCAGGATAATATACATCCTTCATTCTCTGCCGCTCGTCGAGATCATACCCTAGGTATGGGCTGGATAGAGAGGAATAGAAGCAGCGATCTCCTGAGATGCAACGCACCGCTGTATCATCCGCTTGGGCAATAACAAGCCCTTCCTGGTCAACGCGATCAGGAAGGTGTCCCCCACGCTCGATCTCGTTACCAGCGGTGAGCGTGGTGATGGTGTCTCCAGTGGCGATGCCGGTGTCCATAGGGGCCTTTCACCAAGACTGGCCCAGACCCGTATACCACAGGAGGCAGGGCTACCACCACGGGAGGGCTTGGCACGACTACGGGTGCAGGGTACACGACGACCGGCGTGGGGTACACTGGTACCCCAATACCGATAGATACCCGAACCCCTGCATGTGCCGCGAGCGGCAGGGCAAGAGTTGCGAGACCGCAAACAGCGCCAACAGCAAACACGCGGAGAAGCGTTTTAGTACGTTGCATGGTGTTTACCCTCTTGTGAGAGCAGATTACATCAAACCGCCCTTGACTTTATTATATCTACACTGATGATACGTTGGTGTACGTGCGCTCACACCGTGCCTGTGCGCTTGGATACACCAGGACCTCTTCTTTATACAGAGAGTCCTGTGAAGCGGCCTGATGTTAGAAGCCTGATCTCCTCGTGTAGACAATCATCCCGGTCCTTTTCCGCCCTAGTCGCAGGCAAGGTCATTGTACGACAGAGCGCAGCTCGGGGCTGTGCCCTTTTTCTTGGGCATGTGGCTTTTGCAGCTACGCTGAAGGAGGTGTCTGCGCCCCCTGGCGAGCTGATGTGTGGTCAGCTGTCTCCACGGGGCAGGGAAGTTTCCCCTCCACATCAATAACCTCGGGCGTTTTGTGTGCGACAGGGAACGGATTTTTTTCTGCGATGGCCTATCATGCAGGGTTACCGCTTCCCCAAGGCGCAGATGTCCATTTCGAGCCAGGTACGCAGAGACGATCCGTCTACACCGACCTGCTTAGTAAACCAATCGATGCACATCAAAGTCGTTTCGGCGAGGTATTCCAGGGTAGTCAGGAAGACTGCAGGGCATCCTCCACGTTTGGCTGCTGGATAGTGCACCCCGAGGCCACCACACACGGTGCACGGCTCTCTGCTTTGCAGGGTGTGATAGGAGTACCCCTCCGCAGAGACCGATACTTTTTTCCCCTGCGCAATGATACGGTACCCTTTCCCCTCACACTGCGGACAGCGATAGCGGGAGGACAAGGGTGTAGCGATGGGGACCCGAAAACGATGTCCACACGGACATTTGACTTTGGGCGGGCGAGGCGCATCCTGATACTTGGCGACATCCGCCACTTTGGTTCGACCACACTGGGGGCAGCACAGCGTCGCCATGTGCTGCTCGTTGCTGTAGACCGGACGCTGTAAGATTTGTGTTTTCATAGGCTCTGGTCTCTGCTCGTGTTGCATACACTCTCAAAGCGGAGCTTTGCCATCCATATGCTCTAGCGCAAGACAATACCCCTTCTCCAGCGCCCCGGCTGTGAGGATCCTCCTATGTTTCTCGTGACGACTCTCACATGGTGTCGTGCATCACGCGACACCCCTAGGCTCGTTCCTCATGGGCAGTGCTTCGCCTGCCTATACACCGCCTGCGGCGCCGTGACTTCATGCGCAAACATGACGACCGCGGCAGGGTTCATCCCCGCGTAGCCGGAACAAGCGGGCAGGCGATATATTGTGCTCTTCTTCCCGTACACCTCTTCAGGCCTGCTGACGGTCACCGCGTCGGTGGTGCCGCCAGCGCAGTATCGTGCAGACGTGCTGAATATCATTGCCATCCTTGCTGAATATCATTGCCATCCTTAAGGAGAAGACGCGGCAGATACAGGATACAGTAAGGAGAATCACTCAGCGGTTCATGTCGCATCCTGAGCAGACTGAACAGCTTACGGAAGCACAGATTGCCGCTGAAGTTAAGCTTGCGTAGCTCAAGCAGCGGCTTATCAGAGTTGCTGGACAGCCTTTAAGGGTGATATTGCGTCTCGTTTAGATGGTTATGGACTGACCTAGACGTTCTGCGTTAGTAGAGCATATATGAAGTTCTGCTTGACGCACGAGTGTGCTACACTCGTGCGCACCGGAACAATGGAGCGAAGCCTGCCTATCGGGGACACGCCGGCCACACAGGGGGCGTAGGTCACGTCCTCGCGTCGTTTGCGCAAGGGGAGCCACATGGAAACTGTTACCGATATCGCCGTCCAGGACTGTTTTGTGATCCACGTACTCGACAACCGCCTCCCAGCCGTTCAATGCTCACAGGCACTCACACCGCTGCCAGATACCTTGCGCGCCAGCCTCCATAGGTATCTGCTGGCCCTCCTCAAGCCGCAGTTCAGGCGCAAGCGCCATGGCCGCTTTCGGCCCGAGTCCGTGGTGTTGCAGGCCTACCAGCAGATGCTCGCCAGCCGGCATCGGCATGGGCAGGTCGAGACGTCCGATTTCCTCGCCGCTTCCCAGGCTATTGCCACACGTCTTTTTGACGTGATGCGGCAGTCGCCGCAGAATGGTTCCCGCCCACATCCAGGCACTATAACCCCCGGGGATCTGTTGGTGGGACTGTTTCAGGGCACCGCTCCGCAGCCAGTGCTGGAGCCGTGGCTCTTCCTCATCAAGGTGGATTTGGAATCCGCTCTGCAGCGGCAGATCCAACCGTATGGCACGGATGGCGTGCAGACGATTTTGACGGCCCGTGATGGGCTCATGCCCAAGTTATCAACAGAGAAGGTGCAGAAATTCGCCTTGATCCGCTTTGCGGATGACCCCTCTACCTACGATGTTCTCATGACTGATCCGCAGGGTGGCAAAGCAGAGATCGCGAAATTTTTTGCCGAAGATTTTCTCCAGACAGAAGCATTCCGCACCGCGGACGAGCAAGTGGAACTTTTGTTTGCGCGCACCTATGACTGGGTGAGCGCGCACGAGGAGGCGCTCTCACCCCAGGAACGCGGGGCGGTGCTTGAGTCCATGCGGACGCTCCTGGTTGAGCGCACGGCCCACGCTGAGCCTGTGGCACCACGTGATCTGGTCGCCTCCTTGCCTCTGATTGAACCGCGTCCCCAGGAGGTAGTAGTAGAACTCCGCCAATCGTTTGAGAAGACCCTCACCGCGCCAAATAATGGTGTCGACAGCATTCCGATCAACCGCGAACTCCGTATCCAGACTGTCCCCCGCGTGGCGCAACGGACGCAGGTGACTTATGAGCTCGATTTCGGTGTGCGGCTCAGCGGTGAGCAGGAAGCGATTGAACGGCTGTTTGTGCATCCGCCACGGCGTGTGGCGGAGCATACGGAGTTAACGATCCGGACCCTGACCTTCCGGCCTGTGGTATAAGCATAATAACTATGCCTTTCATTTTGAGAAGCCAAGCTCTCTCATGTTGACAGATACATGCAGGACTCATAGCTCCCTTTCCCCGAGGAGCGAGCGCAGGGCAGCATGGCCGAACCCTCAGAGGTTGCATGAGGCTGCCCTAGGCGGTTGCCCTAATGTATAGGCTCTAACGCTCCCCTCCGACCACATGCGGCGCCGGCCAGGAAGTGCGCTGTACCGCCGGAGCAGATGGCATGGGAATTGCTCTTTTAAGAGTAAAATGACGCCTTACAGATCTTGTTCCCACCATGAGCGAGGGAGGTTCTGCGCGAAAATTCTTACAAAGGGTAAGCTCGGCCGCTCTAAGATAGCCTGTAGTGCTACCTTCTGGCACGACGGCCAGGCGGCTACAAGGTCCCTAGGAAAGGGGTAAACCGTCCGCCCTGGCACTCTCAAAGTCAAGGGGGGATGTCCCGTGCCACCGCTGTGGCAGCGGCTATGAAGGGCAGCCCCCTGACAGTAGAACAGATCAACAAGGCTAACACCCTGGTCGCTGCCAAACCAATGGCCATGAACACCTCTAAGCTTGTTCTGGCCAGGGGCTTGATCGTACGGCTGTTCCAGCAAGTAACCTGAGCGACCGCACCCGCGGCCTGGCAAGCGAGGAGGAGAGACGATGGCTTTTGTAGCCTCAGTACACGCTAAGGCAATTGACCTAATTAAGTTAGCACTTGAAATGACGACTGCGGCCGGCTCAGGCCACCCTACGTCTGCGGCAAGCCTGGCACACCTGGTTACCGTGCTGATGTATACCCACATGCGGTATGATCCGGCATACCCAGATCATCCGAAAGCGGATCGCCTCGTACTGTCTGAGGGGCATGCTTGCCCTATCGTCTATGCCGCGGCGGCTGATCTGGAGCTGGCCATTGGCAAAGACCCGGAGCACCGGCGACCGATGACACGGGACGATACGCTACGCTTGCGAGCTATCGACAGCGAAATTGATGGCCATCCCAACCCAGCGGAAGGTTTTCCGTTCTTCCCGGCGGCCACCGGGTCGCTTGGGCAGGGACTGTCGATTGCCAATGGCCTGGCACTCGCGGCCCGGTTAGATGGCCTGGACAGGCGTATTTTCTGTCTCATTGGCGATGGCGAGAGCCGCGAAGGCCAGGTCTGGGAGGCCGTCGATTTTCTGATGGACTATCACCTGACCGCCGTCTGCCCAATCTTCAATTGTAATGCCTATGGGCAGTCCGACGCAGTGAGCCCGCAACAGGCCCCGGACATCACTGCTGCCAAGCTCCGCGCCGCTGGTATGACCGTGCGCGTGATCGACGGCCATAACCCTCGCGAGATCCAGCGCGCTCTGGAGGTGCACGCATCGCATGCAGATAATCCCAGTGCGAAACCCTTTGCCATTGTAGCCCTGACCGTCAAAGGCTGGGGGTTTACCTCAGTGCTGGGTAGCAACAGCCATGGGAAGCCAGCAACAGAGGCGGAGAAAGCCCAGGCTCTGGAGGCACTCGACGCCATGGCCCAGCACCTGGGAGCCGCCTTGACCAAGGGCGACCTGCGGCGCCTACCTGTCCCTGAGGTGGAGGTTCCACGATTACAACCTGCTCAAGAGGTCCCCAGTTTCCGTGAGGCCTTACAGCGCTGCGGGCAGGAGGGAATGCTGGACAAAGGCGCGATGGCTCCGCGTCGTGCCTATGGCATAGCCTTACGGGCTCTGGGGCATGCCTATGCGAATGTGGTCGCGCTGGATGCGGACGTGCGCAACTCCACATACTCCGAAACTTTTTTGCAGGATGAAGCACTGCGGGAGCGCTTTTTCGAGTGTCGCATTGCTGAGCAAAACATGCTGTCATGCGCGGCAGGGCTCGCCGCAGGCGGTAAGCTGCCGTTTGTCTCGACCTTTGGCAAATTTCTGGTGCGAGGCTATGATCAGCTAGATATGGGCCTTATTGGTCGGTTCAATCTGAAACTTATTGGATCGCATGTAGGGGTGAGCCTGGCAGCTGATGGACCAAGCCAGATGGCGTTGCCGGACGTGGCTTTCTTCCGGGCCTTGACCACAGTCCGTACCCATGAGGGGAAACCGCTCCTTTACCTGCTGCAGCCGGCTGATGCCTATGCGGCCTACGCGCTCACTGTGGCCATGGCAGCACACGAGGGACCGTGTTATCTACGGACGCTGCGGCCCGATGTGCCTTTCCTGTACAACGACGCCACGGCGTTCCCGCTTGGCGGGTATCACGTCCTGGCTGAGGGCCATGACCTCTGCATCGTGGCTGCAGGCTATATGGTTCATGAGGCCCGAAAGGCGCTTCCCTTACTCAAGGAGCATGGCATCGAAGCAACGCTTGTAGATTTATATTCACTTCCCTTTAATGATGTGGCTATACTGGAGCTAGCGCAGGAAAACCATGGCCGGGTACTGACGGTGGAAGATAACTACGGGGCGAGCATTGGCTCGGCGGTGGCTGATGCGCTCGCTATGCATGGCGGCGCATACACGCTCACGCAGATGTATGTACGCCAGATCCCCAAATCAGGTCGAACCCCGGATGAGGTGCTGCGCTCGCTGCAGCTCACCGCGTCTGACATTGTGCATACCGCCGTTAGCATGCTGGACGTGGCCTCACGCTAGCCAGGCACAGCCTGAGGAAGTCACACTCTTATGGAGTCCACACCACGTTTGCCCCACAAGGCGTAGGAGGGCGCAACACCATGACGATGAACCCATTGCTCCCATTGATGGCATGCGGACAGAGCTACTGGCTCGATAACTTGACGCGCGATATGATCACCGATGGTGAGTTGCACACGCGCGTGACCGAGCACGGCCTGCGCGGCGTCACGTCCAACCCGGCCACGTTCCATAAGGCCATTGTGGGGAGCTCGGCGTATGACACACAAATCAAGCAGCTGGCGGGGGAGGGGAGAGAGACCGCGGCTATCTATGAACACCTCGTGGTCACGGACGTGCAAGACGCCTGTGACATCTTACGACCGGTGTACGACGCCTCTGCCGGGGTCGATGGCTTTGTGAGTCTAGAGGTCTCGCCGTATCTTGCCCACGATACGCTTGGCACCATGCAGGAGGCGCGTCGGTTATTTAGCGCCGTCGATCGCCCCAACGTGTTCATCAAAATTCCTGGCACACCAGCGGGCATTCCTGCCATTGAGGAGATGTTGTACGAGGGAGTCCCTGTTAACATCACACTGCTCTTTGCGCTCAAGGACTATGAAAACGTGGCGCAGGCCTATATACGCGCTTTGGAACGGCGCCTCGCCGAGGGTAAGCCGGTCAATAATGTGGCGTCGGTGGCCAGCTTCTTCCTGAGCCGCATTGACGTGCTCGTTGATCAGTTGCTTCAGCATCGTCTCCGCCCGGGTCTGCCCAATGAGAATGTGGCACGCTGCGAGCAGCTCTTAGGCAAGGTCGCTATTGCCAATGCCAAGCTAGCCTATCAAAGTTTTAAACGCCTCTTTGGGAGCGCACGCTGGCAGGCCATGGAGGCGCAAGGCGCGCGGGTTCAGCGTCCGCTGTGGGCGAGCACGAGCACCAAAAACCCCCTGTATCACGACACCCGGTATGTTGAGCCGCTGATTGGGCCGCACACGGTCAATACCATGCCGGCGGAAACCATCGCCGCCTTTGCAGACCATGGGAAGGTCGTGGCCAATACCATTGAGGCAGATCTGGAAGAGGCGCACCGTATCCTGCGCGATCTCGAAGGCGTAGGCATCGACTTCCACTGTGTCACCTGGCAGCTGCAAAACGAGGGCGTGCAGAAGTTTATTGAGCCCTATGACGCCCTGATGCAGGCACTGGCAGCCAAGCGTCAGGCGATGCTGAGTGAGCACATCAGCGAGGCCTGACCGGATGTATGTTATCCTTGATGGAAAATAGGAGGAAACATGCTCCCGAAAAAAGATGATGTTGCTCGCTATCGAGAAAACCGGCAAGACGAGATTAACAGTGCGGCTCTCTACCGCACCTTAGCCGCGCTCGAGCCGCAGCAGCAACTGTCACAGATCTACGAGCGTCTGGCCACAGTGGAGGAAAGGCATGCCCGGTTCTGGGAACGCCACCTACGGGCGGCTGGGGAGTCGGTACCGCCACCGCAGCCCAGCTGGCGGGCCCGCGTGCTCATCTGGTTGGCCAGGCGCTTGGGGCCGCAGTGGGTGCTGCCGACCATCGCCGCGACCGAGCGCGTGGATCGCCACATGTATGATCGCCAGCCTGAAGCGCAGAACACGACACTCCCCGTCGATGAGCGCTCCCACGCCCGCCTCCTCAGCGCCATGGTCGGCAAGACCGGGCTTAAAGGCAATGCGCTTGCCCGGTTTGAAGGACGTCATCGGGCCATTGGCGGGAATGCGCTGCGCGCTGCCGTGCTCGGAGCGAACGACGGCCTTGTCTCCAATCTCAGCCTGGTTATGGGGGTAGCGGGCGCCGAGCTCTCGGGGCAGACGATCCTGGTCACCGGCCTGGCGGGGCTGATCGCTGGCGCCTGCTCTATGGCGATGGGCGAGTGGCTCTCGGTTCAGAGTGCCCGCGAACTCAACCAGCGTCAGCTTGCGATCGAGGCAGAGGAGATTGAGACGATCCCGGAGGAGGAGCAGCAAGAGCTGGCCCTGATCTACGAAGCCAAGGGTCTTACTGAAGACGAGGCCAAAGCCATCGCAGCCAAGCTCATGGCCGATAAGGACAGCGCCTTGGATGCGCTGGCGCGCGAGGAACTGGGCATTGATCCTCAGGAACTCGGGGGATCGGCGTGGGCTGCGGCAGGCACGTCGTTTGTCCTGTTTGCGGGGGGCGCACTGGTGCCAGTGGCGTCCTTTCTTTTCCTGACCGGTACAAGCGCAGTCATCGTCAGTCTACTGGTCAGCGCCCTTGCTCTCTTTCTGGTTGGCGCGGCGATCACGCTCTTCACAGGTCGGAGCGTCCTCGCCACTGGGCTCCGGCAACTGCTCTTTGGTGCCGTGGCGGCAGGGGTGACCTATGCTATCGGGCGTCTGCTCGGGGTCACACTCGCGGGCTGAGGGGGCTTGCTAGATTACGTCTCCTCCCCAGGTGTGCCACAGTATCTCTATGCCTGATCTCTATGCCTGGTGAGAAGTGACATGTAGCACAGAGTGCTCGAGATTCTCGCTCAAGAACTCACATATCGCCACAATGTAGCGATCGAGACGGATCAGGAGATCTGTGAGGGTGTCTCTGGAGCTGGTAGCAGCACTCTGTGGAGTATTTGTGTTCTGACGCGCAATAATACAAGCATGCAGATCACGCATTTGGGTGAGGAGACCATGAGGGTCACCATGGAAGTGGTACATCGCACACAGGCGGGGAAACTCATTGGTCAGATGGGCATGGGAGACCTCTGTACCGGTCCAGGGGAGCCCAAAAAAGCCACAGAAGGTAGCCGTAATCGCGTCGAGTATAGCCCGGGCAAAGGCATAAAACTGCCCCTGGATGAAGGCAATGATGGAGGGGCTATAGCCACCAAGCACCGTCTGGAGGCTCGGGTAATAGGCGAGCCACACATTGATGCTCTGGCTCAGCAGTGTTACGGCCGCCGCGTTGGGGCAGGTGCGGATCAGGCTCAGAAACTGTGCAATCGCTGCGGCGGCACGTGGAGTATCCATGGCGGTCAAGGCACCCGTAATGAAGAAACACGTTTGTTAGCCTTTTCCTGACAGAGAACTAGCAAAGACTATGCCACAGGGACAGCTGCCGGCCCCCTCCGCGGTCTCTGAGGAGAGGCTGGGGCACGTGCAGTGGGGCTGGTCGCTGCGGCGCAGTATGTGTGCTCTCTCAGTGCGAGAGAGACCTTCTCAGTATGAGAGATCAGGCTGGATATTCATTGGCGCATGAAAGGAGAGCCGACCATGAGCACACACATCGTCCCGGGCGCGGCGTTGGTCAGCACGGGTCGAGCGGCGCAATATGGGTCACAGAACGCGGCCCAGCATGGGAGTTGTGAGGCCGGCATGCTGCCGACAGACTGGGGTGACCTGGGGACATCTAACCATATGATTTTGGTGTATGAAACGGATGCATACCTGGTCGAGGCGGTAAGTCGCTTCGTAAGTACCGGGCTGGCGGCGGGGGAGGCGGCCGTCGTTATCGCCACACCACCCCATCGGGAACAGCTGGAGGCACGGCTTCACGCCTACGGGGTGGATCTCGCCGCTGTGTGTGTGCAGGGACAGTACATCACCCTGGATGCGGCCGACACCCTGGCGCAGTTCATGGTCGACGACTGGCCAGATGCACAGCGCTTTGCTGACGTGGTGGGGGATATCATCGCCCGTGTTGGGAGTCGGTATCCGCGCATGCACGTCTTTGGCGAGATGGTGGCACTCCTGTGGGCGGCGGGGCACGAGGACGCTGCGCTCCGGCTCGAGGCGCTCTGGCACGATCTCACCGAGACCCATGAGTTCCTGCTGCTGTGTGCATATCCCATGCGCGACTTTGTCAAGGAAGCACACACGCAGCCGTTCCTCAGGATCTGTGCGGCGCACTCCCGCGTTATCCCGGCAGAGAGCTACACAGCGCTGACAAGTCCCGACGAGCGCCTGCGGACTATTGCACAGCTCCAGCAGCAGGCGCACGTGCTCGACGCCGAGATGGCGGAACGCCAAGCCCTCGCGCAGACCCTGCGCCGCAGCGAACAGGAGCTTGCCGACTTCTTTGACCATGCCCCAATGGCACTGCACTGGGCCGGCCCGGACGGCACTATCCTGCGTGTGAATGCAGCCGAATTACGCCTGCTCGGCTATACGCGTGACGAATATCTCGGGCACCGTGTTGCCGAGTTCCACGCGGACCAGCACGTGATTGCCGATATCCTGCGGCGGTTACATGCCGGCGAAGAACTCCAGGACTACGAAGCCCAGCTGGTCTGCAAGAATGGCACGCTCAAGCATGTCCTAATCAATGCTAACGTGCTGTGGGAGCAGGGCCAGTTCATCCATACCCGCTGCTTCACCCGCGACATCACGGAGCGCAAACGGGAGGAAGAAACCCGGGAGCGCCTGGCGGCCATTGTCGACTCCTCGGATGACGCGATCATTGGTCATACCCTGGAGGGGATCATCACCAACTGGAACCGAGGCGCGGAACGGCTCTATGGCTACACCACAGAAGAAGTCATCGACCAGCCACTTGCCCTCCTGGTGCCGCCCGACTTGTCCGATGATCTCCCCCATCTGCTCGAACGCCTGCAGCGTGGGGAACGCATCGACCATTACGAGACCCAACGGCTGCACAAGGATGGTACCCGACTGGATGTCTCCCTCACCATCTCGCCGATCCGAGGTAGTACTGGCCAGATCATTGGAGCCTCGAAGATCGCCCGCGACATTACGGCACGCAAGCAGGCCGAGAAGACCCGGCAGTTTCTCGCCGAGGCCAGTGCGCTCCTGGCGTCGTCGCTCGACCCTGCCATGCAGCTCGAGCAGCTCGCCCACCTGATTGTCCCAACGCTGGCGGACTGGTGTTGTGTGGACATTCTGCACGACGACGGACTGATTCACCGTCTCACGGTCGTCCATGCCGACCCTGC
>JBMDXC010000769.1:0-13365 GCA_048594805.1 Candidatus Entotheonellaceae bacterium | reverse complement strand
CCCTATGGCGACGTGAAACGGCTGGAACTGGCGATCGCCCTGGCGCAGCACGGTATGCCGGGAGCATGACGGATATCCTCGCCCATCCTACCCTCATGCAGACGTACCGGAATGTGTGACGGTGACCTATGAGCCGCACGTCGGCCTCATCCGCGGTCATGCGCCATCGGCCTCGTGCCGCTAGCATAGTGTTGATAGCGCACTCACTATTGTACAGGCTGGTACGTCCAGGAGATCACCTCACGAGGAGTTGCACATGAGGTCTCCTTTTACTCCTGCAGCGCCCCATAACCGCCTCCACCAGGGGTCGCAATACGCAGACGGTCACCAGCTTCGACACGCATGTTAAATTTCGATGGTAGCCGACGGCGCCGGTTATGGTGCAGCAGCGTATTCTCACCGCTTTTGGCCGGCGCACCGCCAGCAAGGCCGTAGGGCTGTAACTTACGCCGCTCCGAAAGCATCGTCACTTGCGCGTCGCCGAGAAATTCGATTTCACGGACGATGCCATCGCCACCGGGGTATTGTCCCTTGCCACCAGAGCCATGGCGAATAGTGTACTGCGTGACCCGGAAAGGAAAGGCGTGTTCCAGAGCCTCGATGGGTGTGTTCAGGGTGTTCGTCATGTGTGAATGGGTAGCGTGCATACCCGGCAGACCAGGCCGGCCGCCTGTGCCACCAGCGATGGTCTCATAGTAAGTGTAATGCTCACAACGCCGCGGGTCATAGCCACCCACCGTGACGTTGTTCATGGTACCACTGCAGGCCGCGGCGACCCGATCGGGCCGCGCCTGATGCAAGGCCCCCAGGACCACATCGACGATGCGCTGGGAGGTCTCGACATTGCCACCAGCCACGGCGCTCGGAAAGGTGCAATTGACCACACCGCCGGGGTCGGCGATGATTTTAACAGGGGCCATACAACCAAAGTTGAACGGAAATTGCTCCTGGGCCAGGGTGCGAATGCAGTAATACACCGCCGACATAGTGATGGCGAAGTTGGCGTTGACACTCCCCCTCACCTGCGGGTCCGAGCCACGAAAATCGACCTCTATCTCCTGCCCACGCACCCGTATAGTCACATGGAGCTTGACGGACGCCGAGGTGATCCCGTCGTCGTCCATATAATCCTCGAACTGGTACTCCCCATCGGGAATATCGGCGATGACGTGGCGGGTCATACGCTCGGAGTAGCGCTGCAACTCAGCACTATAGCGCAACACCTCTTGGAGCCCATACTTGGCGATGACTTCCCGCAAGCGACGCTCGCCCGTGCGATTCGCGGCAATCTGCGCTGTCAGGTCCCCCTCCCGCTCGCGCGGTGTCCGCACGTTGGCCAGGATCAGTTGCAGAAGATCATGGTGCACCCGGCCATCAACCATGATTTTGATCGGCGGAATACGAATGCCCTCTTGAAAGACCTCGGTGGACAGCGGCATAGAGCCTGGGGTCATGCCACCCACGTCGGCATGATGGGCGCGGTTGGCCGTAAAGAAGGCCGGTCGGCTCACGCCCTCCACAAAGATCGGGGTGACGAGGGTAATATCGGGCAAATGCGTACCGCCGCCGTACGGGTCATTGACTAGGACGCCATCGCCTGGCTGCATATCAACGTGCTCGATGGCGTGCAGGACAGACATCGGCATGGCGCCGAGGTGTACGGGAATATGCTCAGCCTGGGCAATCATGTGTCCCTCGCCATCAAAGAGCGCACAGGAAAAGTCCTTGCGCTCTTTAATATTGGGCGAAAAAGCCGTGCGGCAGAGCGTTACACCCATCTCTTCGGCGATACCACTCAGAAGATTTTTGAATACCTCAAGGCGTATGGGATCGTAGTCCATGGAGGTCTCCCGTGTCACCCGTCACCCCTACCCTCTCCCAGAAGGAGAGGAGCCGAGGCGCAGGACGAGGTTGTGCTGCTGATCAACACGTGCCACAAAATCGGCCGGCACTACTGTCGTAGCGCTGTATTCCGTAATCAGGGCTGGGCCCGCGAGGCGATTGCCAGCGTGCAAACGCTGGCGGTCATAGACCGGCGCCTGACGCCATTGGCCGGCGCTGTACATGGCGATGGTACCCACCTGCGCTGCACGCGCCTCCTCTCCCTGTTTCCATTCTCTCGTGGTGCGATAAGAGGTCCCAGACGGGCCAACCACACGAATGCGCACATTCACCACCTGCGTGGGGCGTGTACTGTCCTCATAGCCATAGCGCATGTCATGACGCCGGTGGAACTCGTCGATAAAATTCGGCATATACGGCACCATGAGTTCGAACGACTGACCCACGTAACTCATATCCAGGAAGCGGCTCATCTGCACATCCTGGGGCGCGACACCTTCGTCTCGCATGGCCTGTCGTCCGCACTCCTCCAGCTCGCCAAACGCCACAGCGGCGCGTTCTGGGGTAAAGGCTGTGGCGGGAACCAGCACGGTCTGGGCATATTCCTGGACATAGTCAGTAATGAGCATGCCAAAGGCGGAGAGAATGCCAGGATTCGCCGGCACGAGAACGGTGGGAATAGACAAGCGGCGCGCCAGGTCCGCCGCGTGCATGCCGCCAGCACCGCCAAAGGAGACCAGCGCGAACTCGCGTGGGTCGTGGCCGCGCTCAACGGAGATGACGCGAATGGCGCCTTCCATATTGGCGTTCACCACTTCCAGAATGCCCTCACACGCTGCCTCTGATGACATGTGGACCTGGTGGGCAAACCCCACCACTGCCTCCCTGGCGCGAGCGACATCGAGCTGCATCTGGCCCCCCAGGAACCAGCGCGGGTGGAGGCGCCCCAGGTACAGATTGGCATCCGTCACCGTGACGCCAGTCCCCTTGCCATAGCACACCGGCCCAGGGTCAGCACCAGCGCTCTGAGGCCCCACGCGCAAGGCGCCACCAGGATCCAGATACGCCAGTGAGCCCCCGCCTGCCCCCACCGTATGGATGTCGAGGACGGGCACTTTGACCGGGCACCCGGCTATGATCGTTTCATTGGTGGTACGCAACTGTTCATCACACAGCGCCACGTCCGTAGAGGTCCCCCCCATGTCAAACGTAATAGCGCGCTCATAGCCCGCCTCACGGGCGACGCGAAACGCCCCCACGACCCCACCGGCAGGTCCAGAGAGCACCGTGTGTACGGCTTCCTGGTGGGCGCGCGCGGCTGACATCACCCCACCATTGGAGCGCATCACACTTAGGCGGGCTCCTTGCAGCTCGCTGGCCAGCGCCTGGAGGTAACGCTGCATCACCGGCCGCAGGTAGGCATTCACCACGGTGGTGCTGCAACGTTCGTATTCGCGGAATTCTGGCAGAATCTGATGCGAGGCAGACACAGGAATCTGCAGCCGTGCCGCCGCCCGGGTTAACGCCTGCTCGTGTACCGGATTGGCATACGCGTGCAGCAGGCAGATGGCGAGCGATTCGGCCCCAGAGCGTCGGACGCGTTCCAGCACGGTGTCGATCTCGTGCTCGGTCAGGACGGTGAGCACCTCACCGTTGTACGCCAGGCGCTCCGCCACACCGAATCGTAAACGAGCGGGAACGAGCGGCGGCTGTTTGCGGACAAAAGGATCGTAGAGGTGCGGACGCGTCTGGCGGCCAATCTCCAAGACATCCTCAAAGCCCTGCGTGGTAATGAGGGCCGTGCGGGCGCCCTTGCGTTCTAACAGGGCATTGGTGGCGACGGTGGAGCCATGCACGATGTCTACGCCCGTCAGGTCAGGCCGCAGATGCCGTAGCCCTTGGAGCACGGCCCGCGCCGGGTTGTCTGGCGTCGATAGGACCTTGTGAATCACCAGCGTATCGCCATCCATGAGCATGAAGTCACTAAACGTGCCACCCGTGTCCACCCCAATCTTTACGGCCATAATCGGTATTGCCTCCGTCGCAGTGTCGCCCATGGCTTATGAAAAATGTGCGGGCGATTGTAACACAGGACGCGCTCGGCTAGAATCTCATCAAGACAGCATTGTGAGCGTGCCAGCCTCTCGGGAATGGATACTATGCGATATATCTTCGTTGTCCTGATGATGGTACTCTTGTCTGTGCAGAGCTGGAGCGCCTCTAAAGCAAGGCCTGAACCCACACCCCAGCCAGCCCAGGAGGATTTTGGCGATATCCCTCCTCCCCCACCGGGAATTGCGCCGCTGCGTCCTGTATTTGACTACCTCCGTTTTTATGAATCACAGCCAGCGCGTGTATTGCCCTACATTACAGAACATTTTCGCGGTGGTATGGAGCCACACCTCTGGGTGGATCAGACACGTGCGCTTCTGGCGGCACAAGGCTATACGCGTCTGGCGTGGACGGTGCATCACCTGGAGATCACCGACACTGGAGGGGAGGTGCACGTCACCACACGCGCCCGTATCGATGGACAGGAGCTCCTGCAAAAGGAAATCTTCCTGCTAGTGCATACGCCTGAGGGTGAGTGGCTCATCGATGACTGGCATCTCGAATGATAAAACCCTCGCCCTTAGGGGCGAGGGCACGTAAGGCGTCTCTCAGCACAAGCTTGATGATTCACGAAGACGTGATGCCAAGCCTCGCCTTCATTGCCTGCAGCTGATCTTGCGCTTGCGAGGGTTGCCCACTGGCCAGGGCCTTGTTAATCTCGGCATCGACCGAGGTATCAGCCTGGCCCACTTCGCCATATGCCTGGGCCAGGGCTTCATCTTCTTCGACCTTCTGTTTCATGCGTTCCAACATCGCAATGGTGCTGGAGGAGTCGACCTTGGCCAGATGTTGGTTGATCTTCTTCGTCGATTCGGCGGTCTTGGCACGTGCTCGTAAGGTGACGAGCTCATTCTCATAGGTGGTAATAGCCGTCTTGAGCTGCTGGACTTTGTCTTGGAGTTGCGTGGCCATGCGCTGTTGTTGCTCGGCATCCTGTGACAGCCGTGCTGCGCGCTGACCGGCGCTTTCCTTCTGGTTTAACGCTTCCGTGGCCAGACGATCCGCCTGCGCCTGGTCAAGCTGGCCGTCTTTGAAGCGCTGCAGCAGTAACATGGCCTTGCGCTCGTACTCATCGGCCTGGCGTTTGGCATCGTCGGCCTCTTTCTGCAAGCGAATGGAGACACCTTTCACTTCCGCCAGACCCGTCATGGCCTGCTGCAGATCAGTTTTGAGGTCGCGGATGCCCTGCTCGGTTATTTTGATGGGGTCTTCGAGTTTGTTTACGATGGCATGGGCTTCAGCTTGCCCTACTTTGAACAGTCGTGAAAAAATACCCATAAACTACGTCTCCTCTCTGGCTGATCGCTCATCGGTGACTGAACGCAATGAGTTCCGCAGCGTGTTCAGCCATAGCCAGGCTCAACGCTTCAATAGTCCCTTGCACCTCATTGAGATCAAGATTCTTGAGGCGCAAGGTATCCCGAAACAGGACACGCTTGCCATCTTCGGTGAGCGCAAAGGCACCATGGACCAGCGTGCGATTCATCTGGAGCAAACGCCGGAACATGTCACCAGGATGGGCTGGAACGTCCAGAATCATCTGCTCGAAGATCAACAGAGGCTCCTCGCAGTCGATCACCAGGTTGTTGATCCCGCGCTCATTATCCTCAACAACGAGAATGTCCTGGGCAGGATCTTCACGCACTATCGCCAGCTGGAGCTCCTGCACATAGCTCTTGACGGTCTGAAAATCTGCCATCCACTCCCCCTTCAGGCCGCAATGACAATCACACCTCTCGTGGAACACACTGTGTGCCTGCGGATGTTTTCAGGCTCTCCCTGTGTCTCAAGGTGCCCAGCACGTATTCCCCAGAGGCTATGGTTTCATTATTGTACCAGAAAATGTCGTGGCATGCTGGAGCCGGCATGTCCTCGCTGATTATGCTTTGCACACGTCTTGCTGCTCCAGAAAACGAATGGCATAATTGATTGGCAACGCCAGGAGGGCAGCAGCTTCCTGGCGTTTGTCTTCGCGGGTTATCCCATGCAAGAGGAGCGTCGCGATGGCTAGCATCCCCATCCACAATGAGACTGAATATACCCTAACTGACGACATGACAAAGCAAATCATACGCGATGCCCAAGAGCATTTCGGAGAGGATGTCCGCTCCATTCGCGTGCAGTATGGTATTGAACGCCACGCCTTCAACGCCCGGACGCATGAGGTGCGATACGCTTTCTCCCCGAATGACTTCGGCCTGGTCGATACCACCACGACATTTCCGGATACGTATTATAGTCCGGCGGATATCCCAAGTATCGACGATGATACGGAGGAAGAGGCAGTCCCAGAAGTCTTCGACGAAGTGGAAGTCGACGACGAGGATCGGCGCGAAACCTCGCTTGAAAGCCTGGAAGAAGAGATCGAGGATGACGAGGACGAAGAGGAGGAATTCCCCAACCTGGATGACCAGTTTGAGGATGCTGAGGAGGAAGATAGTTTCACATACGACGACGACGATTATGATTGACGGTAGGATACCGCGTGCGACAGGTGGGGAGCCTCGACCTGTCCACGCGGCGCTCCACATTACCGCATGTCACCCCTTACCCTCTGCTGTGGTATCACCGCCTCCCATAGGACTTCAACCATATGGCGCGCCTGCCGACCGGTGGCATGCTGAATCTGTTGTCGGCATGAAATGCCGTCGGCAACAATCTCGACGGTGCTGTCCGCGGCTTGTACAGCTGGGAAGAGACGCTGACTGCCGATCTGCATCGACACTTCGTAGTGTTCTGCCTCATAGCCAAATGAGCCGGCCATGCCACAGCAGCCAGACGGGATCTCTTCGACGCTGTAGCCGCCTGGGAGACGCAACACCGCCAGCGTTGGTGCAGTGCCCACCAGGGCCTTCTGATGGCAATGGCCGTGCACCAACAGGCGCTTGGGGGTATTGGTAAACTCCAGGTCGAGTTCGCCGCGCTGGTGCAATTGGTAGAGAAATTCATCAATCGTGCAGACCTGTTGCGCCACCAGAGCCGCGTCTGCCCCTGGCACGAGATCGAGGTAGTCCTCACGCAGGGTAAGAATGCAGCTTGGCTCAATACCAACGATAGGGACACCCTGGCGGGCATAGGGTAGTAACTGCTGGATATTGTGCTGGGCGTACGCTCTCCCCTGCTGGATCTGCCCCTTTGACACCGCTGGTCGGCCACAGCATTGGCGCTCCACCAGCACCACCGCAAAACCGGCAGCTTCAAGCAATTGGGTCGCTGCCTGGCCGACTTCTGGGTAGTTGTACTCCAGGAACGTATCGTGGAAGAGCACGACCTGGCCGCGCCGCGCTTCTTGGGTTGGGCCTGGTCGGGCGGAGAACCAGGCGCTAAACGTTTGCCGGGCAAACGGTGGCAGCGTGCGTTGCGGCGCAATGCCGAGGCGTTCCTGGGCCCACTTGCCAAGGGTGCTGCGTGCCAGCCAATTGGCCAGGGGTGCTGCCATCTGTCCCAAGCGGTTGACCGTGGCAATATGCGCAAACAGCTTCGCCCGCAAGGGCGTACCATGTCTGGCGTAGTAATGGCTCAAAAACTCGTACTTGAGTTTGGCCATATCGACATTCGAGGGGCATTCTGTTTTACACGCCTTGCACTCCAGACACAGGTCGAGCAAGTCGTACAGACCATGGCTGGTGAGTTCGGCCTGCGGCAAGCGCCCTGAGATAATAGCCCGTAGGGCGTTGGCCCGGCCGCGGGTCGAATGCTGCTCATCCCGAGTCGCCATATACGATGGACACATGGTCGCACCGGTTAGCTTACGACACTCGCCATTGCCATTGCACATGTCGATGGCGGTGGCAAAGCCGCCGTCGCGGCTGAAATCGAGATTCGTCTTCATGTCGATAGGGTGATAGGCCGGACCATGACGGAGATTCTCACGTGGTGAGGGGCCATCCACGACTTTCCCAGGATTCATGCGGTTGTCGGGATCAAAGGTGTGTTTGACCTCCTTGAATGCCTTGTACAGTACGGGACCAAAATGCTTCTCGTTAAGCCAGCTGCGGGCCAGACCGTCGCCGTGCTCACCGCTCATGCAGCCGCCATACTCGATGACGAGGTCGCTAATCTCCTGCATCATCGCGACCATTTTGTCGACTTCGGACGGTTCTTTGAGATTGATCCCAGGCCGGATATGCAGGCAGCCCACGCTGGCGTGGCCGTAGTAACCGGCAGTGGTATTGTGGGCCTCAATAATCTCACGGAAACGGCGCAGGAAATCCGGCAGTTTTGCCGGGTCAACCGCAGTATCTTCGATAAACGCGATCGGTTTGTGGTCATCGCGCCGGCTCATGAGCAAACCGAGTCCGGCCTTACGCACTTTCCATATATTCCCCTGCGCGGCTGGCGTCAGTGCCTGGGTATAGGCGTACCCCCATTTCTCCCGTCGGAGCTGCGCCTCGAGCTTGTGCGCCTTGTCCGCTGCCTCCTCAGCCGAATCGCCATAAAACTCCACCATCAGCAGCGCGTCTGGATTCCCCTGCACGAATGGCATACTCCCTGCCAACTCTTTGGAGATGCGGGCTGCCTCAATAATCTGGCGGTCGATCATCTCCACCGCGGAAGGGGCAAACGGCAGGATGGCATTGGTGGCTTCCATAGCGGCAATCATATCGTCAAAATGCACGGCCAGTACCGAGGTCGCCTTGGGCAGGGGCATAATACGGACCTTCGCTGCCACGACCGCCGCCAGAGTGCCCTCTGATCCGATAATCATCTTGGCGATATTACACGGGCCATCGCCCAGAAACTCGTCCAGGTTGTAGCCACTCACACGCCGCAGAATTTTGGGATACCGCTCCTGAATGGCCTCACGATTGTCGTGCGCCAGACGCGTCATCTCACGATAGATGTGCGCCTCGAGCGTCTGCCCACGCATTTTCTGCTCCAGCAGGCCTTTCTCGACTGGCAGGAAGTGGGCCATGCTGCCGTCGGACAGGACGACCTTGACTTCCAGTACGTGATCAATCGTTTTGCCGTAAATGACCGAGCGGGCGCCAGCAGAGTTATTCCCAATCATGCCTCCGATAGTGGCGCGGCTACTGGTCGAGGTATCAGGCCCAAACAAAAAGCCGTGAGGTCGCAGATAGGCATTCAACTGGTCCTGCACCACCCCTGGCTGCACCCAGGCCCAGTGTTCCTCGGTGTTGAGCTCGGTAATCTGATGCATGTAGTGCGACATATCAATGATGATGGCTTTACCGATGGTTTGCCCGGCCAGCCCTGTGCCTCCCCCACGTGGAAGCACGGGGACGCCATGCTGGCGCGCCACTTCCACCGTGGCCACCACATCGTCCGCATGACGGGGCAGCACCACGCCAATTGGCTCGATTTGGTAAATACTGGCATCGGTGCTGTAGAGCATACGACTGAAACGATCGAAGCGTACCGCACCGGCAATGCGCTTCTGCAGATCTTGCAGTAGGCCGTCCATAGTTTAACTCCACACTTCCCCGCGCTCTGGGCCAGGGCTGTCCCCCTCGCCCTCCACCCCTGCCCTCTCCCCTCGAGAGAGCGGGTGCAGGGCCTGCAACGCCTTGAGTATCATAGCCGCATTGGTAGCCAGGGTCAATTCCTCCTCGACGCGCTAGACATGGAGGATTTGTAAACGGCATTTTGCACTGGCACCTCGGGAGCACACCCCCATATCCCAGGGCCACCCGCCAGCGGCCACGGCTCTGCCCGTGCGCAAGGCCACGCCGCCTGGCGCTGGAGCACCCTGGCGCCGCGTGACTTGCGCTGGGGCTGGACAGGCGTCTCAGGATGGGGGAGGATAGCGCCGCAGGGTGCCTAGGGGCGACGGCCTCGGGCAGGGTGACGGAGAAGGCAGGGGGAGCTATTGGCGCCAATCACCTGCTACGCAATTCCGTCACGCGCTACACTGACAAGGCTTCGGCCAGACACCTTAGTACTGCGTACTGTTATGGCCGCGCCAGTTTGGCGTGGGAGAAATCGTTGTTCTGACGTGTTACACTGTTCTCAAGACGGGAGAAAGATTTCCGTCAAGCTGTACCAGGATCTCTGCTATTTTGATGCTCTGGTAGCTGATGCCAGCGGTGTTCAGGCTACTACCCATTTGATAGGGATACTCTCTGAAGCCCGTGCAAAACTCCCTGATCTTCTGCTGGGTCGGCACGAACAACCACATGGCGACAGCTCTTGATCATCTGGATGCTGCCTCTGTATCATACCTGCGCTTACACTGCGACAACTCTCCAAGTCGGACGTATATGACATGCAGCGGTGCCTACAGTACACAACCGCTGTACCACGTCTTGGGCTGCGGACAGGGAGAACACTGTCTGCGCTTGCTCAGCTGTGGAGTGGGTGCAATTGGCAGGGGGGCGAGGGACAACTGGCCAAAGCTGGCTAGAAGGTTCTTGTTATTGAAAAGCTGTCCGAACGTATCACAGCCATTGCAGCGCATGGCCTGTGAGGTACATAGATGATAAAGGCATTTTTCTGGAGCAAAAAATGGTGTGTGTGGGCGTATGGGAGCGGTGCTCTCCTGCTTGGCTTTCTCTACGCCCAGGTACATATGTCAGTGCTCTTAAACTCCTGGCGTCGTGACTTTTTTGATCTGTTCGAGACCATAGAAACGCATACTCTGAACGAGTTTTGGGGAAGTCTGTGGCGCTTCACCTGGATCGCCCTGATCTATGTATTCTTTGCCATCATCACGAGTTATCTCACCCGTCTGTACTCGCTGCGCTGGCGTGAGGCAATGACCTTTGAGTACATTCCCAGATGGCGGGAAGTGCGAGAAGAGATCGAAGGCGCCAGTCAGCGCATTCAGGAAGATACCTATCGATTTGCCAAAATTGTTGAATATCTTGGGCTCCAGATAGTGAATGCCTTTATGACCCTGGTGGCATTTTTGCCGATTTTATGGAGCTTAGGCCGCGGTATGAGCGTGCCCATAATTCAGGACATGCCAGGATCACTCGTCTGGGTTGCGATTATTACCAGCGTAGGCGGCATGATTATCTCATGGTTAGTGGGCATTAAATTGCCCGGGCTCGAATATAACAACCAGAAAGTCGAAGCGGCATTTAGAAAAGAGCTGGTCTATGGCGAAGATGATAAAGTCAGGTTCGCTGCTATACCCACGTTAACTGAATTATTTACTGGCATACGCTCTAATTCTCATCGCTTGTTTCTGCATTACGGGTATTTTGATCTATGGTTTCATGTCTACAATCAATTTATGTATATCATGCCCTTCTTGTTCATTGGTCCGAACTTGTTTACCAAAGCCGTGACGCTGGGCATGCTCATGCAGATGGTTGACGCCTTCTCCCAGGTACACAGCAGTTTTTCCTTATTTATTTATAACTGGACAGTGGTTACAGAATTAAGGAGTATTCGGCAGCGCCTGCGCGAATTTGAAGCCAACCTCGATAAACACAACAGCCCTCCGCGCCGGCACTCTACAATGGTGCCTGGGGTATTCTCCCGCGGGAGAAACCCCTCTGTGGGCTCGAATATCCCGGCGGACGGGGAGGCGAGGACTTTGGAACATTAGTGCGGGCCAGCGGCGAGGCGAGTGCTACTGTGCTGTTGGCGACACGAGTGTGGTGTGATGGCCAGTGGGGTATCGTCTGGCGCGTTCGCCTGCTGCCTCCTCGCTCCCGAACTGTGTCTGGTAGAGCACGGCAAAGATACCGCCGCGTGCAATTAACTCAGCAAACGGCCCTTGCTCGGCAATCTGACCATCCTGCAGGACCAGGATGGTGTCGGCCCGACGCACCGTCGAGAGCCGGTGGGCAATGACGAATGTGGTACGTCCCGTCATAAGCGTCTCCAGGCCTTGCATCACTCGCGCTTCGGTGGTGGCATCGAGAGCAGAGGTGGGCTCGTCCAGGATCAAGATCGGTGCGTCACGCAGGAACGCACGCGCAATTGTGAGGCGGAGCTGTTCGCCGGCCGAGAGCGTTGTGCCGCCCTCGCCGACAACGGTGTCGAGCCCCTGCGGCAGCCCGGCGAGAAAGTCGTCAAGCTGGGCGAGGGCAGCCGCCGACAGGATCTGCTCGTCGCTGGCGTTCGGTCGGCCATAGGCGATGTTCGCTCGCACGCTGGTCGGAAAGATCAGCGGCGGCTGCAGCACCATGCCGATCTGTTGGCGCAGTGCCCGCAGTTGGAATTCGCGTATATCCATGCCATCCAGCAGCACCCGACCGCCAGTCGGGTCATAAAAGCGCGGGATCAGGCTGACGAGTGTGGTTTTCCCGGCGCCCGTCGCCCCGACGATGGCCACCAGACTCCCGGGCGGCGTCTGGAAGTCAATGCCCTGCAGGACTAGACGGGTGCTGTCGTACCCGAATACCACCGCCTCGAAGGTAATCGCGCCGCGGACCTCGCTGCGTGTGAGGTTCCGATAGCCGTCAACCAGGTCAGGAGCCGTCTCCAAGATCTCGAAGACCCGCTCGGCGCTCACACGCCCCCCCTGGATTAGCCCCCAGGTCTGCATCAGGGTGCTGAGTGGCCCATAGAGCGAGGCGAGATAGGAGAGAAAGACCAGCACCTCCCCAACTGTGAGCTGGCGGGAGAGCACATGCGTTGCCCCGACCCAGAGCACCACAGCAGTGCCCCCTGCCGTCACAATGTTAATAAACGCTGTATACAGGGTCTGGAAGGTGTAGAAACGGAGGTTCGCGTTCAGGCTTGCCGTACTCGACGCCACAAACTGCCGGTGCTCGTCCTCTTCGGTGGTGAAGGCCTGGATCACCCGAATGGCGCCAAGACCGCGCTGGGCACTCGCCCAGAGCGCGCTCTCCTTAGCGCACATATCAGTCGCCAGGGCCGTGATGCGTCTGGTGAGCCACTTTATCGACCCCATTAATACCGGCATAATACCGAGAGCTAGCAGGGTGAGGAGCCAATCGAGCCGCAGCATCACCACCATCATGCCGATGAGCAGCACCAGCGACGTCAGGACAGGAAAGACACCGTTCATGGTCAGGGACTGGATGGCGAAGGTGTCAGACGTGAGGCGGTAGAGGAGGTCCCCCACTTCGCGTCGGCTGTGGAAGGCAAGCGAGAGGCGCTGGAGATGGGCGTGCAGCTCAGCACGGAAGTCGTTCACCAACCGCTGGCCAAGGTGAATGGTGACATAGTTACTGGTGACGCTACCCACGCCGATCAGCGCATAAACCAATACAAGCATCAGGCAGCCAAACAGGAGAAGCGTCTGTGGCGCCAAAGCCTGCAGCCACATCCAGGGCACGGGATGGCTCGTGAGGACATGATCCACTACGAGCTTAAGGGGCCAGGGCTTGAGCAGTTCCAGAGCCCCGAGAAGCACCACCTGGACAATGGCCACCGCAAAGAGCCAGCGATATGGCTGGAGCCGCTTGTAGAGCTTGCGCGCCAAGGACAGCAGCGGTGCCTGGCCTGCAGACCGCCCGTTGGGCGTAGCAG
>JBMDXC010000768.1:0-3584 GCA_048594805.1 Candidatus Entotheonellaceae bacterium | reverse complement strand
CCCAGGAGTTCCTGCACGGTCCGAATGTCGTACCCGTCCTCCAACAGGTGCGTCGCAAAGGCATGGCGCAACGTATGGCAACTGCCGCGCTTATCGAGCCCTGCCTGGCGTATCGCCTGTTTGACCGCCTTTTGAAGCACTGTTTCGGACAGATGATGGCGGCGTGCTCGCCCGGAGCGTGGATCGCGAGATCGTTTGGAGGCTGGGAAAACATACTGCCACTCCCACGACGTGCCAGCATACGGGTCTTTGCGTGCAAAAGCGTAGGGTAAATAGACCTCTCCATAGCCTGCAGCAAGGTCTTCCTCATGGAGCAGCTTTGTTTTGGCAAGCTGTCGCTGCACCGCCTCCTCTAACGACTGCGGCAGAATCGTCACCCGGTCTTGCGCGCCTTTCCCATCGCGGACGGTCAGTTGATGATAGGCAAAATCGACGTCCTTGACACGGAGACGGACGCATTCCATGAGGCGGAGTCCCGACCCATAGAGGAGGCCTGCCATCAGATGGGGCGTGCCGGCGAGATGGGCCAGGACCCTGGTGACCTCTTGCCGTGCAAACACGACGGGCACCCGTCGCGATTTCCTGGCATGTTCAATCTCCTCCAACTCCGGGAAAGGCTGGTTGAGGACGTGACGATAGAGGAAGACCAGAGCCTGCAAGGCAACATTTTGTGTGGAAGCTGCCACCTGACCCTCCACCGCCAGATGGATGAGAAAAGCGCGGATTTCTGAGGCGCCCATGTCCGCGGGGTGGCGCTTATGATGGAAGAGGATAAAGCGCCTGGCCCATTGCACATACGCCTGTTCCGTTCTGATACGCATGTGTTTGAGGCGTAAGACCTGCCGCATCTGGTCGAGTAATTTTGTTTTTGACTCCATAACCTCTCCTGGCCTATGATCGTCATATGTTTTCCTGGCGCCTGCGGGTCGATGCTTCTTGCCTTCTCTCCAGACGCAACTCTCTCTCCGCACCGCGAGCCCAGGAGGTGCCATTCTGACCACGTAGTTCTATATCACTGGGGAATGATAGTATACATTTGTGCAGGTATATACAACCAAAATCTGCATAATCCCCTACGGAGGCAGATTTTGCTGCGCGTATCTGTATAAAACCGGTATAGGCTGACAAAGGCGGCTCGGGGCCAGAAAAAGGCACCCCATGCGGGTATTAGAGGGCGCAAGGCAGTCTTTGCTAGGGTTAGGCTGACGAGAGCAGTAAAAAGGGACAAAGGCTGCCGAAAGCCGTCATAGACCCCGTATGAGGGGATTAGACTGCTGTTGGCCGTACAATTATAAGTTCGGCTTCGCTGCTTCTCAGGTTGTCATTTACAGGAAGGAGGGCGGCAAGGCCAGGTGGGGCAACGGATGTAGACATGCAGGTTTATATGGGTACGACGACCGCTAGTGAGAAACGGCACTGGACGCAAAACACCGTTAGCAATGGCTTTACATCTCCCCCGCAGCAACGTAACCACCGTGCCAGTGCCGAAAGGGCCTGGTCTGTGCGACAGTGGCACGAATCTGGTGGCTGGGGGCAAAGTGGGGTCCACACGTTCCAGCAACGGTTCGGCAGACTGGCGGGCACCGTATCCAAGGATGCGTCAGCGTGCGACCAGAACTCTGGTACCCGACACAACGGACGCCCCGTGATTAAAACGAGCTATGGCAACGTTCGTCATGTATTGCGAACCAAGCTGTTCGTAAAATTTTGTCAGCCTCATACAGACAATCCTTGCTTTGCTCAGGACCTAAGAGGAATGACTTCCACGCAAAATCGTGCATAAGATCATTACGAGTGTCCCAGGCTTTCTCGATTTGTGTAACAAGATGTTCAGGGATATGGCACTCTTTCTTTAGATAGCATAGAGCCTTACTGAAGGATGGGTAGACATTGCCACTTCTTTTATTTTTGCTTATGACGCGAGCGTAGCCTTTACTAAAAGCCCACTCAAGGACAATCAATTCGAACTCAATAGCGGCTTGGAAGGCACTGGCGAATAGGGCTCGATCACAGAGTGCCCACAACAACGACTGAGGAATTTCTGTTATATCTTCCATAAATTTCTCGCTTACTCTCACGAAGCGACTTCCAAAAGCCAACGTATAGTCCTAATGGTGTCACTGTAGGTGTCCCAGTCTGTGGGGGCCTTGGCATTATCCCAGCCTAGCTGCCTGCACAGGTCGCCTACCACGGCGGCACAGGCCCGCGCTTGGTAACGCCTCCGGTAGCCCCCGACCCGCGCTTGACATCGCGTCATGTAGGCCTCGGACGTGAGGTCGCTGCGCCCCACGACATCCCATAACTGTTCGAGGGTGTCGAGCATCAAGCCCACGTAGATATTCACATCGTCAATATCCTGGCGCTCCGCGTCGTGATGGTCAAGAATACTGCGCATCTGTTCCAGCAATCCTTCGGCATCATAGCGCACCTGGGTGTCGTGGGTCATCGCCTCTCTCCTTCTGGCTATGCGGCCCAAGATGAATATCTCCCGTCTTATCGACTGCTTCGACCGGGAACTGTAGCTTCTGACAAGGTGCTTTCTGCCAACTTTGTCTGCCTTGCGTTTCCTCGCCTTGCGGCTACACAGCTTCGCCAATTACCAGCCCACACGCGCTTGCTACTCCGATCATGCAGACCGACATCGCTGCCGATAGAACACGTACAGGATTACACAGGGCAGAATAAGGAGGAGACTTCCTCATGAAAACCGTCACGCTCGACACCAACTTGATAGACCATGAAAAGGTCATTGAGGCTGCCTACTCTGCTGGGTATAGCATCGCTCACACGTCTGTTACAGATCGTGAATTGGAGGGCACTGACTTTGTTGCGATGACCTCGACACCTGCGCCAATTGTAGAACCTTTCGTTTTCGGTGAAAGTTGTCTTGGCTCTGGGGCTTTGGCCCCCGATGTGGCTGAAGCCATTGGTGAGAAGCTCCTGAAGATTATTTCTCATGGTTCCTTTCCTGCTATTGGTCTTCGAGAAAACCTGATCAAGCCCGAGCGACGGCAACTTCGAGATGCAATGATTCTCAGCGCTCATATTCAAGCAGGGAGAAAGATATTTGTTACGGATGACAAAAAGGGCTTCATTGATAACGGTAGACGAGAACTCATCGAGCGCGAATTTGCAACCAAGGTTATGACTTCAAGAGAGTTCATTGCGATGTGTACATCTCCATGCTGTCCACCAAAGCCCTGACGTGCCGTCTCCTTAGGAGAGACGTGATGCTGATGCCTATCAAATGGGCGTTCTTTGGCGTGGGACAGCGCTACTAGACTGCGTGGAGTAATCACGTGATAGTGTAGAGGCGACTCACTGAAAGGGGCATGCGGTGGAATGGTGGATAGCTGGTCTTGTTATTAGTGTGGCATACCTTGCTCTGGCGCTCTGGCACATAGAGAAACGCGTCGCCGCATTGGAGGGCTTGACTGGCAATGCGATACAGAGGGCCATTGGCAAGTGGGTTGCTTCGATGTCGCCACGTGGGCAATGCATCTTCGCCCAGGTTGTGCTGTTCGGAGCATTTTTCGGGATGGCCGCTGCCTTCGGTCTAATGTTGGCCGCAATACCGTTCTTTC
>JBMDXC010000767.1:0-1520 GCA_048594805.1 Candidatus Entotheonellaceae bacterium | reverse complement strand
GCACGCCGGCCAGTGTGGCGTGGAAGTCGAAGGAGGAACAGTCCCCACACGCGACTGGTTTCTCAACCTGCAAATCCTCACTTCAGGAGGCTTTCGAGGAGTGAGGACACGCTTCACCACGTAATTCGGTGGAATGTGGATCAACCTGCGCGAGTTCTGCGGTACCTAAACCTTGCAACCAGTTACAGTGAAACGCACCAGGGCCAGCAGTTCACACCGGCCCTGACCCTGCCGCACGTGCGCTATGGATTGAGCGTGCTCTTGCTGGAGGTGTTTGACACGCCCGGTCTAGACTCTATCTGCCGTCAAGTGCAGCATCAATTACAGCGCAACGAGCTGGCGAGATTCTACCACTATCGTACCCGCAAGTGTATACCACCGCGGAAGTTACACCGAGAGATAGTAGGTATATGTCATGCTCCGTCTTCTTGTGGTACTGCTTGTGCGTCATGATTGCCTTGCTGCATCTTCTTAAGCAGCCTGGCATATTTATTCCGCGTGGCTCGCCACGTGCTATGCTGTGGATACCCATGCTCGACTGCCAAGGCATTAAATGTCTGCCGTACCCGTTCAAAGAATGCTATACGCTCTCGCTCACCTTCGTCCTGTGGGACTCCTCCCAAGCGCTGCACAATCGCGAGAAATTGCCTATCACTCTCTGTCAACGGCTTCTTTTTTGCCGTGTGCCATACTCTCCGAATCACCTGACGGATTGCCCTCAGTTGCGCATCCGTGACATGGGGCGTCCGTAATTCAATGGTTGCCGATCTGCGAGCGATCTTGAAGTCGTTATGAAACCCCGAGGACATGCGGATGCTTATGGGCACTAAGAGTGGCCGAATCCCCGCCAAGATATAGGCGACCACACTCGCCGGCGAAAACCCGGTCGCGTCTGCGAGCTGTCTGGACGCACTGCCCAGGTCCGCCAGTGGTGTTTTTCCCCGTACGGGCACCCGGTGGACCCACGGGTCCCCGGGCTTGGCATACTCCAGGAGTTCTGGCACAAATGGGCCCTCACAGGACTCCCCAGTGAGGGCCTGCCACGCTGCGAGCTGTGCAAGGATGGTCTCTTCCAACGCTGCTCGCCTCGGGCTGTCTGCCCGTGCCTGCGTCTCCTGCGCTGCCGCCGTCTGCTCCAGCCACTGGACCGCGCCCTCAGAGGTGGCAAACGGTGGTTGAGGATCACCAAAGAGTGTGTGGCGCACCTGGTCCACCGCTGGCCTGATCTTCTCGGCCAAATCGTCACTCGTCAGGAGATCGTGCGGCGTCAGACGCAGATGCTGGACGAGGCCAGCGTCGCGCGGAGCGGCTGAAGCAGCAACGAGGATGTCGAACCGCCGTGCGAGGTCGATACACTCGTGCATACATTCGCGTAGGACTCTCCGCTCCAGCCAGTGATGCTCAAGGAAGTACGCTATGGCCTGATCCAAACTCGTCTGTGATACCCCTGGCGGCCTTGCCGCCTTTACCCGAGCCACAAACTCCTGTTCTGTGTTCATGTCACCCTCTCTTGTGTGGCG
>JBMDXC010000766.1:0-5170 GCA_048594805.1 Candidatus Entotheonellaceae bacterium | reverse complement strand
ACCATCCACGAGAACCACGCCAGGGTGACCCATGATCCCCTACCCACAGTGCACGGCACGGCGGCGCAGTTGACGCGGCTCTTGCAGAACCTGATCGCGAACGCCCTCAAGTACCGCAGCAAGTGTGCCCCACATGTGCATATCAGCGCCAAACCTCAGGACCATGCCTGGCTGTTCGCCGTGCAGGATAACGGCATTGGCTTCGAGCCGCATGCAGGAAGCATTACAAGACATGAACGTGCGTAACCAGGTATATGTGGCCCATGATGGTGGGCAGGCGCTGGCCTTCTTGTACCGTACGGAGCCGTATGCCGAGACCCCGCGCCCGGACCTGATCTTGCTGGATCTGCACCTGCCCAAGAAAGATGGGTGTGAGGTCCTGGCCGACATAAAGGCCGATGCAACGCTACGTCGCATCCCGGTGGTCATCCTGACAACCTCACAGGACGAAGCCGACATCTTGCGGGCGTACGATCTGCATGCCAACTGCTCTATCATCAAGCCCGTGGACCTGGAGCAATTCTACACCATAGTCAAAGCTATGCATGCGTTCTGGGTCGAGACCGTCACACTGCCCACAGAACGTGAGCCATGATAGGTCCGTTGTCGTAAGCAGTGTAAGCAGGCGAGGCACTATCCTGCTCTTAGAACGCTCTGTGGACACGCACAGTCTCAACATCTTGCATGTCGAGGACCACCCTGACGGTGCCCACCTGGTCGGAGAGTTGCACGATCCAGCCGCGGACCGACCCTGACCATGTCAATATGCAGGTGCCTTCTCTGATACTTGACACAGTTCCAGTGCCCAAGCTATACAGGCACACTTTCTAGGTCATGGACCACGCCTGTTCTCGAGACGACGGAGGAGCAGCATGGAAGCACCACCTAGCCCCAAGGACGGCCTCTCCGAGACGGCGCTGTCACGGCGGACCTTTCTGCGCTCGTCACTAACGGCATCAGCCGGCCTCACCGGTATTCTGCTGACCAAAACACCTCCTGCTTTCGCGCAGGAGCGGGAGCTGAAGCTGTTGACCTTTGCCCATTTTGTGCCTGCTTCGGATGATGAACTGCGGCGGCAACTAGAAGAATTTGGCAAACAGGCAAGTGTCAAGGTCCGCATGGACCAGGTGGCACACTTGCAGCTTCCGGCCGTGCTCGCCAGCGAGGTGCAGGGGCAAAAGGGCCATGACATCATCGGCCTGTCTCGCTTCGCCATGCCCAACCTGTATGCCAAGCACCTCGTCAAGCTTGATGATCTGGTGGAAAAGATTGGCCGTGAGAATGGCGGATGGATCAATAAAGAAGTTGCTAAGGGTGGTGATGGGCAGTACCGGGCCATTCCCTGGTTCTATGTCACTTTTCCACTCGCCGTGCGTGCAGATTTGCTGGCGGAGATGGGTGAAGAGATGCCAGATACCTGGGAAGACGTGCACCGCATTGGCAAGAAGCTGAAAGCCGCTGGGCATCCGGTAGGTATTCAGTTGTCGCATTGCGAAGATGCCAACCACATCCTGCGCGGCATCCTGTGGAGCTTTGGCGGCAAGGAGGTGGACAAAGGCGGGAAGACCGTTGCCATCAACTCCAAGCAGACCATCGAGGCCTATAAGTTCGTCAAGGCCCTCTATACCGACACCATGGAAGACGAAGTACTGGCCTGGGACGATCGCAACAACAACGTCTGCCTGAACTCCGGCAAGTGCGGCATCATTTTCAACCCTATCAGCGCCTACATTTCAGCACGTAAGGACAATGCGCTGCTTCCGAATACCCAGCGGCCTATGCATCTGGTGATCCACCACGTGCTGCCACCGCAGGGACCGGCGGGACGTCATATGTCAGCAGCACCGACCAGTGTGGGCATCTGGGAGTTTTCTCCCCTGCAGGACCTGGCCAAGGAGTTCCTGGCCTATCACTTCAAAAAGGAGAACTACGACAAGCATCTGGTAGCGAGTGAGGGCTATAATCAGTCATTCCTGGGGAATTTTACCTTCCACCCGGTGTATGCTTCGAACCTCAAATACTATTTCCACCCTTACATCGCCTCGTACTCGCATGCGCCTGGCTGGCCTGGCAGCCCCACCGCCGCGGCAGAGGTCGTGTGGGATAAGTTTATAATTCCAGACACCATGGCAGCCTGTGCCACAGGGAAGCAGACCGCGGAACAGGCCGTGCAGGATGCGGAACGGGAGATGAAGCGCATTTATCAGCGCTACGTTGAGGGGTAAGCGTTGGCGGATGGCCGCGTTGTCGCGCCCTCTCCCAGGGGGAGAGGAGAGAGCAGATAGAAGGATATTGCATGGCGATTTCGAAAGCACAAGGGCGCGTGCTTACAGGTGCTGATACCGCCCAGGCTGGCGCACGGCGATGGCGCCGAGCCTTGGGGCCAGACCTAGATGGGTACGGGTTCATCTTGCCTGCTGCTATCGTCATGACGGCGCTCATTGTCTATCCGTTTTGCCTGGCCATCTGGTTTAGCCTGAGCGATGGCTTGATTGGCGAAACCCGTAGCTGGATTGGTCTGCAGAACTTTACCTACATTCTTCAAGACCGGATCTTCCTCCAGACACTACGCAATACCATTGTGGTTGCCGTCTCTTCCGTGGTGCTCAAGAGTGTCTTTGGGCTGGGCCTGGCGCTCTTGTTGCAACGTGCGACCAGGTGGAAACGGTTCTTCCGCGGCTCGGTACTCATTCCTTTTGTCGCGCCGACCGCCCTGACAACTTTGGGTTGGTGGCTCATTCTTGATCCGACGTATAGCCATATCAACTGGCTGCTGAAGCACGTCTGGCCGCTCAATCTGCTTGGGTTGGGGCCATATCCATGGCTGGGAAACGAGCATCTGGCCCTGGCAGCGTGTGCCTTCGTGAACTTCTGGCGCGGTCTGCCCTTTTTCGCAGTGACCATTTTTGCTGGCCTGGTGGCCATCCCGGCGCAGATTTATGAGGCGGCGGAGACGGATGGTGCCACGGGGTGGCAGAAATTCTGGCATATTACGTTGCCGCTGTTACGTCCGGTATTGGCCGTCGTCATTCTGTTTTCGACCATTTTTACGCTGGGCGATTTTAATATTGTCTACGTCTTGACGCGTGGTGGGCCGATGAACTCGACGCATCTGTTTGCGACCTATGCGTTTACGGAAGGAATTTTGAACCACGATATCGGTCTGGGCGCTGCCATCTCGCTCTTCTTGTTTCCATTGCTCCTTATAATAGTCATTTTGCAGTTACGCATGGTGCGGAGGGAGTCGAGCTATGGCCTCTAGTACGATGGCAGTTGGTGTTCAGGTGCAGACGAAAACACCGACCTGGCGTATACGCCAGGCGGTGCTGACCTATGTGTATCTCATCCCGTACATTGCCTTTGCGCTGTTTCCACTCTACATCACGCTGGTGACCTCGCTCAAGACCAAGCAGGAAATTAACAATCCGGGCCTGTCGCCGTTCTGGGCTACCGGGGTAACCCTGGAGAACTATAAGTATCTGGCGGAGAAAACCCACTTCTTCGATCACTGGATGTTGAACACGCTCATCGTCTCGGCACTGGCTACTGGTATCTCAGTGATTATAGGCATCCTGGCGGCTTATGCGCTGGCGCGCCTGCGTTTCCGCGGTGTTGAAGTGTTCGGTGTGGCGGTGTTCGTGACCTATCTGGTACCGACCTCACTGCTGTTTCTGCCACTGATTAATGTGATCAACTTCCTCGATAAATT
Organism: Candidatus Entotheonellaceae bacterium; assembly: GCA_048594805.1. Classification (GTDB taxonomy): domain Bacteria; phylum Tectomicrobia; class Entotheonellia; order Entotheonellales; family Entotheonellaceae; genus SXND01. Next base: position 1,461 of record JBMDXC010000766.1, on the reverse strand, counting down.
TCTCCACGTGCGTGATACGTACTGGTCACTCGTGCTGACCTATCCTACCTTTCTCATCCCTTTTGTCACCTGGCTGCTCATGGGGTATTTTCGTACGGTGCCGGTGGAGGTCGAAGAATGTGCCTATCTCGATGGGTGTAGCCGTATGCGGACGTTGGTCACAATTGTGCTCCCCATGGCGCTGCCGGGTGTGGTATGTGCGATTTTGTTTGGGTTCACACTGTGCTGGAATGAGTTTCTCTATTCACTTGTGTTTATTCAGGACGAACTCCATAAGACGCTGTCCGTCGGGGTGGTGACGGAACTCATCCGCGGCGACATTTATTACTGGGGTTCGCTGATGGGAGCCTGTATTATGGGGTCGTTGCCGATCATCGTCCTGTATACTTTTTTCATGGACTACTATGTCTCAGGGTTAACCGCTGGGGCAATCAAATAACGCGTGTCGGGGAGCCCTATCATGGTACAAACGCGCATTACAGAGACGCTCTGTATTGGCGATGGATGTCCACTGACGTTGATTGGTGGTCCCTGTGTCATCGAGTCCGAAGCTTTTACCTTGCAGATGGCCGAGGGGATTGCGGCGATCTGCCAGCGTCTCAACATGCCCTTTATCTTTAAGTCGTCGTTTGATAAGGCGAACCGTACCGCCATGACCTCCTTTCGCGGCCAGGAGCTGGACATAGGGATGAAAATCCTGCAGCGTGTCAAGGATGAAGTGGGTGTGCCAGTGCTCACGGATATTCACGAAAGCTACCAGGCTGAGATCGTGGCAGAGGTGGTGGATGTGCTGCAAATCCCCGCCTTTCTCTGCCGACAAACCGACCTGCTGCTGGCTGCGGCGGCCACTGGTCGTGCCGTCAATGTGAAGAAGGGGCAGTTTCTGGCACCCTGGGACATGCAGCACGTGGTCGGCAAACTGGAGGCAGGCGGTGCGCAAAACATTCTCCTGACGGAGCGTGGCACCAGTTTTGGCTACAACACGCTGGTGGTGGATTTCCGCGCACTGCCGCAGATGCGCGCGTTTGGCTATCCTATCGTGTTTGACGCCACGCATAGTGTGCAGATGCCGGGTGGCCAGGGGGCGACCTCAGGGGGGCAGCGACAGTTTGTGCCCTATTTGGCACGCGCTGCCACTGCTGTGGGGGTCGATGCCCTGTTCATGGAAATCCACGAGACGCCTGATACAGCGCTGAGCGATGGCCCGAATATGGTGCCGCTGGCGCATCTCGAAGCCCTGCTGCAGCAGGTGTTGAGCATTCGTGCGGCCCTGGCAGCCGTCCCGCCGGTGCATTTCCAATGACGTGCAAGCTGACAGATGACGTGCGGGCGCGCCTGGCGCGTGTCAAGCTGCTGGTCCTGGACGTCGACGGAGTACTCACTGACGGCAGCCTGTACTACACCGAGCGTGGAGAAGAAATCAAAAAATTCCACGTCAGGGACGGGCAGGGCATCAAGCTC
>JBMDXC010000765.1:0-7041 GCA_048594805.1 Candidatus Entotheonellaceae bacterium | reverse complement strand
TCCCGCCGCCACAGGGCGCCCAGCGCCGCGAGGCCCTCCCGCAGACGCACCGCCTCCTAGTCGATCGCGTCGACACGCTCCAGGAGGAAAGAGCACACCACACCAAGCTACGCCTGTCAAGCAGGTCGTCGCCTGTGAGGTTCTCCTCGCCTCGTCGCTCGACACAAAGAACAATGAGTGCGACAATGGAACCATAGTAGCACTGGATAAACCGGACTATCGCGTACTGCACTCTCTATACAACATATCATGTGGGGTTTTTGGTTGATGCCCCCGTGACCACTTACCTGTAGCGACTCACAAACATCACAGCGTCTGCGCACAAACATCGTCTTAACTCCGCTCACATTCGGTGAGAATATCGCGCCCGTTGTGCTCACAATAGCTGAGAATGTGCTCACATTCGGGTGAGAACAGCGCACAAACATCCGTTCCTGCTCACATTGTCTGAGAAGAAGATGCCCTCCAACACAGCCCGAGCAGAGCGTACCCCTCTACATTTCACCTGCGGCTGCCTGAGGCCCGGCGGCTGAGGTACGGTCATGCAGCGGGATACCCGTCGCCAGCAACTGGTTGTGTAACTCCTCCGTCCGGCCCGGTGGTAACTGGCCCCGGAGAAACGCCCGCACGTCCGCCTGACGAAAATTGAGCAATTCTGACAAGACCATCACGTTGTCGCCATGGCGCGTCAAGGTGGGTTCCAGGTCATGCAGATCCGGGGCAAGCGTCATGTGCACAATCGCTGGGGGCACGGGCTTTTCCCCAAACCGGTACGCCTGCTCCAAGACCCGGGTCAGATAATGTTGGATCTGTCAGGGCGTGAACAGCCGCTCGGCCAAGAGCTCCAAGGCTTCAGGGGTCACGATGTCCATGGGATTCATCGACGGCGCACATTGTTCCAGGAGCCAGGTGATATAGCGGCGCTGCTGCCCTTGAATGCCTTCGAGCTCAAACACGGTGGTCCGCGCCCCGGTCTCTTCCCGTGCCGGTCGGCGCAGCTCGTTTTTGAGCCGGGGATGCCCCGCCAAGACCAACGTCAGCCGCCCACCCCGGCGCCGCGTCTTTTCAATGAACTGTTTGAGACTCCGGAGCGTCTGAGCGTGCAAGTCATGCCCATCGTCAACGAAGAGCGCAATGGGCTTTTGGCAGCGGCGCATCACTTTCATGAGCGCCCGCTCGCTCTTTTCTGGTTTGCCGGGCAGGTCACCGTCTTTGTCCGTGGCCAGATCGTAATACAAGGCCAGTTTGAGGGTACTCAGCGTCACCCGTGGGACATCGAACACGAGTGATTCGGCCACCTCGATCTGGCCTTCGTGCCGTCATTGGTCTTGGATACGCCACAGCAGCAGAGTTTTGCCACTCCCGACGACCCCGGTTAAGGCCACGATCCCGCCTTCGTGGATGGCGGCCTTGAGATCCTTGAGGAGCTGGCGATGATGATCGGTTTCGAAGAAGTCGACTTGGTGCAGGCTCTTGCGGAGGCCAAAGTGCTCCATCACGTCACTGAGCATGGTCTTATCCTCTATACACGGGCTCGAGATGCTGTCGCACGTGCTCCCACACTGTGGGCTTCGCCAACGTTGTCCGTAGCAGGGCATTGAGCGCGTCTAACTGCTCAGCTGACAGTTTCGCCAACGGCAGACCGAGATAGTCCGCAATGGCGCGTTTCGCTTCAAGGGCACTGGGGAAGGTGCGCTCATGAAAAGGGTCGGGATCAGCAAAGGGCTGGCTCACGAGTGCACCCGGCGCCAGAGACGCCGACAGCAACGGATAATCGCTCCGCGCAGCACGGGGCACCGACACCTGGGCGGCCAAGCCCTCAATGCGGTCGGCCTGCTGCTCACTGCGTGTTTTCTTCCACCGCCGGTAGCGATGCAGCGGAATCGGGCCAGCGCTGGGGGCATAGGGGTCATAGCGGCGCTCGCCCTGCTCCACGTAGAGTTGGTCATCATACAGGCCAAACCAGACAATGACCGTTTCTCCGGCCAAGTCTGGATCGACGTCATAGCGCACACCCGCGACGCTGACCTGGGCGTCTATCCCCACCTTGCGACGCTCGGGTTCACGGGCAAAGGTGCAAAACCGCTCCCAGCTACACATGTCGCGCAGTCCCTCGGGTGGCAGCTGCTGGAGCCAGTCCTCCATACGCGTCTGGGGTTCGGAGCGGTGCGGCATATCGTTATAGCGCAGCAAGAAATTGAAGAGCCAGGCATTGGCCTCGTCCTCGGTCTGGGGCTCGTGGAAGTGATACAACGTTTCCTGCATTTCTTTGACTGTCCGAAACGGCCGCTCGACTTTCCCCTTGGCCCGGGCGGTGGTGCGGCGACCATCATGCCCCTTGGGGAGATGCGTCCGCACCTCGATATCGAGGTAGCCCATCACCTGGTGAAACACCTGGCTGCGCGCCACGGGACCGTTGTCCAAATATAAGGCGTGAGGGCGCCCACAGAACGGGAACCGGGCATCTGCCTTCGGGGCCATCGTGCTGAACAAGAATTTGAGCGCGGTTTCTACATCCTCACCATAGGCGCAGTGATATTCCTGATAGGCCACGCCACTGCGGTCATCGACCACGCTATAGAGCATCAGCGTTGGGGGGCCCTTCGTGGGATCAACCCAGGCGGGGACCTTGAGCTGCTTGAGATCGGAGGGACTGATATCAAACTGCCATAACTCGTTGCTGTACTCCGCTTGGAAGCGCACAGCAGGCGGCTCCCGGCGCAAGGTCGGCCAATCCAGGCCCCACCGATGCAGGTACCGGTTCACGGTGGCGATCTTAAGCACCCCTTTGGGGGCTTGGACCCGCCCCTCGGGGGTCTCAAGCCCATAGTCTTCTAAGAGCCGAATCGCCTCGCCCGTGGACAGATGCCGGCCTTTCCCATTGGTGGTGCGCAGTTTGACCGCCGCGATGAGTTCGAGGTAGCGCGTGAGGTCCCCTTGGGGCAGTACCCGCGGGACCCCACGATCCATGCGACGCGTCACAGCGCGCGGTTTGCTCTGCTGGCGCAGGACACGGTAGAGCGTCTGTTCTGAGACCCCATAGAGCCGCGCCGTCTCGTGCATAAGGCGCCGCCGCTCTGGACTGCGAGGTGGCAGCGTCGCGAGCCGGCGCCGGAGATCCATCACAGCTTCAGCGGGAATGGCGTGCTGGGGCACGGTACAGTCTCCCGAGGCTTACTCCCAGAGGCCCTCAAACCGGTGGGCGGCCGTCCGGGTATAGCGGGTCGTGTGTTTAGGGTCGCGATGCCCCAGATAATCTTGGATCACGCGGAGATCATAGCCACGATTGGCGAGAGCGTAGCCGCAGCCATGGCGGAGCATGTGCGGATGGACGTGAAACCCCACACCAGCGCGCTCGCTCGTAACGCGCACCAGGTAGTTGATAGCAAAACGCGTGAATTGCTCGCCGCGCTCCGTGAGGAAGAGCCACGGCAGCTGGACCGCGCCCCGCTGGGGAAGATACCGTTTGAGAGCCCGCAACTCCTCGGTTAAGAGCGGTTGTTCCGTGGACAGGCTGCCTTTGAGCCGGGCGATCCAAAGCCGACCGTGCACAAGATCCAGATCCTTGTACTTGAGATTACAGAGTTCCGACACCCGCAGCCCATGGTAGAAAGTCAGCAGGAGCATGGCGGTATTGCGCCAGCGGTAGCGCGAGCCACGGGTGCCCTGGAGGAGCACGAGAAATTCGGCCTCGGTAAGATAGTCCCGCATGCGCTCGTGGGCATCGACGGGCCTCGGCGCGAGCGCACTTTGCACATTACGCCGTCTGCTCCGCACCATGGGCGGCATCTCCTCTCTGGCGGCACACCTTGTGGTTACACAGCGAGATGGACACCAGTATAGCAGACAGATGAGGCCGGAGACACAAAAGACTCCTTCTGTGCAGAGTACCAGAGGGACGCATGTTGCCCTCTCGACCGCACATTCCGCACCCCTTTGGAACCTCTTGATTCTATTTTAGTTATTTTTTAGAGCTGTATGTCCTATAAAGAAAATTGCCAATAAATTCAATGGTTTATGCGAGCGGGTGCGGGATGTGCGTCGACAGTCGTGGGAGGGAGCAAAGCGCGCTGACACAGGGGCGGCTTCAGACAGGGGAGGTGGCAATGGCGCAGTTACGTGGAACCGCTTGACATGACACGTGGGAAGTCATTCTCTGTGAATGTGAGCAGGAACGGATGTTTGTGCGCTGTTCTCACCCGAATGTGAGCACATTCTCAGCTATTGTGAGCACAACGGGCGCGATATTCTCACCGAATGTGAGCGGAGTTAGGACGATGTTTGTGCGCAGACGCTGTGATGTTTGTGAGTCGCTACAAGTAATCTATGACAAAGCCCTGGCGCAGACCAGCCCATAGGCCTCGCTCTGCTACATTCGCAGATTAAATCAGCAATCGTTCAGCCAAGTCCGAATATACATTTTTGAGGCTGACGGTCAGTGAAATGTGAACCGCAAACGTCGGTTGCCGAGCCATGGGATGCACGGGTCAACACCCGCCTTTTCGAGTTTCGTATCGAGATGGGTCAGGATCGCTGCGGCAGCTGTCTCATGTTCAAACCCATAGATGCTGACCTCGATGAGGTTGCCGCGTAACTGCACCCGCCCCTGGACCCCGTCGACGAACTCGCGATGGATCAGCTCTGGCGTCTTCTTCTGATAGGCAGCTCCGAGGTCATGCCGGAAGTTGTCGACCACGTGGAACGCCAGCAGACGCAGTGAGAGCATCGTCTGGATCGCATTGAGATTGAGGGAAGGCAGATGGTTTACCCCCAGGAAGGCGTTTTCCGCAAAGAAGTTCTCCATGCGCCACCGTTTGGTATAGGTCGGCATGGCGGTGTCCGCGGTCATGGCGCAGGCGGGCGTGATGAGCGCGAAGTACGTGTCATTGGGCCGCTTCTTCAGCAGCATCCGCAATGGGCCGTCGACGTTGGTCATGGTCGTGTAGACGGCCGCGACCTTGCCCCAGACAGTCTGGTCATACTGCTCCAGGGGGACTGCATCAAACTCCACCTGGCGTTTGGGCGACGACTTCACAGGCGTCAAGACCTCGATCCCATACTGGGCGTGGCGGTCCTGGATCAGTTGTCCGCAGTACCACTCTTTATCTGCGACCATGAGGAAGTCTCGACCGAGGATAGCGCGCGTCAGAGCGGCCAAGTGGTGAGTCACCTGGGAAACCGTCGTCCCGGAGTCGGCAGCCAGGGCAATGAGCGGCTTCTTGGAGGCTTGGTCCTGGGTATAGCAGGTGCGCACCGCTTTCCCGTAGCGGTCCTCTTGGGTGATGAAGGACTGTTTCATCGCCTTGCGAGAATAGGTCTTAATGTTATGGCCATCGACGTTGACAGGGTGCCCTGGCGTGACGTGACCGAGCGTGATCAGACGTGCGCCCAGCGCAGTCTGGAAATCCAAGGCGCTTTTGACGGACACAGACTGCAGGAACCGGTACTGGGTGGAAGGTGATGGGAGAAAAGGCAGTCCAGCGAGAAGGCCACAGTCGGCACGACTGACCGTATCGAGGGTGCGAATGCCAGCAGTATAGCCAAAGATCGACTCAAAGACGCAACCTAACGCCAGACGCTCCTTCGGCAGCCCGGTGGACTTGGGCGGGCCTAACGACGCCGCGAGGTCAGAGGCTCCCAGTTGCAGGAGGTAGGGAATGAAGAACCAACCACCCGCGCTCGTGGTCGTGAGGCCACGTTTGAGCAGAGCCGTGACGTCATGGTCGATGTCGTGCCGGGTGATGCCGCGTGGGCGTGGCTGGCAAGCACCGTCGAGGATTTCGATCTCCTCTTGGGCGAGCAGTCGCGCTGAAAGGGGCTGAGGTGTCAGCCGTTTTTTTTGGAGAGCCCGTAGTCGGCCAGGACTTGCCCCACGAGCCTGGCACTGACCGGGTAGTCCATCTGGGCTAAAGTATCAGCGATCTCATACATATTGCGATCGGTTTCGAAACGCGTGCGGATGATGAGCGCTTCAATCTCCTTGGTGCGTATCGATGGGCTGCGGGGGCCCCTCCGTTTGGGGAAAAGGTCGGCGAGGCTCCCCTGGAGGACAGCCTTACGGCTATCGTAATAGGATTGGCGTGTCTTGAAGCCGAAGCCAGCGGCGAGCTGACGTTTGGGGAGACCACAGAGGTCCCCCAGGGTGATCATGCTGACTTTCTGTTGGACGCTCTGTGCCTTGGAGAAGGTGATGGTTTGGCCGGTACGATCCGTGAGTACGAGCGTGCCGTCTTGGACCTCAACGTCCAGGTTGAGCGCGATATGCATGACCATCCCCTCTCATGTGGTGGTATCAATGCGCCAGAGCGCTGCTGAGATGTATACGAAATTCCTGCACATGGTGACGAGCGAAACTTCGTAGCGCATGCGCCGATTGGTTGAGCAGGTTTTGTGCTGGTAAATGTAGATATGGTATAGAGTTAAAGCAAGTGGAAAGGCGCTAAACCGTTAGTGCAAGAATTTAATATACACCTGAAAAATACCACCCAACTGGGACCAAGACATCATGCAACCGGTCGGTGTCAGGGTGACTATCAGAGAAGGGGATGAATTATTGCTGGATTGGAGTTTTTTCTTCGTGGACACACGTGTGCCAGAGAGGGAGAAAACCTTGGGGAGCGTGATGTCGGCGCTGTGCAGTAAGCGCGCGATGGCGTCGCGCGGTGTGGGGAGGCAGTGATAGCTGGGGGCATTCTTGGGTGCTACTTCGACGAGACACAGCGTCGTCAGGGCGTGGAGTCCTTCTTCGACCGTGACATCGAAGGCGCTCCAGCAGGACGCCAAATAACGCATGATCTGGAGGTGTGCGGTTTTGCAGGTCCGAAACGCGTGCTCGACAGACGCCAGATCTTTGTAGCGGTCATGGATCATCTCTTTGGGTGCTTGCGATGGCGTGAGGTCAGTTTTGAGCACATAGCAGCCATCGAGTTTTGCTGCTTCTTGCTGCGCACTGGTATTGACTGTCAGCGTGATAGTGCGCTCTGCTAAGGTCGGTTCGACCCAGTCAGCGATACGCCGCTTGTCTGCCTTGGCAACGAGCTT
>JBMDXC010000764.1:0-7242 GCA_048594805.1 Candidatus Entotheonellaceae bacterium | reverse complement strand
GGTACGGATCTGGCCAGATCGTTGCTCGATAAATATCTCGCCGAAGAGGGGGCATATCCAGAGTCCGTGGGCATTGTCGTCTGGGGCACTTCCGCCATGCGCACGCACGGCGATGATATCGGCGAGGTACTGGCCCTGCTGGGCGTGCGCCCGGTCTGGCAGACCGAGAGTCGACGCGTCACCGGCGTCGAGGTGATTCCGCTGGCAGAGCTGGGCCGACCACGCATTGATGTGACCCTGCGTATCAGTGGCTTTTTCCGCGATGCATTTCCCAATCTGGTACACCTCGTCGATAACGCGGTGCGCACCGTGGCGGAACTCGACGAGCCCCTCGACCAAAACTTCGTGCGCAAGCATTATCTAGCCGATTGCACCACATATGCCACCACCGGCATGGCGCCTACCGAGGCGCGGGCGCGCAGTCTGTACCGGGTGTTTGGGTCCAAACCAGGCACCTATGGGGCTGGCATCCTGCCGCTGCTCGACGAACGCAACTGGCGCAGTGATCAGGATCTCGCCGCCGTCTACGTGGCCTGGGGTGGCTACGCCTACACCCAGACGACGTACGGCGCCGAGGCGGCCAGCGAGTGCAAAACGCGCTTTGCACAAATGGCCATCGCTGTGAAAAACCAGGACAACCGCGAGCACGACATTTTCGATAGCGACGACTACATGCAGTACCACGGCGGCATGGTCGCCACGGTGCGCGCCCTCACTGGCCAGAATCCCAAAGCCTATTTCGGCGATTCGAGCGACCCTGGCCGCTCTCGCGTGCGCGAACTGGCCGATGAGGCGCGGCGCGTGTTCCGCACTCGCGTGGTGAATCCCAAGTGGGTGCAGTCTATGCAACGCCACGGCTACAAAGGCGCCTTCGAAATGGCTGCCACAGTGGATTACCTGTTCGGCTATGACGCCACCGCCCATGTGGTCGAGGACTGGATGTATACGCAGCTCACGGACCAGTACGTCCTGGACCCGCAGGTACAGCAATTCTTCCAGGAAAAGAACCCGTGGGCCCTGCGCAACATCATTGAGCGTCTCATGGAAGCGGTGCAGCGCGGCCTCTGGGAGCAGCCGGACGAAGCGCAACTGGCGCAGATGCGGCAGGTCTATCTGCAACTGGAGGGCGAGTTGGAGGATCGCATGGATACCACACAGACCAGCGGAGGCCAGTGAGGCGGAAGGAGACAAGCGCATGGGAACCAAGGCGGAGTTGTACGAGAAGGATTTCTACGCCTGGACGCAGGAGCAAGCGGCGCTCTTGCGAGAAGTTGCCTGGCACGAGTTGGACCGTGCGCACCTCATTGAGGAGATTGAGAGCTTGGGACGCAGCGAACGTAAGGAACTCCGCGCGTATCTCGAGGGATTGGTGCTGCACCTGCTCAAGTGGCGCTATCAGCCGGACTATCGAGGGCGGAGTTGGCGCGACAGTATTGAGGAAAACCGTGCCTGTATCCCTGAAGGGTTCCAGGACATGCCCAGCCTGCGTCCGCAGCTTCCTACGCTCTTGATAGAGTGCTATCCGCGTGCCCGTCGCAAAGCCGCTCGGCAGACACGCCTGCCGCTGGTGACCTTCCCCCAGACGTGCCCGTGGACAGTGGATCAGATGCTCGATGACACCTTCTGGCCGGAGGCTTAGGAAGAACAAGAGGAGACGATTATCATCAATAAAAATTGTGGGTCACTGGCAGCTGTACAAAGGGGAGCGAGAGGGGATTTTGCTATAGGGGAAACGGAGTGGCCCAGGAGTGTGTAGTCCGGGTGGTAAGCTGCTTGCATTGCTGTGCGGCACTGTGCTACGAAAGACAGCGCATGCATGACCGAGGACATCCGTATTGGGCCAGGCGGTACAGTACCTGGCAAGAGGCGCCGGCCGCCCGCTGCGGGCTGGAGACATTGTGGAGCCTACGATGCGCATCGTAGGCATGTGCGGAGCCCTCTGGGGTGTGGTGGGCGTGGTTGCCTTGCTTGGCTTTGCGGTGCTACGGCTCATGGGCCGAGTGATCGATATGTTGGGGCATGACCTGCGCTGGTATCACTGGCTGACATTGCTGCTCGTGCTGTTCTTTATGGCCTATACGGAAGGCTATCGCGGTTTCCAGAAGGCTTTTGCGCCCCGCGTGGCGGCGCGGGCGAAGTATGTGTATGACTACCCACGCCTGCTATACGTGCTGGCTGCACCAGTATTTTGCATGGGCTATTTTCATATCCATAGACGTCGGCAAATCGGGATTCTCGTGTTGACGAGTGTGATTGTGCTCATCATCGGCCTCATGCGCTTTGTCGACCAGCCCTGGCAAGGCATTGTGGATGCTGGTGTGGTAGTCGGTCTGACGTGGGGGATAGTCTCTGTCAGCGTCTATAGCGTCCTCGCCTTCACCTCAGAGGCGTTTGGCTATGCGCCAGAAGTTCCAGAACAGATCCAGCTATCGCTACGTCACAACACTTGTAGCCGGTCATCTCCGGCCATCTAGCCCAACGCTCTGAGGCCGGTCCTGTGGTCGAGGACTGGATGGACACGCAGCGCATGGACCAGTACGTCTGATGGGCCTGTGCCGTTAGGCATCAAGGTGCAAAAGGTACTGTGAGAATCAGACGTCGCAGTGTACAATGCTTGTGGACCAAAGCTTCTATCGATCCATAAGTATCCATCTGTGTTTGGACACGTACTAAGCGATGCACAAGTCGCCGCTTCTCATAAGCAACTTCGCCCACCTGCAAGAGCACGACGAGCAGCTCCTACGCCTGGGCATGCTCGCGGAGCGCTACTTTCCTGACGACCCGAACACCTCGCTCCTCAAGCTGCGGCAGCTCACCGAGCTGCTGGCGCAGCTCGCGGCGACGAAGGTCGGTCTATACCAATCACCCGAGGAGTCACAGTACGACCTGCTGCGCCGTCTGCAGGACCAGGGTAAACTGCCACGCGAGATCGCCCAGCTCTTCGGCGAAGTGCGGCGCGCCGGCAACGCCGCGAGCCACGCCAGGGCGGGTGACCATCACACCGCCATGGCCGCCCTCAAGATCACCTGGCAGCTCGGGCTCTGGTTCCATCGCACCTTCAGGCACCCCTCGTACAAGTCCGGTCCCTTCATTCCCCCGCAGGCCCCGCTGGACGAAAGTGCCGAGCTGCGCGCAGAACTCACTCGCCTCAACCAGGCGCTGGAACAAGACCTCGTAGCACATCAGGAAACTGCCGGACTTCTGGAAGCCACTGACGCCAGGCTGCATGAGACGAAGGACGAGCAGATCTTCTGGGAGCAAATGGCCAGTGAGGTCGAGGCGGCAAAGGCCGCATTGGAGCAGCGGCTCGCTGACCGGCGGGCTGAGGCTGCCACACAATCCAGGGAGGCCGTTACCGCGTTCGTCACTGCGGCCAACACCGCCGCAGCGGCGCTACACTTCGACGAGGCCGAGACGCGTAAGCTGATCGATCAGCAACTCCGGCAGGCCGGCTGGATTGCAGACTCCGCGACCCTGGTCTACACGCAAGGCTCTCGCCCTGAGAAAAACAAAAATTTCGCCATTGCCAAATGGCCTACGCACGGCGGACTGGCTAACAACGTGCTGTACGTCGGACTGACACCCATTGCTGTAGTGGAAGCCAAACGTCAGAACGTGGATATGTCGGCGGCGCTGCAACAAGCCAAGCGCTACAGCCGTGGGTTCATACCCTCGTCTGAAACCCTGTTGCACGGCGACAGCTGGGGCTGGATAGCGCTTATCGTATTTGTTTGCCTTCGCGGCGAACTCCAGCAGGTACTGGAAACTTTTCACGAATCGCTCTGAGCCACTGTGGCGTAACGACGTGGAGACGAAAACTCATGGGTAGCGTCACTACCGACATTGTTACTAAACTCTGGTATCTCTTCAGCATTCTCAAAGACGACGGGGTCACCTATCACCAGTACGTCACCGAACTGACCTACCTGCTTTTTCTTAAGATGGCCAAAGAAACCAATACTGAGGGCCAAATCCCGCTTGGACATCGCTGGGACGATCTCGCATCAAGACCTGCGCCTGACCGTCTAGAAGTATACAGGCTCACGTTGATTCACCTTGGTAGCCACGGCTCTCAACTTGTGAAGGAAATTTATAGCAATGCCAGTTCATGCATTAGGAAACCAACCACACTTTCTACGCTCGTAGATGAGATCGACAAGCTAGACTGGTATGCTGCCCGAGAAGAGGGGCATGGGCTCGGCAAGCTCTACGAAGGGCTGCTGGAGAAGAACGCCAACGAGAAGAAGTCCGGTGCCGGCCAGTACTTTACTCCCCGTCCGCTGATCGACAGCATGGTGGCGGTGATGCGGCCGACGCTCGACGACATCATCCAGGACCCCGCAGCCGGTACTGGCGGCTTCCTCATCGCCGCCAACCGCTACCTGCGCGAGCACAGTGACCCTGACACCTGGACCGAGGCGCAGCAACGCAAGTATCGGCGCAATACCTTCTATGGGATGGAGCATGTGCAGGACACACACCGGCTGGCGCTCATGAACCTGATGCTGCATGGGCTCGACTCGGACCCCAAGGCCGCTGGCATCCGCTATGGCGACACGCTTTCTCCAGAAGGCGAGGCGCTTCCCAAGGCCACGCTCATCCTCACCAATCCGCCCTTCGGCACCAAGAAGGGCGCAGGGCTACCAACACGTACCGACTTCTCCTGCCCCACCAGCAACAAGCAGCTCTGCTTCTTGCAGCATATCTACCGTGGTCTCAAGCCTGGTGGCCGGGCTGCCGTTGTGATGCCAGACAACGTGCTATTCGAGGGCAACACTGGTAGGCAGATTCGCACCGACCTGATGGATAAGTGCAACCTGCACACTATCCTGCGCCTGCCGACCGGCATCTTCTACGCCCAAGGCGTGAAGACCAATGTGCTGTTCTTCACCCGGGGAGAGACGGACAAGGGCAACACCAGAGAAGTCTGGATCTACGACCTGCGCGCCAACATGCCCCAGTTCGGCAAGCGCACCATACTCACCCGCGAGCACTTTGCCGACTTCGAAGCCGCTTTCGGCAATGACCCGCTCGGCAGCGCTAAAAGCCTCGCCCAGCGCAAGGACACTGGCGAGTCGGGCCGCTTCCGTCGCTTCACCCGTGCCTGGATTGCCGAGCGCGGTGATAGCCTCGATATTGCTTGGCTCAAGGACGAGAGCGGAGGCGCCACCGAGGAGTTACCCGTGCCAGCTATGCTCGCGCAGGAGGCGATGGACGAACTCGAAGGGGCGTTAGAGGAACTGCGAGGGATTCTGGAAGAGCTGGGCGAGGAGGTAGAGGCGTGATTCCTGAGACGCGTCTGCCACCCTCATGGGAGGAGTGCCGGCTCGGCGATGTGGTTGACTACGGTACCACGCAAAAGGCCGAGCCTTACGAGATATCGGCTGATGCCTGGGTGCTTGAGCTTGAAGATATCGAGAAAGACACTTCGAAGGTACTCCAACGCGTTACATTCGCCCAGCGCCAGTCGAAGAGTACGAAAAATCGGTTCGCTATCGGGGACGTGCTCTATGGGAAGCTCCGCCCGTATCTGAACAAGGTGGTTCGTGCTGACCAGATTGGTTATTGCACGACTGAGATCGTTCCATTGAGGCCCTCGGAGGCAATCGATGGCAGTTATCTCTTCTACTGGCTCAAACACCCCGTCTTTCTGGAGTACGTCACCTCGGCAAGCCACGGTCTGAGCATGCCCCGCCTTGGAACAGAGGCAGGCAAGGAGGCACCATTAGTTCTGGCACCACTAAATGAACAGAAGCGCATTGCCGAGAAGCTCGACGCTGTCTTCACGCAGGTGGACGCCTGCCGCGACCGCCTCGACCGCGTGCCCGCCATCCTCAAGCGCTTCCGCCAAGCTGTCCTCGCCGCTGCCGCCTCTGGAAAGCTGACAGAGGAGTGGAGGGAGGAGCATGATGACCGCCTCACATCTAAAGGGTCGGTGGTGGTTTCCCAGGAGGCACTGCCCCCAGGCTGGTGGTGGTCGTGCCCGGAGGAGATCAAGGCAAGCGAGCGCTACTCATTGGCAATAGGGCCATTCGGAAGCAGCCTGAAAGTCAAAGACTACCGACCAACAGGAGTTCCTCTGGTATTCGTCAAGGAGATTCGAACACGAAACTTCGGGGGACCTGGCACAAAGTTCGTCTCTGAAGAGAAAGCAGTGGAGCTAGCAGCCCATACTATCGCGGGAGGAGACCTCTTGATTACCAAGATGGGTGAGCCTCCAGGGGATACTGCACTTTACCCGAAGGATGCGCCAAACGCTGTCATCACAGCGGATTGCATAAAACTCCGAGTTAACGAACGCGTCGCTCACCCGGTGTTCGTCGGTCTCGTGATTGAAAGTCCATCGTTTCGGAAGCGACTCCAGGAGATTACAGCGGGCATTGCACAACAGAAGATTAGCCTTGAGCGCTTTCGACGATTCCCCCTACAATTAGCACCCATCGCCGAGCAACACGAGATCGTCCGCCGCGTCGAAGCCCTGTTCGCCTACGCCGACCGCCTCGAAGCTCGCTACACCGCCGCCCGGGCCAAGGTTGAACGCCTGGCGCTCACGCTGCTCGCTAAGGCCTTCCGTGGAGAGTTGGTGCCGCAGGACCCGAACGACGAACCCGCCTCCGTGCTACTGGAACGCATCCGCGCCGCACGGGCAGAGCAGTCGATAGCAAAGCGAGGGCGCAAACCGCCTGCGGTAAGAGTGCCCAGGGCTCCCAAGGAGAAAGCCACCATGACCAAAAGCCGCTACGATGACGATGTGCAGCACAAGCCTTATCTCGCATGCCTTCTGCGCGAAGCTGGTGGTATTGCGAGCGTCGAAGACCTCTTCAGACGTGCTGAGCTGCCTGTAACTGACTTCTACAAGCAACTTGTTTGGGAGGTTGAGAACGGCCACATCCGCGACGACGAAACGAGACTGGAAGCGGCCTGATGCGTCTCGACCGCATTTACATTGACGGATTCAAAAACCTGAAGAGCGTCGATTTCGATGAGAGACGGCTTACGACTGTCGTGATCGGCCAGAACGGGGCAGGCAAATCGAACCTGATCGAAGCGATCACCGACGTGTTCCGTTTCGTCAATATGAATCGAGGTGCGCCGCGCTTCCGTTACGAGATCGACTATCGTATTGGCCGCAGAAAAGTTCGCCTCTCCAATCGCGAGGGTAGGCCGTTGGTCATTGCAGACGGCGAACGACTCAGTCGCACTGCTTTCGAGAGGCGTCAGAACGAACTCTTTCCTGACCTC
>JBMDXC010000763.1:0-3318 GCA_048594805.1 Candidatus Entotheonellaceae bacterium | reverse complement strand
GCTGCCCTTGCAGGATGGGACGGAGGGTCTCATACCGGGCTAAGGCATCCCGATAAGCCGGGCCATCGCCTGGAAACAGGTCGAGCTGAGACGAAGAGAGCGCGGCTGTGGACATAGCATCCTCCCACAATCAGAGCTATCCGTGATAGGGTGATGGAGGAGTAATCTATGACAAAGCCCTGGCGCAGACCAGCCCCTAGGCCTCGCTCTGCTACATTCGCAGATGAAATTGTCCACATCCGTATAGCAGGTTCGCGGATACTGCATCCACGCAACACGGGGAAAAGCCGTTGCGGGTCTTCCAGAGGTTGGCAGAGCTGTCGAGCGTACGTGTACGTCTCTCCCGCTTCGGGAGCTGCATAGCTCTTCGCCGCAATTAACGATGCGCCCAAGGCGATAAGCACGTCTACTTCTCGCTGGACGCGCTCACGGGTCTCCGGCAACGTCTGGAGTAATGCCAGTCCTGTACGCAGGTGACTGATCGCTTCCACATGCGCTGACCGCTCGCTGGCTCGTTGCCCAGCCGTATGCCAATAGTGGACTGCCTGCTCCGTGAGCCCTGCCTCGGTGTAGTGATGTGCCAGCAGTTCAGGTTGCTGGTCAACCGTTGCTGGAAACTGCGCATCCAAAACGTGGGCAATCCACTGATGATACTGCTGCCGCGTGCTCTTGAGCAGGGATTGAGCGGCTGCGTCCTGAATGAGTGCGTGCTTGAACACGTAGGTCGCTTGGGGTGGTAGTCCGCGCTGATAGACAATCTCCGCCTCGACTAAGCGTCCCCAATTCCCGTTGAAGGGTCAAGGCGTCCAATTGTGAGACTGCTTGGAGTAACCCGTAGGAGAATTGGCGTCCAATGGTCGCTCCGAATTGTGCAATACCTTTCGCGGTGACTAATCGATCCAGGCGTGCCATCAACGAATCTTGCAGGGTGGCTGGAATGGCGAAAGTAGATAATGACCCGATGAGTTCGTAGTGCCCATCGACAACTTTGAGCTGTCCGGATTCGAGAATGGCTTTCGTCAGTTCCTCGACAAATAAGGGCACGCCATCCGTTTTGGCAATGATCTGCTGGAGCACCTCGGCTGGTAATGTTTTTCCCCCTGCGACGCGCTCCACCATCCGTGCCACCTGCGGCTGCGCCAAGCGCGTGATCGACACTTCAGTCAAATAGGATCGATGGGTCCAACTCGGTTGGAAATGCGGTCGACAGGTCAGCAGTACCAGCATGGCAGCGGTTGGTGTCTGGTCGAGCACCAGGTTCAACCATTCAAGGGTCGTGGGGTCCGCCCAGTGCAGGTCTTCGATGATCAAGAGGACCGGCTGACGTTCGGCAAGTTCCAGGAGGATCGCGACAACAGCTTCAAGTGTTTTCTGCCTCTGGCGTTGCGGTGACAGATTGAGCCGAGGATAGCGGTCTTCAGGCAGGGAAAGTGAAAGTAAAGGCGCAAACAACGGGACGGATTCCTCCACGGGTAGTCTATACTGGCTCAGCATGTGTTCGAGTTTGCTGAATTTCTCGTCAGGGGTCTCATCTGGCTGCCATTGGAGGGTACGTTGCAAGAGATCCGTCAAGGGGTAGAGCGCGGTGTTCTGATAATAGGGTAAACTCCTGCACTCCCAGCGTGTATGGGATTCATGGGCGACATGCTCTTTCAGCATTTGCACCAAGCGGGACTTCCCAATGCCAGCGTCACCGGTTAAAAGCACAACTTGTCCTTGCCCAGCTTTGACTTGCTCCCACCGTTCCAGGAGCAGTGCGACTTCCGACTCTCGACCGACCAGCGGGGTGAGTCCTCTGGGCTGGGCAACATCAAGGCGACTGGTGGCACCACTCTCGCTGAGCACGTGATAGATGTGCATGGACTCGGTGACGCCGCGCAGGGCTTGTGCTCCTAAGTCCTGGCACTGAAAATACCCCTGCACCAGGCGATACGTCGCATCACTGATGACAACGGTATTGGGCACTGCGAGTCCTTCAATGCGAGAACACACGTTGGGCACTTCCCCCAGTGCCAACTGCTCCTGACGTCCTGCTCCACCCATCTCCCCCACAACCACCAGCCCCGTATGTACCCCCACACGGATGGCGAGTTGGATACCTTTGGCTTGTTGTAGCCCCTGATTCAGGTCTCTCAGGGCAGCAAGCATCCCTAACCCAGCATGGACCGCACGCTGTGCGTCATCTTCATGGGCGTGGGGATAGCCGAAGTACACCAGGAGTCCATCCCCCAGGAGTTGCGCAATGTGCCCGTCATAGTGTCGAATCACCTCAGTACAGGTGGTTTGATACGCACGCACCACATCCCGATAGTCTTCGGGATCGAGCTGCGAGGACAACTTGGTGGAATCGACCAAGTCACAGAACATGACGGTGAGTTGGCGGCGTTCCGCTTCAGGGGTATGTGGGGCAGGTGGTGGAGGTTCGGCTTGGGTAGGTTGGTCTGGCTGTATGGGCGGTTGTGCTGATGTCTGGGCTGGTGGTCTGGTCGTTCCTTGCCGCTCTTCAGTTTCACCAGTCCACGTGAATCCTCGCTCATCTGCCTGCACGGCTGAGGCATGGGCATAGAGCAGTTCTTCTTTCAGGTCCTCGATAAAGGCATCGTCTACGCCAAATTGTCGTTTCAGGGCACGGTAGGACACACGCCCTTGGCGTTGAAGCAGTGCACGGACTTGTTCCACCACCTCGTAGAAATCCATCACCGACTCTCCGAAAGCACATCGAGCAGTGCTTTTGCCTCAATCAGGTCAGCCGTATCAAACCCTTCCGTAAACCATCCATACACCGGAGCGAGTAGGTCATAGGCTTCCTGGCGTTTGCCTTGCTGCTGCCAGAGGCGCGCCAGGCTCGTAGCGGCTCGTAATTCGAAGGACTTCGCTTGTTGGTTGCGAGCGATCTCAAGAGCATGGTGGAATGCGGATTCCGCTTCACCCTGATTGTCTGAAGCACATTGCAGGAGGAGTTCGCCTTTGAGTCGATACAGCTCTGGCTCCCACACGCGTTCACCAGTGATGTCCACGAGTGTCAGTGCTTCCGTGAGCGCCGTCAATCCTGCCTTGGGCTCCCCTGTAGTCCCATGGGCTTCCGCGAGCAGCGTGAGAAAATACGGTCGCCATAGCTCTGCCCCTGTGGCACGATAGGTCATCAAGCCTTGGGTGATCTGCTCGATCCCTTCCTTCGCCTGTCCTTGCTGCGCGAGCGCCCAGCCGTGATAGACAGAACTATACGCCCTCCAATACTGAACGCCCTGTTCTGTGGCGAGGCTCATGGCGGCTTCAGCGCGTTCCTGAGCAGCACGCACCTCACGGCGGAGCTTATGG
>JBMDXC010000762.1:0-2732 GCA_048594805.1 Candidatus Entotheonellaceae bacterium | reverse complement strand
GGTAAGCAGGGGCAGCGTCCATGCGGCGCTGCTCCATGTTTGTCTGTCTACGAAAGGCGGTGTGTTATGTCATCTTCCCATGGGCCACGACATGCGGCAATTTATGCTCGTGTCTCAACCGAAGACCAAGGCAAAGGCTATGCGATTCCCACCCAAATTGAAGCCTGTTAGCGACTGGCACAACAAGAAAGCAAGGGTGTGCACCAGATTCTCTGTAACGAGACGTATGTTGGCACGATGCATTGGAATAAACGCGGGTGCATGACACAAACACGCATGCAGACGCGTGATCGTGCGGAGCGGAAAACTGCGCTGCGGGCGCTGTGGAGCGAGCATGATAGGCTATGTGGCCAATAATACGCCGCGCTATCGATGCTATAGCCAAATCAGGTACCTCCCGGACGAGCCCTTTTGTCGTGGTGTGCTGCGCGCGGATGCCGTTGAGCCTGCGACCTGGAGGGAAATTGAGCGGGTACGCAGTGACCCGGACATTATCCTGACCGAACTCGAACGCCGTGAACAACGGGGAGTAGCAACACAACAAGATATAAAGAAAGAACGCCGGGCGATTCAGAAAGCACTGGCATCACTGGAGCGGGAAGCACAGCGGTGGGATGAGGCGTATGCGGAAGAAGTAATTGACCTGGGAGAATTCAAAGCAAAGAAGCGTGACATCAGCGAGCGCAAACAGCGATTACTCACCCAGCAAGATGGCGTCTGGACAGCCACGCGATCAGCGCAGCAATACCAAGCCAAGACACGAGATATTCTAACGTATTGCCTACGAGTCAAGGACCAATTAGGCGTTCTAGACACGCCACACAAAAGGCAGGCTCTGGAAGCCTTGGACATTCGTGTAGCGTGGTCACCTGGGGAGCCTCTACGAATCGATGGAAGCATTCCGATCAATGTTACTGGCTCTAACACGCTCAGCCGCGTCGTCTGCCCATGAGACTCAGCGGCGGGGGGCCCATCGGACTGCCCTGGAGGCGCAGGTGCATGGCCACCACGGCCTCGCCGAGCTGCGCCAGATCGTCCCGCACCTGCGCATCGACCACCTCCTGGCCCTGAATCTGCTGACTGCGGGCGTAGACACTGCCGGGCACCAGGTGCATGTTGAACCACATTAACACGGGGCGCAGCCCGTAGTCGATACTCAGGTAGTGGTGGTCGCTGCCCCCAGTCGCAATCAGCCCGGCCACTTTGCCCACGAGCGCCTCGACGGGCACATGGTCGAGGAGGTTCTTTAACGAGCCAGTGTACGCGCCGCGGTAAATGGGCGTGCCGATGATGTAAGCATCCGCCGCCTGGATCATGGCCACTGCTTGAGGGGTGTCGTCGGTGTACTCGTGGAGCGGCCGGCCATCGCAAAAGGCCAGGGCCACGTCGCGGAGGTCGAGCACGTTCGTGGTGATCTCAGGGTAACGCTGCTGCGCTGCGCACAGGGCACAGTCGATAGCCGTTCTGGTACTGCCACCTTTGGTAAGACTCCCGGAGATGCCTAGGAGCGTCATGGTCATAGCGTGCCTCCTCAAACATGTCTACTATTCCTTACCATATACCTTCCTAAGAGGCTTGTCCAGAGGTAGACTTGCGCCGTATACGACTCTCTTGAGAGCAGGAGAAATAGCACAACCTTCTGGAGCGGTTAGGCCGCCTGGCCATTACTGGGTACACGCTTCGAGCAGTGCTCTCGCTGCCTTGAGGTCAGCCGTCTCGAAGCCTTCGGTGAACCACTGGTACACGTCTGCCAGCCCCTGACAGGCTTCGGCGCGTTTGCCCTGCCGCTGCCATAGCCGACTCAGGCTCATGGCCGCCCGTAATTCAAGAGACTTCGCCTGCTGGCGATGGGCCACGGCGAGCGCCTGACAGAAGCACTCCTCTGCCTCGACCCACGTTGATCTTGTATCTTTGTGCGCTAAAAGGAGTTCCCCTTTGAGTCGATGCAACTCCGCTTCCCACCAGTACCCCCCGCTTTTGGCTAGCATTGCCAGCGCTTCATCTAGCGCTTCCAGACCTGTGACAGCCTGACCTGTCAGGATGGACGCCTCGGCGAGCAAGGCCAGGTAATATGGCCGATCCCGCGCCACACCTGTCGCTTGGTAAGCGGCCAGGCCTTGCTTGATCTGTGTTATGCTCTCTTCTCCTCGACCACCTGCGGCCAGCACCCAGCCCCGTAGGGACATGGCCTGCGCCAATTGTTGTGGAAACCCCTGGTCTATGGCGAGAGTCATCGCAGCCTCGGCGTATGCCTGAGTCAGTGGTGCCTCCACACGCAGGTGATACACCATGGCAGCCCAGATCTGGGCGAGAGCCAGACTCAAGGGGTGTGCGAGCTGCTGCGTCAGGACTACCGCCGCCTGGCTGCTGGCCATCGCCTGGTCTGGGTAGCCGCGGAGCCAGAGGGCCAGGGCCGCGTGGACGCGGCAACACATCCCAGGATCGTGTCCGCTGTAGAGCGCCGCATGGGTACGGTGCCGCTGCGGCTTATAGAGCCGCAGTCCCTGCTCCAGGTGTGGCTGGGCCGCGGCGAGCTCACCGCCAAACACGAAGCTACCCCACATGACGTGGTGAGCTTCGAGCAAGAGGTCGGCGTCTTGCAGGCGCCGGGCCAGGTCGAAGATCTGCTCTCCCAAAAGCCGCATTCCCTGATATTCTCCGCGCTGGTTATATACCCTCCAGAGTCCCCACAGCACACGGAAGAGCTGCTGTGGCTCCCCCACCTGCTCACA
>JBMDXC010000761.1:0-10548 GCA_048594805.1 Candidatus Entotheonellaceae bacterium | reverse complement strand
ACACATATTGCCATACCTCTAGTAGGAGTCTAAGTGCATACCATCCATATCGAGACGACAGCACGCTGCACAGAGCGAGGCACCGCGTGATCATTGTCCTGCTCCTCATGATTGCCTCGCTTGTGCTGGTATTTTTGGGCCTCGTGACCGATGTCACCATACGGACGCAGGGGACGTCGGTGTTGACCCACCAGGTGTTAACCTACGCCGGGCTCCTGGTGACGCTGCTCTCCCACATGGCGGCATTTCTCTACATCATCGGCCTGCGCAATCTGCTTCTCACGCCGCCTCCAGAAGAAGACAGTGCAGAAGCTGACATCCCTGCAGATTAAGGGTCTAGCAGTTTGAGAGGAAACGTTTATGGACGTCATGCCCTCCCATACCTTTCGCGCCGTCAGCTATCCCTGGCGGCTGTATGCCGGCGTGGATGCGCTGCGCCACCTCTCTGAGGAAGTCCGTCGTCACAAAGCCGAGCGGGCCTTTGTGGTGTGTGGCCGGACGGTGGCCCATAAAACCAATCTGCTGCAACGCGTGCAGGACCAGTTGGGCCCGCTCTATGTCGGTGTCTTTGATGCCATGGACAAGGATTCCACCTGGTCAGCCGTAGAAAAAGGTACAGCAGCAGCGCGTGCTGCAGGGGCGGACTTGCTCATTGCCATTGGCGGCGGCAGTGTCATTGTGGGGACACGCGTCATCGCCGTTCTCCTGGGGGAGAAGGGTGATCCGTACGCGCTGATGACGCAGTACCCAGAGGGACAGCCAGCCTATAGTCCACGCCTGCTAGCTCCCAAACCGCCCATCATCAACATCGTTACCACCCCTACCACGGCCATGAATCGCGCCGGCTCCGGGCTCAAAAACGATGCGCTCGATCATCGTATGGAGTTCTACGATCCCAAGACGCGCCCTGTGGCGCTCTTCTGGGACGCCGAAGCCTTACTCACGGCCCCGCCTGAGCTGGTGCGTTCGACGGCAACGACAGCATTCTCTGGCACACTGCGCCATCTCGGGCATACGACCATGAATCCGCTGGTGGAAGGTGACCGCCTCCAGGCGTTTCGCCTCCTCCATAACAACTTGCCGCGCCTCATGGCTGAGCCCGACAACGCCGCCCTGCGTATTGACCTGTGCACCGCGGCCTTGCTCGAAAATCGTGCTGCCGACGACGGTACCAACCGACGCCGCGACCGTGACCGCACGTCGAGCAGTGCCTATGCCCTCGCCACGGCCCTGCATATCCGTTATCACCATGTCGGGCAGGGGGAGGCGACCTCAGCCGTGATGCCAGTCGTGACCCGGCTCACGCCGCCTGAGGATCTTGAGGTCGCGGCACGCATTGCCACTGCCCTCGGGGTGTGGCGTACCGGCATGTCAGCCAGCGCGGCTGCCGCAGCAACGGCAGATGCTTTAGACGCGTTCTATCGCTCCATTGGCATGCCGACACGGGTCCATGAACTGGACATCTCTCGAGACGACCTCCCGATCTTAGGGCGTGACACGCTGAAGAATTTTAACGCCAATCCGGGGGCACGATCTGAAGGGTACGTCGACGAAATGCTGCGGCTTTTACAGGCCGCGTGGTGACGGGGCTATACAGTGTACGCCCCGGTCCACTCCCTCACCGCTCACCTGCTCCAGTTTGGTGTGCCAATCGTATCGGCAATGGCCAGGGCTCTGGCGCACTCATCGGGCGCGAGAGATGGCAAGGCCGAGGCGGCGGTATTCTCGTCGATTTGCTGCCGCGTCTTGGCACCAGCAATGACCGAGGTCACGCCGGGATGATCGAGCACAAAGCGCAGGGCGGCTTGCACTAGCGACCGCGTGGGTGTTTGTAAAAAGCCCAGTTGGGGCAATTTCTGTAAACCATCCACCGTGCGTGGCTGCTGGAAGCGCTCATAGCGATGATCCCCTGGCGGCATGGCGACTGCCTGCGGACCAGAATACTTGCCCGTCAGCATGCCTTTGGCCAGCGGCACCCGAATGAGCGTGCCAATATTTTCCGTCCGCGCCCAGTGCAGCAGCGCATCAGCCTGGCGTTCTAGCATGTTATAGCCAATCTGCAGCACGTGCAGCGGCCCATAGGGGCGCAGCTGATCAATTGCCTCACGGTTATTGGTGGAGATGCCGTACCAGCGGATCTTGCCAGCCTCGCGCAATTGCGCCAACGTCGTCATGGCGATGGGCATGGCCCAGGGGTAAGGAATGGCATGCAGTTGATACACATCGATGTAGTCCGTCTGGAGATGGTGTAAACTCTGCTCGCAGGACTCGGTGATGCGCTTGCGGACCGCTGCCTCATCCGGTGTATCAGCATCGATGCCTTGATTGGGGTTGACTTTCGTCGCCACGATCCACCTGTGGCGCCGCCCCTGCAAGGCCTCGCCGGCGACGGTTTCGCCATGGCCATTGCCATAGGCTGCCGCCGTGTCGAGCAGGTTGACGCCTAAATCTTCAGCGCGGTGCACGAGGGCAATGAGTTCCTGATCCTCCGTCCCACTCCAGCCGAACTGCGTCCCATCCGGCCGGGTAACCATGCCCCCAAAGGGCATCGCGCCGAGCCCGACCTCAGAAACCTGCAACCCTGTCTGTCCTAAGGTGCGGTAATGCATAGAGAGACTCCTATCGAAGCTGAGGGGGTGCAGCCCAGCCGTGTCCTGCTGTCGATCGGGCCAGGCTGCATAAAGCGCTTATCATCCCGGTAGCTGCCAGTTGAGCCAGTTGCACAGGGCGCGGCCCATGATCAGCTCCTTATCGGCTTCCGAGAGCCACGATAGCTCCTCCGTGAAGAACGTCACGCACTGCTTCCAGGAGCACGGCATGCGTGTGATATCTGTTCCCCAGAACATGCGCTCGGGGCCGAAGGCATCATAGATCTGGCGGAGATAGGGCTGAATGTTGCGAAAGGGATAGGATTCGCTGGAGTAGCTCGGCGCCCCGGTGGCCTTGATGGCCACGTTGGGGTATTTGGTCAGCGCCAGGAGCTCCGACAGATTTGCGAAGGCCGCTGCGTCCTTCGTGCCCCCCGCTCTCCCCAGGTGATCGATGATCAAACGGAGCCCCGGATGGCGTTCTGCGACCTGCCCGACGACCGGTAGGAAATTCGCCGCGGCCAGCGCCACGGGTATGCCGGCCCGCTCGGCTGCCGGCCACAGCCAGTCGATGGTGCCATCCGTTGGCCAGGTGCGCTGATGCGGCTGATTGAACGTGAAGCGCAAGCCGAGCATGCCGGGCCGGCTCTTCCAGCCGTCGATCAACCCCCGACTCTCCGGGCGATCCAGTGGAAAATTCCCCAGGATCGCGAGCCGATTGGGATGCTGGCGTGCGGCCTCGATCGCCAGTTCATTGGAATTGGGGTCCCATCCCGGCGGATGGATCACGGCTGCGTCGACGCCGGCTTCATCCATCTCCTTTAACAGATCGTCCTTCGAAAAGTTAGCAACCTGTCGGTGGGCCGGGTTCGTAGGTTTGTTGTTTGCCCAGATGTGGACCTGTGCATCGACGATCAACATGGTGTGCTCCTTACTGTATATCCTTGTGGTACTGCTGACGTATATGCAAGCCGCCAGCCGCTATGTGCGGCGTGCTGACGTTGCCATTGTCGCGCAGTGCTGACTGTGGCGCAAGTGTTACTCCGTGTGTCCAGCAAGGTCTCGCTATCCTATACCCGTAAGCTTCGGGAGTTCCATGCTGCAACCACTTAACTAACGTTAATAAACTCAAGCAGGTCAGAGATGCGTGAACAGGCCTTACAACCTGGTCACATCCTCACCGGGACATGGTGCAGTGAGCCGATGCGGGTGAAAACGGTGCGGGCGCATGGTGTCGGTGTCTGGAAGTTTGCCTGATGGGTCTACAGTTGGAGCGCTTTGGCAAAGCTACCCTGAGCAGTCGCGATCTCGAAGCTCTGGCGGTGCAGGAAAGCCTGCTCACCTACGCCGGTGACGGCCGCCTCCTGCGCCCAGGTCTTCCATGGCCCGCTCCTCGCCTTGCATTCTATCCTGCTGTAGCCCATACTCCCATGAAGGGCAAGGATGCTGATACCACAAGGACGCTTAGCATGGTTGGCATACAAATACCATCACAGGAAAAATCTGCGAGTCTAACGCAGCGTGTGACCTTACACGGCATTAGTTGGCAGACTTACACACGTATCCTGGCAGAGTTAGGGGACCATCGTGCCTCTCGTCTCGCATACGCACAAGGGATACTCGAAATCACCATGCCGTCTGATCGCCATGAGACGTATAAAAAACTACTGGAACGGATGATTGAAACACTGACAGAAGAGCTGAATCTGCCAGCCAAAAGCTTTGGGGCGACTACCCTCAATCGCGCTGACCTGGAGCGCGGTGCCGAACCGGATTCCTGCTATTACATTCAACATGTGCACCAGATTGAGGGCCCGCAGGTCGACCTTGCCACCGATCCACCGCCGGATCTAATTCTTGAGATCGATATTGCCAGCCCTTCCAGTAGCCGCCTCGACATTTACAAACGACTAGGTGTGCCAGAGATTTGGTGCTACCTGGGTGGGAGCCTGCAGATATACCAACTGCAAGACGGGGAGTACGTTCCCTCTGACCGGAGCCCATCTTTTCCGATCGTGTCAACTACAATCATCAATCAGTTCTTGCACCAGGCCGAAACCCAGGAGGATACTACCTTCATCCGGACGTGGCGCCAGTGGGTACGGCACCAGGCCTCCGCAGAACCTGCGCAGGTTACCTTGAAGGCTCAATTTATCGCTGTTTGTAGCGTGTAAAACCTGGCTGAAGTTCTAAACCTCTCGTCTCTTGCTGGACACTCGAGAGGGGCGGTCCAGCGGGCTATGTTGACCGGGTGATGCCGCCCGCTTACATGGTAATGAGCTTTTCCTCTATCGCTTGCGCCCGCAGATCGCCTTGCTGAGCGAGGTGCGTACGAATACCGTTTACCGCGATCTGCACCATGGCGGGGTCGAGCCGTGCGGCTGCGTCACCGTGCTGCGCTTCTTCCAGTAAGGCTTTGCCGTTGTGCTGGATATGCGCCAAGGCCCACTCGACCTGATCCGCCACGCGTTGGACATGCTCAGGGAAATCACGATGGGACGCGCGCGGCGTCTGCAAGCGATCGTAGCCACCCCCATGCCAATGGCCCGCAGGGGTATCATGGCAGTCGAACCGCAGGACTTCTTCATTGCCGACCTCGACGCCAATGGTAGGACCACCACAGCCTTGCCCCTGGATCTTTAGCATGCGTAAGGGCCACACGTAGAGGGCGATTTGTCCGTCTGCAGAGAGCGGGACGTGTAAGGTGTTGCCGCGATAGGTTTCACCCGGGAGCTTGGTTGCCATCCATCTACTCCTTACTATCCATAGTAAGATTACCATCAGATTGTCCGCCAATGATCATAGGGGAACGCCCAGGCATATGCAACTGCACGGGAGCACAGGGACAACGGGGAAAAGCCTCTCCCCTCGTTCAAACCCTCCCCCACAGCGGAGGAGACAGGGAAGCATACTCGCAAGGTCGTGTCATTGTGTACTAGAGAGCATACAGGGCGTTGCCCACGAGTTGACGCAGATGGCGCAGCCGCTCTGCCACTGTCAGGGGCAGCAGGACAGCCGCTGGCGCCGACCCCCGGGAGA
The DNA here is from genome assembly GCA_048594805.1 of Candidatus Entotheonellaceae bacterium. GTDB lineage: Bacteria > Tectomicrobia > Entotheonellia > Entotheonellales > Entotheonellaceae > SXND01. Next base: position 4,921 of record JBMDXC010000761.1, on the reverse strand, counting down.
CGTCGTAGGCCAGGGGCAGCGCCGTGGCCACACCCCGCACCAGACGTGGCCCGGGAGCACCAACCCTGCGGCCTGCTTGCTCCCGGCAGGGTGCACTTCCACCCCTCGGCGAGGGGTTGGGGATGCGTCCGGCGGCCTCCACAACCCAGAGGGGGCATTCCTGACGGGGCTGTAGCAAAAGGGCGTTTGAACTTCCTATACACCGGCCCCTGGGCAGTGGCTCTGTGGCCTGAGCATAGCTCTGTAGTGCGCTTGCGGCCAGCCTACCAGGCCCAGGTTGCCTCGCTGGCGCGCCGGGCGACTAGACCCGGCGCATACCGCTGGCTATTGGACCGAGATCTGAGGCTTCGGCGTCACCAGGATGATGCGGTTGGTGCTGCTCTGGTGAATCAGCAGATTCCCCTCCCGGGTTGACTCCATGTGCCTGATGATGCCGGCATAGACTCCACCCGACGGAATCGGCCAGCTCTGGAATTTCTCGGTCTTTGGATCAAAGCGGACCAGTGTATCTGGTCTCTGGCCTGATTCGTTGTACCAGACGATGCCATTGACAACCACGATGGCATAGGGATGGGACTTCGGTCCGCTGGGAGACGGCCACTCCTTGATCTCACCGCTTGCCGGGTTATAGCGCCCGAGGCGACCCTGCGATGAATTGACGTACCAGATCATGCCATCAGGAGCAATGTCGAGACGCCGCACTGTGGTCTCTGCTATCGGCAGTTTGATTTCCGTGAGCGCCATTGTCACCGGATCGACTTTCACCAGACAGTTGCTGCCGTTGCAAGCCACCCATGGCACCCCCTGCGCGTCAATTTTGATGCCGTAGGGCTTCGCATCCGGCGTTTGCATGGTCACCAGACCGATGGCACCGCTCGTCGGGTTCAGCCGGCCTATCCTATTGCTCTGCTGCAGGGTAAACCACAGGATGCCCTGGTGGTCGAAGATTGCCGTGTGCGGATCTTTCGCGGCGGGATCGGGCATTTTGTAGACGGTAATGGCCCCCGTGTGCGGGTCGAACTTGCCGATGGTGCCGTTCTTGTTACCGGTATACCAGATATTGCCGGCCTTATCGAGGGTGATGTTGTGCGGCATGGCATTCTCCGGCAACGGGTATTCTTGCATGGCGCCGGTCTTGGGGTCGATGCGCCCGATCAGATTACCCCATTGCCCGGCCCACCAGATGACTCCGTCGGCCGCCTGTATCGGGTCGCGTGAGCGCTGCCCGAGCGTGGGAACCTGCCATTCTTGGAAGGCGATCTGGGTATCACCAGGAATCAGCGTGGGCGCGCGTGAGGTGTTCGGGGGAAAATGCGTGACCAGATATTGCAGGATCTTGTCCTGATTCTCGGGGCTGCCGGACAGGTCAATCATCGTGCTGGCCAGCTCCTTCCAGCCGGCGAGGGTATAGCCGGAGCTCCGGGTAATCTGATTGGCCGGATGGCACGCCGTACACAGGCTCTCGACCAGCGATTTGCCTGCACCGTCAGGTAAGCCGGAGGCCTGAGTCTGCGCCGGCACGGTGCAAGGGATGAAGGCATACAACATGGCACCCACTAAAAAGGTATTGGCAGTCTGGCCATAGTCCACCTCCTTCGATTTGGATGTAAGTTTGGACTTTTTATTTTTTCTCGATATAACTGAAAGTCAAGCAAAATGTAGGAAGTGTACGGAAGGTTTCGCGAAATTGACCACCATCGGAACGCACTACGTATACATGCAGTCCATGGACATCTCCCTGGTAAGGTGTTAGGACGAGAAAGGCAATCCATCTTAACCTTATGGGAGGACTTCCACTTATGCTGTAGGCGATTTTTGGCAAAGATTCTACATCCCTTATGAAAATTAAGGTGGTATCTATGTCAGAAGTCAGGGCGAAAAACCCAGGCAAACGGATAGGAGATTATGGAAACAGGATGTGGAAACCTTCCTGTGTGAAGTGGTGATCGTTGGTCAGAACTTCCGTCAGGCCTTCACGGCGCATAGTCTGCATGGAGATGCAATCGGTGAGGCTGTATGCCTTGTCGGGACGAGCTTCATATAGAGTAAGCCCCTCAAGAAAAAGCTCGCGGGTTTGATGGATTACCGTGACCTCTGGCGACGCCAGCAAGCGGCGTACTGTCGCCGCTGCTCGTTGACGAAGATAGGCTTCTCTGGCGCCGTACGCTGCTAGATACTCGTCAAACACCGTATCGGTCGTGTACAAATGATAATCGCTAAGCGTCTCGGTGAACGCAATCACCCGTCGATGCCACTGGTCACCCGCATGCAGAAGGGCAATCCAATAGAACGCATCGGCAAACAGGCGTCTCATAGAGAACGTTTCGGGGTACCGTAGATGTAGTGGTCATGCTGGGCGGCTAAATCTTCAGGCAAGGCCTTCCATACCTCTTCGGGAATACCCTCGCTCGCTTCCCGAAAAATCTCCAGGACGGCAGGTGACCGCGTGGCGGACGAAGAGGTACTAGGGACATTGTCGTGCTGCTGGTTAAAGCGCTCGTGCTCCTGCAATACTTCCAAGGCTTCGGCCAGCAGGGCAGGGATCGACTTGCCGGTCTCGCGTGACAGCGTGGCCAGTATGCCTTTCTGTTCGGGCGTGAGGTCAAACGGGGTCTGTTCCATGCGCCTACTGTACCAGGAAAACCTGGCTTTCGCAACGACTGGTCTGTCTCCACAATCTTTCGAACCGTGCCGGGTTGGTGGCGGTGTAGCGGATAGTTATGAGCGTGCGGTTGCCACAAGATCGAAGAGTTTTTCGGGAAGGGCGAGGCCTTGCCAAACCTCCCGCTCGGTAACTCCGCTGCTCCGGCGACGAAACGCATTGTTCAAAGCGCCAATGATTGGTGCTTGCTCTACCTCCTGCGCGTCCAACAATTGTCGGCGCAGCTCGAGAAGGTAATGATCCGTGGTTTCGTCGAATTGCTCACTGCGGAAGAGAGCGGCCAAAGCGCGCCCTAGGTTACCTATCCCTTGTGATTTGAGTATGGTAGTGCTCACTGCAAGCTCGTGTGCCCGTTCTTTCTTAAGACCTCCATGTATCAATTCTAATACTACAGCTGCCCATCGAATCTTGGGATCGTCGTATTGCTCAAACCGGACCCCAGGAAGGTCTAAAGATTCAATCTTCGCAGCTACCGCTAGTGGATAGATGGTATGCCCCTCGGCGATCAAAGAGAGAAGGCCCGCATGAGCGGGATGGCGTAGGAAAAGAGTAACGAGCGCTTGGAGGCCAGTTTCGTCGACATTCCTGTGAAAGTAGCCCACGTAGCTAGTTGTTGCCTTCCCCATCTCATCCAGGATGTCCAGCCATCTCTCGTCACGGAGAGCCTTCTGCGCGGCTAGCAGCACAATGTCAAAGGGGAAAAACTGCTCCTGGCTTATTGTCAGTTGCGCCAGTTTTGTAAATAGCTGTAGTGAGAGCGTCTGGCGAGAGGACACAAATGAGAGAAGGATCCGGGGTGCCAAGGCACGCTGGACCTTCGGGGCATCGTTTAGACAGGATAGAAAATCTTCGTCAATAAAGGGAATCTTCGCCCCTCTTGTCCAACCGAAATGGTACGCGGCAGCAACTGGGAAGCCACGTTCAGCGATCTCGCCGTCGAAGGGCCAGCGGTCGTCGGTGAGGTGGAGAAGGTCTTCGAGAGTTACTCCCCTTTCCTTCCAACGGTTTTCAGCCGCGAGCCAGTTGCGGAGATCCCCAAGGTCACCTCTAGCAGCGCGTTCGACGAGATCGTTCAGCTCAGCTTGAGAGCGAGCGGAGACGAGGCACGAGCCAAAAACCCAGGAGAAATATGGGCGGAAGGGTCTAGTTCGACTGTCTTCACCGAAGCTTTAGAACTGTCGTTTATGTAAGTTCAATGGAGCCAATAGGTTGCGTTTTTTCCAGTGATAGAAGCGAGCCAGCTCATTGCGTCGTAAGCGCTTCTGGCGTTCATCGAGCATATGCGACATCGTGCCGCACTGATACGCCTCGCGCAGGATCATCGCGATGCCTTGACGAATCTGCGGTAACGTGATTGCAGGCGTCCATTTTTTTCCCCCGATGGGTTTCTCGCTCCAGAAACCACGTCGCCAGGAACGACAGCGTGTGATGCTGCTGCCAGCCGGTCCAATGGCGCACTTCATAGTCGGCCAAACCGGCTTCGCTCTTGCTGCGCTGGATGCATTCTTCGATGCGATGTGCGGCTTTGGCCACCCGGGCCAATTCCCCCTGCGGCGTCTCCGGTGCAGCATTGGACAGATAATAATCCACCTTCACCACCTGTTGGTTGTCGCGGTCCCGGGAGCGGATCACCACCAACAGTTCCTCATCGCCTGGCGGACGCCGATGGGTCCTCGACACCACACGTCGTTTGACCACCTCGACCACCAATGGCCCTTTGGAGCCATCGTGCACGTCGACCCGCTGCCAGGCCTCCTCGTCGAGCCCTTGGCGCCACACCGCCACGCTTTGCCACGGCCGCTTGGGCTGACGACCCCGGCCACTGGAGGGCGGCAGCTGGCTCTCCAGATCACGAATCAGCGTGTTCGAAGGCACTGCCAGCACGTACCGCTCACCCACAGTGGCGAGCCGACGGCGAAACCAATACGGCCGCCCCATCTCGTCGTCGCCGGCAATCCAGCTATGCGGCAGCGAGGCACCATGTGTCTCCAGCATCTCCAGGGCCAACTGGTGACGCGTGCGGTAGCCTCTTCGGGCGGTGGGCACACCGGCTTTGTCCAGCCGGGCCTGCTCTTGGGTCCACTCTTTGGGCAGGGACAGCCGCAGGTCCACCAAGGTGTGGCCCTTGCGCGACACGTAGCCCAAGTAGATGGCCACTGGACAGTGGTCGACTTGGCCCAAACGACCGCACCACTGCCGGGCGACCCCGACCGATTCGTGCCCGGACTTGGGAAAGGCCGAGGGATCGAAGACCAACAC
>JBMDXC010000760.1:0-2014 GCA_048594805.1 Candidatus Entotheonellaceae bacterium | reverse complement strand
CTGAGTTTTCCCTGTAAAATACCTGCAAATTTGCCTAACATCCGTGGTATGGATCACCGCCTGAGTCACATGAGCCACGCTGAAAGACGCCAGAGTCCTTAAGCCCCTTTCCCTTTGTCACCCTGACTGATGTTAGCATGGCTGAGCATGGTGTACTGAGCGTAAAGATACCTGTCGAGGGGAGACCTGTGATAGAAGCAAGGTCACAAAGAATCTGTAATCTTTGTTACACACCACAGAGTTCCCAGCTTAGGCCTAAAACCTAGCGTTACGTCGTTTGTTGGTCGGAATGTCGGCTAGGGGCCGACGCCAGGATCAACGCCGAAACAAGCATACGGACCCTGGACCGTTCGTGCCTGAGTTTTCCCTGCAAAAAACCCGCAAATTCGCCGCCCAAGCTGGTACTGTACAAGCCTTGTCACCGGACGGCTCCCCTGCTCTACCCAGGACATGCTCTACTACAGCCAGAGGGTGCTTCAGAGACGCCAAACGCCACCCACATAATTGGATCAGACGATCCTTCTGGCCTGGACGGCGTCGCTGTAACAAAGATGGCCCCGTGGACGCTTGAGTGTTAAGTGGTTGCGAGTTTTGTAATTCCTCCCAACCTCTTGTAGTCTCTGAGGCAATTCGATTCTCCAGCACACATCACTCTGCTTCCTATGGGGCCCTTGCCTGATGAGCACGACGACCGCGAAGCCTGCAACCACGCCGATTCCTGTCCAACTCTCCGAACCAGAGTTCAGCGCATTTATCTTGCCGCATCTCTCGATGCCCAAGCGAGGACCCAAGTGTAAACTGGGCTATCATCGCGTCTTCAACCTCGTTTTGTGGGTCCTGTATACGGGCATGCAGTGGAAGTGTCTGCCTGTGCCGACAGACTCTACTGGGAAACCGGCCATTCACTATACGACGATCTACAAAGTCTTTGCCAAATGGGCTGATGATGGGTCGCTGTGGCAGGCGTTTGTGGCCAGTGTGGCGCACCTCGCACAGGAGAAGCACCTTGACCTCAGCATCCTCCATGGCGACGGGACCAACACCGTCGCCAAAAAAGGGGCGATGGCATCGGGTACTCGGGGTACAAACACCAAACAGGGGAGAAGGTCATCGCCATCACGGACAACAACGGTTATGTGTTAGCTCCGGCGCCCGTCGCACCCGTCAACGAGACTGATATGGTGTTGTTCCCAGAGGGGCTGAAAGGATTGAAGCGGGTGGCCAAAGAGGTGGGGTTAGACCTCCGAGGCGCGTACCTCAACCTGGATGGCGGCTTTGATTCTGTCCGCAATCGCAAGTGCATTTTCAACGCGGGCTTGGTCCCGAATATCAAGGAGAATCCCCGCAACCGCAAGCACACCAAGCGGGGGCGCAAACGCCTCTTCAACGCTGCCATCCACGCCTTACGCATGCGTGTCGAGCGAACCTTTGCGTGGGAAGATAAGTTCAAACGGCTGTTACTCCGCTTCGAACGTATCCAGCAGCGCCACTATGGGATGAAGCTGCTGGGGTATACGATGATCAATCTGCGCGAGTTCTGCGGTATCTAAAACTCGCAATCAGTTACATATGACGTTGTATGGCGGCATCGCCTTCGCGCGAGGCGCTATCGACATTGCCAACGACGTGTTCGCCCATGGGTAGGTTCCCATGATCGCGGCGCGCACCACCCCCTGCCCCAGGGGAATGTCTGCGGCCCATGCCGATGGCGGAGGCGCGGTGGTGGGTGAGGCACGGCCCACAGCGCCACGAGCGGACGATGGGGGACGGTGATGCCCCGTGTGCAGTATCCGCGAACCTTCTCCACGGATCTGAACGTTTTATTGTGCAAAACCAGGAACCGGTTACACGCTGTGCAGCAGCCCTGCAAAGAGCAGCACAGAGGGAAAAGCGCTCTCGAGCCAGGCAGAGCGCGCCGAGCTCCAGGAACAGTATGCTCCTGTGCTAAGGATATCAATCACTTGCATAGGCTAGGGACCTGAGCATCATCGAGGCCTCATCCCCACTCCATGCG
>JBMDXC010000076.1:0-21945 GCA_048594805.1 Candidatus Entotheonellaceae bacterium | reverse complement strand
CCCAGCCAGCAACAGCACGAGGACGACAAAAATAAACACACCGACTTTCACATCCGGCCGAAAGTACTCCATGGCGGCCCCTCATCCCCCGTTCAAACCCTCTCCCAGCCGGAGAGGCAGACTACAGTCCCAAAATATCCTCCTGGTACTCCTTTTGCGATATACGCAGCGGGATGGGACCATCGGGGGCACCAGTGATGAACTGTTGCACCAGCGGATCGGGCGACTCACGGATCTCGTCTGGTGTACCGGCCGCCACAATGCGGCCACGATGCAGCATAATCATTTTATCCGCAATACGGAAAGCGCTTTGCATGTCGTGCGTGACGACCAGAGAGGTAATGTGCATCTTGTCGGTCAGGTCGATCATGAGCTTATCGATGACCCCTGTGACAATAGGATCAAGGCCGGCCGAGGGCTCATCGTAAAAGACAATTTTGGGGTCAAGGGCGATGGCGCGCGCAAGGCTCACGCGCTTCTGCATGCCGCCACTGATTTCTGACGGTTTTAAGTGTTCGGCGTCGCGCAATCCAACGAGTTCAAGTTTTAATTTCACCATGATCTCGATGGTTTCCTCAGGCAGTTCCGTGTGGTGCCGAATCGGCAAGGCGACATTTTCACCCACCGTGAGCGAATTGAGCAGCGCGCCGCCCTGAAAGAGCATGCCAAACTTGCGTCGTACCTGTCGCAGGGCACGTTCATCGAGGTGCGTGATCTCCTCGCCGTCGAGGTAAATCTCCCCGTCATCAGGCTTATAGGCACCGATGAGGTGTCGTAAGACGGTGGACTTGCCACTGCCGCTGCCGCCCATGACGACACAGATGGTGCCCCGCTTGACCGTAAAACTCACGTCTTCGAGCACCATCTTAGGGCCAAAACGCTTGCGCAGGTGGCGCACGTCAATCATATACCCAGGCGCTGGGACCTGACTATCGTATGCTGCCATAGTCTGCCGTGTCCTTCATAGTAACAGCGCTGTAAAAATGCCGTCAGCCACAATAATCAGCACGATCGCCATCACCACGGACCCCATGGTGGCATGCCCCACGCCTTCCGGACCGCCCTCGACAATGAGCGCGCGGTAGCAGCCCACCATGGTGATAATGACCGCAAACACCACACTTTTGATCAACCCAGAGAGCACATCCCGAAATAGCAACCAGCGGAGAGTGGTATCGATATAGGAGGCCGCGCCGATCTGATATACTATCGTCCCCGTCGCAAACCCTCCTAGCAGGCCGGCGACATCTGCCACCAGGGTGAGACAGGGGAGCATGAGCACAAGCGCCAGGAAACGTGGCGCCACGAGAAAGCCAACTGGATGCACGGCCATCACTTCGAGCGCGAGGATCTCCTCAGCTACCTTCATCGTCCCGAGTTCGGCCGTAAAAGCGGCGCCAACGCGTCCCGTGATCAGAATCGCCGTAAGCAGTGGCCCCAGTTCTCGGCTCACCGATACGGCCACCAGTCCGGCCACGAGACGCACCTGGCCATAGCGTTGCAGTTGATACGCCGTTTGCAACACCAGAATGATCCCCACCAGCACCGCAATGAGCACCACAATGGGCACGGACTGGACCCCAGTCTCATCCATAAAGCGCAGCACACTGCGGCGATCGAACCCCGCACGGCGTTCACGCCACGGCGCCACAAAGGCCCAGTACAGGGTAACGACAAAGAGGCGGGAAATACTTGCCAGGTGGCTAAAAAACAGGCCCGCTTTGCTCAGCGTTGCCTCCACCTTGTCAGGACGCCTGGATGATCTGTGCCACCCCGTCCTCAACGCTCGCAACAATAGTAAAAAAATGCTCGAGGCGTGCCAGCTCAATGACCATCTGGACTGCTGGCGTCAATTGCGTCAGCAGGTAGGGTAGGGGCCGTCCACGGCTCCATTTCAAACCCTCGATCAGCACGGCCACTCCCGAGCTATCCATGAACGAAACCTCAGACAAGGCCACGATGAGCCCACGCTGCGCCCGCTGCACCTCGGCCTCCAGCGTCTGACGGAAGGCCGGGACACTATTGATATCCAGTGTCCCCTGCGGACGTACGACCGTAATCCCCGTCTGTGGTGACTCTATGGCGACGTGCACGACGCACTCCGTCTTTTGGTCATCCGTAACAAGGTCCCCATGTCAGGGGAGACATCATAGGTCACAGTATCCATGATGGAGCGCATAAAATGGGTGCCCAATCCCCCTGGGCGGACATCGTGCAAGGCGCGTGGCTGAATCGCTGTGAGATCTGGTTTGCTGCCGTAGTCACGAATTTCCATCGCCAGTTCCTCTGGCGTGATGAGCACCGTGAGATCGATGCGTTGCGCCGTATCACCATGGTAGCTGTGCTCAATGATATTGGTACAGGCTTCATGCACTGCCAGGATGACTCGCATCCCCTCAGTACTGCTAAAACTCAGACCAGCCAGCAGGCTTCCCAGAAACCCCTGGACCACACAGAGATAGCGTGGATGGCTGGGTATCGACAAGGTAAGACGATCGGCAGCAATATCCATAACACACAGTCCCTGAGTGTCTGAGGCGAGCAAGGCTCCGCCATCATGGAGTACGGCCCATTATACTCGCCGGCTGCCCTCTATGCTACCCTTACCCTTACCTCTGCCAGCGATAGAGGGACAAATCCACCCGGCCTTCGGCATCAAACACCACCCCTTCCTCTTCCAACAACAGGCGTTGGAGCAGGGGGCCTTCGATAGGAGTACGAGGGCTGATCTGGCCGTGATGGTTGATGACCCGATGCCAGGGCACGTCCGTTCCAGCCGGCAAAAAACGCAAGGCATATCCCACCGCCCGCGCGGCTCGCGGAGCCCCTAACAAAGCTGCTACCTGACCATACGTTACCACGGTACCAGGAGGAATCTGGCGTAGCACAGCGTAGACACGTTCATAGAACGATAGCATGGCTCCTACCAAGAGACATTTTTTGCTTTCTGAAGAATTTTTGGTACCATACTCCGTACAGGAGAGTGATATGCTGGATACAATGCCGTGGGCGCACACGCGTTGTGCGCCGGCGTAGAGATTATCAGAGATAGGTGGAGTCTGCATGAGCGGAAACGCCCAAAAGCTATACCGTATCTTGGCTCTCTCTATGTTGTTGTTGGGTTTTCCTCATGTGCCCCTCTGCACATATGCTGTCCATGCTGCATCTGCGTTCTATGACATCGTCAGCCCTAGGACCCTGCCACCAGGCGTCCCAGTCCCCCCTCCTACAGAGCCGGTTGTGTTAACGGTGCGGGGCCGTTTAGGTCTCCCCCACGCAGAAGCCGGGGCGACTTTCGATATGCCGACATTAGAGCGTATTGGCCTCATCCGCTTCACCACGCCCACAGCGTGGACGGATGGTCTGGTCACGTTCGAAGGGGTCTTACTGTCACGCCTCCTGGAGGTGTTGGCCGTACCGGGTGACGCGAAGGAACTGGCCATGACCGCTCTCGATGATTATCAGGTGGCTATCCCAGCGGCGGATGTCCGCGCCTGGCCGGTGATCCTCGCTCTCAAGCGCGACGGCCAGTATATGTCAGTACGCAACAAAGGGCCATTGTGGGTGGTGTATCCCCGTCATGCTTTTCCTGAACTACAACAGGCCAAACACAACCCGAAGTGGATCTGGCAGCTTAAGGAGATCATGATTCGTTGACAGGCCAGAACACTTCCACGACCAGGGCAGAGACGATGACCCTCCGTGCCGACCACCGACGGCGGTGGCAATTCCCCTATGGCATTGTCACCCTTTGGAGTGCATATGTACTCATATTTCTTGGCGGCGTATATCTCCTCGCTCGCCAATATACGGCCGTGCGCCGCGCTGCTGCCTACGTCCATGAGTCGATCCTCTGGGATGTCAGCCAGGTGCAACGTGAACTGCTGCGCCTGGGGTTGCTCCTCGAACGCACGCAAGCCTTGCGTGCCCCGTCCTCGCCAAAGACCCTGGCGGATCAGCTCGACCTCGCCTGGAGTAACCTCGACCGCCTGGAGCACGGTATCAGTCACGCCTGGATACGTCCGCAATCGACCCTGGCTGCTGCGGTCACGCAACTGCATGGGATTTTCGAACACCTAGACCGGCTTGCCCAGCAATGGCTTGAGGAACCAGACACGTACGCGAGCCAGGCACTGCCCCATGTCACTGCGGCACATACGCTGGCGAATCACATCATGAGCGGTGTCTACCAGCAGCACGGTGCGAATACCACCCTCCTGAGCCAGGCGTTACACAGCTTCCAACGGCATCTGATCGGCTACGCCATCGGTTTGACGCTCCTCATGCTTCTGCTGATGTATATGACCTGGCGACATCTCCACTCCGAACAGGCGCGCCGTGAGGTGGAACAACGCTATCGTGAAGTACTACAACAGGCCCGCGACGCCCTGGAGCGCCGCGTGAAGGAGCGCACCGCGGAGCTGATGGCGGCGAATGCTTCGCTGCAGCGTGAAAGCGCTGAGCGCCAGCGCATGGCGCGGGAAATGCTCGCGGTCAGTGATCGTGAGCAGCGGCGGATTGGGCAGGACTTGCACGATGGCCTGGGGCAATTGCTCGCCGGAATGGCATTCCTGAGCCAGGCACTAGCGCAGAAGCTAGCCAGGCAGAGCATAGCTGAGACTGCAGAGGCGATGCAGCTCGTGCACTTGGCTAACAAGGCCATGACCTGGGCACGTGAACTCGTGCACGGCCTCTCGCCCGTTGAGCTCGAGGGGGAAGGTTTTATCGTGGCACTGCAGGACCTGGCTATGCAGGCAGAACACCTCTTCGGCCTTACCTGTCAGGTGACGTGTAACCGCCTGCCCCCCATGCCGGACCACACAGTCGCTACGCATCTCTATCGCATCGCACAAGAAGCCGTCAGTAACGCTGTCAAGCATGGGCAGGCGCACCACGTTGTCCTGGGCCTGACGGCTGGACAGGACAGCACCACGCTGACTATACACGACGATGGTATAGGTTTCCAAGAAGGCGCGAGCAAACCCACCGGCATGGGAATCCGCAGTATGCATTATCGTGCGAGTATAATTGGTGCCTCACTCGCTATCCACAGCGATGCCGGTAGCGGCACCATAGTCGTCTGTGAATGGCCCCATCCCGAAACCACAGGGGATGACGAAGGGATGCAGCAATGGAGCGATGGAGCGGCCACAGACCTGGCGCGTTGAGTGGTGATTACAGTGGATATGGTACCCTATACTACAGAAGGTGTCTTTTACTAGCCGAGCCAGCTTGCTACGAGGGGCGGGGACATGGAGCGGCATGAGCTGCACAGCAGCGTCGAACTGGCCTTGGACGTGGTGCACGCCACCAGGACCATCCTGGCAGCCGAGGTGTGCGCGTCCTGGTGTGAGCAACAGGTGGTCCGTCTGCGGCACGACGCCGAGCGCCCCAGTGAGGATGTCCAGGCGCTGCAGACACACACGACCTACGGCCTCAGCTTCCTTGTGGTCATGGCCGACAGCACTGGACGTACCGTTGGGTTTGGGGTGACGAGCGAGGATCTGTCGCGTGAGGGTATTCTGACGGCTCTAGAAATGGCCAGGCAGGGCGCGGCTCCAGAGCCCTTGCGCTTTACCTTCCCGCGGCCTCTCGACCTTGCACCTCCTCCCACACCCCTGCACGATCCACAGGTGCTGGCTCTCCCAGATGACGAGATCAAGCAAGTGGCTTTGGACACACTCGACGGGGCACTCTCGACCTTACAAGATGCTGGTTATATCAGGGATCTGCGCGTCAGTGGCGAGGTCCGGGGCCACAACGAGCATCTAGTCATTGGCAATACGCAGGGCTTGTTGGTCAGCGATACTACCACGGGCCTGCTGGCGGCGATGTCTGTCCAACTCGCGCAACCGCCGAGTCAGGGCACCGGGAGCCGTGTGGCGACTCACTGGCGTGATTTTGCGGCCTATGAGGCAGGGGTTGAGGCGGCGCAACAGGCGCTTCGGGCGCAGGGGGGTCTCATCCTGGCGGGAGGTGACTACCCGGTGGTGTTCGGTCCCCGGGCCGTGGCTGCACTGGTCCAGGATCTTTTCCTGCCAGCGCTCAGTCTGGATACCGTTGCGGCTGGCACCAGTCCTTTCACGACACAACGCGGCCAGTCTATCGCTAGCCCTCTGCTTACCATGATTGACAACGGACGTCTTCCCGGCATGTTAGGGAGTCGCATAATCACGGGCGACGGCTTGCCCACAGGTACCACAACGCTCATCGAACAGGGGCGCCTGGTGGGATTTATAGCGGATGCGTATCATGCCCAGCACCTGACCGAGCTTGTCGGGGCCGTTGTGCCGCGTAACGGTATGCGCCATGCCACTAATGGCCAGAGTTTCGCGATGCGTCCCGGCATCTTTCCCACCAATATCACGTTTTCGAGTCCTGACGCCGTGGCGCTTGATGCTCTCCTGGTACCCATAGACCAGGGTCTGTACGTGGGTGACCTGTGGCACATTACGGCGCCAGAAGGATTACGCACTGGAGCGTTTATGAGTACTGTGATTGGCCCGTCCTGTGCTATCCGACAGGGGAAGCTCGCTGAACCCGTGCGCCCAGGCACGTTGTCTCTGCAGGATAACTTCCTCGACCTCCTGCAGCGCCTCACCGGCATTTCCACGACGCAGCAGCCCGTGGTGCTAGCCACCAGGCAATCCCTCGTCCTCGCTCCCGAGTGGCGCTGCAGCCAGGCGCATTTTGTCCCCAGTGTCCCCTCTCCCTCTGAGCGAGGGTTAGGGTGAGAGGTTGTGCCCCAAGTGCTTGGCACAGAATGTGGATGCCAGGTATGATGGAGTTCGGATGATAGGACGAGCCTGCCCACAGGATGGAGAGTCCACGCGTCTCAGTATTCTGAAACCGAGGAGGAGGTTGCGATGAGGAAAATCATGTCGTCCACTTTCGTTCTGGTGTTGGCCCTGCTAACCCTTATGCACCTGGCGGCTGCAGCGGAGATGAAAGCCAACGCCAATCTCACAGGGGCGGCTGAGGTGCCTGGTCCGGGTGATCCCGATGGTGGTGGCACTACGCAGGTAACGCTCAATACTGATAAAAACGAAGTGTGTTATGACTTAACCGTGACAAAGGTTGATGATGCCACGGCAGCACATATCCACGAAGGTGCCGTCGGCAAAGATGGCCCGGTCAAAGTCCCACTGGATACGCCCAAGGGCGGCTCTGCAAAGGGCTGTAAGACTGCCGATGCTGCTGTGATAAAAGATATCATGGCGAACCCTGCTAACTACTACGTCAATGTCCACAGCACTGCCCATCCCAAAGGCGCTATACGGGGACAGCTCTCCAAATAGGACATGCCAAACAGCCTGGTCGATAGCTGCCGCTACTAGACAAGAGGGTGTGGGCCGTGGTCTGGCGGGCACCGGCCCGCACCCGCATACTGTCATAAGGCTTGCTATCGCCTGCCACCCCCTCTAGAATGGCAGCAGGGACGCTGCCCAAGCGGCTCCTCTGTGGCAGGAACAGTGTGGGTATTGTGAACTTCTGACAGAGGAAATACGGCATGAAATTCGGTCTGTTCTATGAGATACAGGTTCCTCGGCCTGCTCCCCCTGAGGCGGAACACCAGCGCATACGGGAGATCGTTGATCAAGTAAGGCTCGCCGAGGAGATGGGCTTTGAACGTGTCTGGTTTGTCGAACACCACTTCCTGACGGAATGGGCCCATTGCAGTGCATCGGAGGTGATGCTCGCCGCGATCAGCCAGCACACCACCACGATGCGCCTGGGCTTTGGCGTGATCCTGTTACCGGTGCATCATCCCTTACACGTGGCGGTCAAGACGGCCACCCTCGACGTCCTCAGCGGCGGCCGTGTAGACGTGGGGGTTGGTCGCTCCGGGAATCCCTACCAGTTGACGCCCTTCGGGGTCCAGCTCGAAGACACCAGAGGCATCTGGGAAGAGTCGCTATCCATGCTCCCCAACATCTGGACGCAGCAGGTTTACTCACACCAGGGCAAGTATTTTAACGTGCCGGAACGGGAAGTCATCCCCAAACCCTTCCAAAAGCCGCATCCGCCACTCTGGTCTGCGTGCAGCCAAGATGACACCTTCCAGCGCGCCGGGGAACTGGGGATCGGTTGCTTATGCAACGTGCTCGGCCAGTACGACGCTGTGTCGCGCCGCATCGATATCTACAAGGAAGCACTCAAAACTGCGCAACCCGTGGGTAAGTTCATCAATGACCAAGTCGTGGTCTCTAGCATCGGCTTTTGCGATGAGAACAAGCAGCGGACCAGAGAGCGGGGTGCGGAGATTGCCGCCTGGAATATCAATATTCGCCTGCGCAACTACGAGCGCGGTTGGGCCGGTATAGACACCAAGAACGTGCCTGACAGCTACCGCCATCACGTACGTCGTATGGAGTGGGATCCCCAAATGCGAAAGGGCGTCAGCCCCGAGGAAGTCCTCTCCACCGGTCGCTTCTGCGTCGGCACCCCTGACGAGTGTATCGAGGTGGTGGAAAACTACGAACGCATGGGAGCCGATGAGATTATGCCCATCTTCCAGGCCGGGCCGGCCACGGATGCAGAGGTGAAAAACTCGCTGCGGCTCTTTGGCAAGTATGTTATTCCTCACTTCAAAGCCAAAGAACGTGGTGCTCAGGCCGCCAGGCCATCTGCTGCGGCACGTGTCTAGTAGCACTCCCCGTAGCGCGGGGCCATGCCGTCTGGGCTCCGCGCCACCGGGCCAGCCGCTGGATAGCGTCCTCGGTCTGGTGATCCGTGCAAAGAGACTCTCGGGAGTATGGGAGTGTGTTGGCGCCCGTTTTCACTCCTACCCTAACCCTCCCCGTCAATGGGGAGAGCGCATAGAAGTCGTTATTTAGTGACCAACCGCGGGGTCACGCACCCAACCCCCGTAGACCGGATGCTGGGAGCAGAGAAACTCCAGAAAGGCCGGCTGGCGCTTAGCATTGGCCTCAAGGGCACGCCGCAATGCCGGGATGATCTCCGACGGCTCCGTCACATCCTCAGCGTGATAGCCCTGCGCCCTGGCCATAGACGCCATGCAGACCTTGGAATGATCAGAGACCTCATGGGTATAAGGATCGTGGCCTGGTCCCCAGAAGCCCGGACCGTACCCTGCAAAGCCCCCATTGTTGATGTGGATCGTGGTCACGCCGAGGCCGTATCGCGATACCGCTTCGAAATTGCCCATCATGTAGGACACGCCGGCATCGCCAGTGATGTTCACACACTGGCGCTCAGGATACGCCAGCTTTGCCCCGAGGGCTGCTGCCAGGCTGAAGCCGAGGGTGGAGACATTGCCCCAGCCTAGGAAACCGCGTGGAATCTGTGCCTCGTAGACCGTGCTGATCTGGTCGCGGGTGTTCCCAGAGTCGCCGGTCACGAAGGAATTTTTGGGGTCGATGACCTTCATCAGATCACCATACACCCGGTAGGGGTTGATCGGCTTCTCGTTCGACTCCATCAGCGGCCGGAACTTGGCCAGGAACGCCTCCTTGCCAGCCTGAATTTCATCGAGGAGAGCCTGGTTCTTGCGTACACCCCCGCCAGTCTGCGCAGACAGCTCCTGGAGCAATGCCTGCAGGGTCAACTTGGCATCGCCAATCAGGGCGTAATCAGTCTTGTAACTGCGGTTGATGTCCAGGGTGTCAACCGTACATTGGACAATAGTCTTCTTGCTCACGTCCGGGATGGCGTGGCTGAAGCGATTGGGAAAGAGGCTGGAGCCAATGGCAAACAGCAAGTCGCACTTGTGCAGAAAGTGTTCGGCCAGCGAACCACGGATACCCACAGAGAGGGCATGGTTCTCCGGAAAGGCGCTCTTGCCCTTGAGGGTGGTCAGCACGGGCACCTGGGCCAGCTCAGCGAACTGCCGGAGCTCGTCCATCGCCTGGCCATAGAAGACGCCCTCGCCCACGTAGAGCAGCGGGTTCTGGGCACGCAACAAGGCCTGCACGGCTGCTTTCACGTCGTCCGGATCAGGGGCGGAGCGCCAGCCCTTTACCGGCGTATAGGGATGCGCGTCCTCGTCGTACTCCCCGAGGTTCGGGGGAACGATAAGCAGTACCGGACCGGGACGCCCCGAGCGCAGCTGAGTGAACGCCCGGTGCGCAAAGTCGGGTATGAGTTCCGCCTTGTCCACGGTGCCGACCCATTTCGTCACCGACTGGAAGCTGCGCACCATGTCATAGTGCGTATGAGCACTCGACCCCTGCGGCACCCCTGCGGTGATGACCAGGACTGGCGAGGAGTCCTCAAAGGCCTGCGCCACGGCGCCATAGGCCAGCTGAATGCCGGCGGCGTTCAGGCCCCCCATGATAGTGCACACGCCGACCTGCTTGCCCCCTGTGACGCGCGAGAAAGCGTCGGCCACAGCGACCGCATAGCGCTCTTCTCGCATCATGAGAATCGGCACATCCTCTTCTCCGAGGGCATTGTTCACATGATTGGTAGGATAGCAGGCGACCCAGGGGACGCCTTCCACTTTGAGTATCCGTGCCAGACCTTGGGCTGCTTTAACTTGCATGAAATGTTCTCCTGTCTGTCGCAGCCCCTCACGCACAGCAGGGGCCACAGAAACGATGCGAACCGGGCTTGCTCCATACACATAGCGACAGGATAGAGGAGATGCAGCGGCAGGTCAATCATGGCGTGGTCATGGTGAGGTGCGTGCGTGTGCCCCCGCCTATGGACGTGGCAGAGCATAGCAGTGCGACGTTATCACTGTGACGTTATCACCGTGATAGTATGGAGAGCCTGCCCTGGGCTTGGGCAGGTTGCATCGCTTTCCCGGAGGACCAGTGCATCGCCTGCGTCTCTTGCTCCGTGCGCGTTGTCCACACGCTGGCTCCGATGACCAACAACTGGCACAGAATTTGTATCCAATGTACGGCAGGAGAATAACACGGCTCATTATCTGACCTGCTCGGCGAAGGATGGCGATGATGCACACCATCACTCGGACCAGGCTCGTAGCCCATACCGGCTTCATGAAATGGCGCGGCACCCTGTCGACATCTGTGGAATACTTGCTAGCCGCGGTACGGCCAACCCACTTGGGGCATTCTGGATTACAGACAGAAAGCCAGGTGTGTGAGACAGGCATTGTGGCTTCTCGGTTGGCTAGCCCTGGTATGATGCTCGTTGAAAGCGATGTCTGTCAGCATATTTGTGGTATAGTGCCCTGAGCGTGGGGAGTAAGGTACAGAAGGGAAGTATGCTGCGCATCATGCTTGGCAATAGTTCTCACTTTGTCACACGTTGCAAACATAGAGTGGGTACGTGTGGGACACCAGCAAAGCCTACTATGGAGCACACGACTCGCACAAGAGAGACACAGACCTGGTTGTTTCCAAGGAGACGTTATGCAGCGTTGCTTACAGTGTGATATCCCTCTTGGAGCCTGGCCCTGTCCAAACCCGCTGTGCCCAGAGCTACACGGCCAAAGCGCCGGTGACCTGTGTGCGTGGTGTCACCACAAACAGGAGGAGGCCCGGAGTCAAGCGTCGCCGTGGACACTGATGGAGGAGAGCGTTTGGGCTCAGGAGATGTACTCAGAGGTCGGCTCATGAGATTGTACAGCCGATGCTGGCACAAAAATTCCCGAGTCTATCCCCTCTCGAAGCTAAGGTAGTACTATGGCTATTGAAGCGGATATGCTTGATCGCAGGACCACGCAGTAGAACCCGGGAGGTCCCATATGCTGCCCAGCCGCGTGCGTATGGCCTCTAGGGTGTCCCTCGGTGATTCCAACCACGCACCGCCTACTCTACGTCCATCCCAGATCCTCCACCTAGTTTTGTGTTGGACTCACGCGCAAATCCCTATAAAATCTTCTCTCCATAATAGTCTCCTCAGAGGGTGCTTTCGGACATGGATGCTATTGCAGCACACCACCGATGAAGAAGAAGCGCTCTGGAAGGTAATCGAGAGTTCGACCAATCCTGTGGTCTGCGAGGAGTATCGCTCGGCTTTCATCAAGGGCGGTTCGCTGTTGCTGTACGTGCCAAGCCACGCTAATGCCAAGTGATGAACCCTGGTACTCTAGAAGGAACCTGAGCCAAAGGCAGTGGGAAAGAAAGCCTCACCCCAGAACCGTGCACAGGGTTTAAAACGTACGAACGTATCAGAGAATGCTTTTGGAGGTGTTGCATGAGCAGCGTATCTACGCCGACGGGGCTGACCGCGGCAGCATCTACATTATCGTCTGAGCACATCGCGGCCTTCCAGCAGAGCTTCCGCATGAACCCGGCCTATCGCGTGGCACAGAATGCCATCACCCAGACGAGCGTTGATGATATTGCCATCAACCGTGATATCGTGACAGCCGTTGATCACTCGTTTTCGACGACACTCGATAACTGGAGCGTGACGCATCAAAAAAAGTCTGGTCGCTGCTGGATGTTTGCCGGGCTAAATTTGTTCCGACCCGGTGCCATGGCCAAGATGAACTTGAAGGACTTTGAATTCAGTCAGAACTATTTGCTGTTCTGGGATAAACTCGAAAAGGCCAATTACTTCCTGGAGGCGATCCTCGAAACCGCTGACCGACCGGCTGATGAGCGCACGGTCCACTGGTTACTCGGCAACCTGCTCAGTGACGGGGGCCAGTGGAACATGTTCATTAACCTCATCCACAAGTACGGCGTAGTCCCGAAGAGCGCCATGCCGGAAACCGAGAGTTCCTCCAACACCGCGAGGATGAACGCCATCCTGAAGGAGAAGCTGCGGGAAGGGGCGCGGACACTGCGTGACGCGATGGCCCACGGCGCCACAGTGGATGAGGCGCGCGAGACCAAACACGCCTTCTTGCAGGTGATCTATCGCATCCTCACGATCCATCTTGGTACCCCGCCTATAACGGTCGATTGGCAGTGGCTGGACAAGGACCGCGCCTTCCATCGTGACGGCACGCTGACGCCGCAGGAGTTCGCCGCCAGATATATCACGCTGCCACTCGACGAGTATGTTTGCCTGGTACACGATCCACGGGACACCAGCCCGTACGGCAGGACATTTACCGTGGAGTATCTCGGCAATATCTGGGAAGGGGGGCTTACGCGTTATCTCAACGTAGAGATCGGCGTCCTCAAGGACATTGCCAAGCGCACCTTACTCGATGGCGAGCCGGTCTGGTTCGGCTGCGACGTGGGCAAGATGCTGCGCCGCGACACGGGCATCTGGGACGCCCAGTTGTTTGATTACGCCAGCGTGTACGACACGGCCTTCACTCTGAGTAAGGCAGAGCGCCTGGTGTATCGTCAGACCCAGATGACGCACGCCATGCTCTTTACCGGCGTGGACATCGTCGATGGGACACCGCGGCGCTGGCGCGTCGAGAACTCCTGGGGTGAGGAGAACGGTCAGAAAGGGTTTTACCTGATGAACGACTCGTGGTTCGACGAGTATCTGTTCGAAGTCGCCGCGCGCAAGAGCTATCTGCCAGATGCACTCCGCGCCGCGCTGGAGGAGGAGCCTATTGTGCTGCCGGCCTGGGATCCGATGGGGTCGCTCGCTGACGCCATCTGTCTCTAAGCAAATAGGCCTCCGTGTCCCCTCTCCCTCTAGGAGAGGGGCTTTTGCTCATGCTCTCCCAGGCCATGTGTACCGACATGCAGTTAAAACTGACTACGACGAGGGGCATCAGGCGTGGTGACGAGGCGTACAATCTTGGCGAAGTGGTCTTTGAGGGCGCGTAATTCGCCAATTTTGCGATCCACCGTGTGCTTGAGCTTTAACGCCGTTTCGATACGGGCAAACAGTTCTTCCTCGTGCACGGGTTTGGTGAGGAAAGCGTCGGCGCCGGCCTTGATGCCTTGAATACGATCGGGCACCGCATCCAGGGCCGTCATGATGATAATGGGGATCAGGCGTGTCTCTTCATGGTCTTTGAGGACGCGGCACACCGTGAAGCCGTCCAGCACCGGCATCATGACATCCAGCAGGATCAGGTCAGGAGCTTCAGCCGCCACTTTTTCCAGCGCCTCCTGGCCATTGGCCGCACTGATGGTCTCGTACCCGCGATCCTCCAACTCCTGCTCCAGATAATCCACATTCAAAGGCTCATCGTCGACAATCAAGATTTTGGAACGACCGGTCGCAACCGGTGTGGCCTCGTGTGTAGCGGCGATGAATGGTGGAGAGGGTGCATGCGGCAGCACCGTGACCTGGGCCACGAAGCAGTAGCCGCGGCCATAGTGCGTTTTGATGAGAGGCAGCCCGTCCGACTCTGGCTGCACTGTCTTACGGACTTTCGCCAGACACCGGGTGAGTGCTGCGTCACTCACAAACGTCCCCGACCAGCAGTGCTCAAGCAGTTCTTCTTTGGTGACCACACGGCCACGGTGCTCGAGGAGGTAGACGAGCACAGCAAAGACTTTTGGTTCAATGGCCAGCTGTTGGCCGGCACAGCGCAGCTCACAGCGCTGTACATCGAGTTCGTAGTCGCCAAAGCAGTAAATCATAGGCGGTACTCCTGGACTCGAACCCACGCGTCCTTCATAGACGTGCTTTTGTACAAAAAGTGCGGCAAATCGTCAAGCGCGTTCTGCTGTGCCGTTGCGTTATCCCACCTATGGCTAAGCCGG
This sequence comes from Candidatus Entotheonellaceae bacterium, assembly GCA_048594805.1. Classification (GTDB taxonomy): domain Bacteria; phylum Tectomicrobia; class Entotheonellia; order Entotheonellales; family Entotheonellaceae; genus SXND01. The sequence continues at coordinate 7,381 of JBMDXC010000076.1, read as the reverse complement.
TCCGGGATGGGACAGACCCCCAATGCTGACCAGAGCGCTGCGCATCCGTCACACAATAGTCACAATGTGATCAAGATCTATGGCCTCTGGATCTGTATAGTAGAGGCAAGACAGGCTCGTGGGGAGCTGAAACCCGGCTTATACCAGGGAGGGATGACTGATGCGACGCACACAGCAAACTCTAGCCATCGCTATCGCCGTTTTGTGCCTGAGCCTTGGGGTGCTGCTCCAGGCCGGGGCGCACGAGGGCGCCACCAGGTCCGATGGACTTGGCGACGTGCACTTCTCGGTGTCATGTACAGACGCCGCACAGGCCAAATTCCACCGTGCCATGGCGCTGTACCACTCCTTCGACTGGCCGCGGGGCAAAGCGGCGTTCGACGAGATTACCAGCCTCGATCCGCGCTGTGGCATGGCGTATTGGGGCCTGGCCATGATCGCTGCTGATAACCCCTTTGGCTGGCCCATCTCATTGAAGCTCCAGGAAGGGGCCGAGGCGATTCAGAAAGCCCAGGATATCGGTGCTACCACGCCGCGCGAGCGCGGCTACATCGCGGCGCTCGCGGTGCTCTACAAGGACCATGCGACGGTGCCGCACCGCCAGCGTGCCCTGGCCTATACCTACTGTGAGCAGGCGATGGAAAAGCTTGCGGCCACGTATTCCGATGATGTCGAAGCGAAAATCCTCTCGGCGCTGGTCATCAGCGCCAACCATGACCTCAACGACAAGACCTTTGCGCGCCCCTCAAGGCAGCAGCTCTGCTGGAGCCCCTGTTCGCCGCCTATCCCCAGCATCCTGGTGTGGCGCACTACCTGATCCACAGCTACGACTATCCGCCTATCGCACAGAAAGGGCTGGAGGCGGCGAAGCGCTATGCCAGCATTGCGCCCGATGCGTCGCACGCCCATCATATGCCCTCGCACGTCTTCACCCGCGTGGGCTTCTGGCGCGAATCAGTGGCCTCGAACCAGGCGAGCGTGGCCGCCGCCAAAGGCGATGCGCTGTACACGCTGCATGGCTGGGATTACATGGCGTATGCATACCTGCAGATGGCCAACGATGCCGCGGCTGAGAAGGTTGGGGCTGAGGCCCTGGCCCTTGCCGAGCTGAACAATGTCAGCTTAGGCGCAGTGTTCGGGGCCGCAGCAATTCCTGCCCGGCTCGCCCTGGAGCACGGCCGCTGGGCCGAAGCGGCCACACTCGCACTGCCGGCGAATGTCTCGGCGGAAGACTGGAGGCGTTTTCCGCAGGCCGAGTCCATTAACGCCTTCGCCAGGGCGCTCGGGGCTGCACGTAGCGGCAATGCGGCTGGCGCGCGTCAGGAGATCGAGCGTCTGCACGCCCTGCACCAGGCGCTCACGGAACGCAAGCTGGCCTACTGGGCCGAGCAGACTGAGATCCAGGCCAGGGTCGCCAATGCCTGGGCCCTGCACGCCGAAGGTAAGAACGAGGAGGCGCTCGCCGCCATGCGTGCCGCTGCTGACTATGAGGATCAGAGCGAGAAGCATGTTGTGACTCCAGGACCCATCATGCCAGCGCGCGAACTCCTTGGGGACATGCTGATGGAGCTGGGCCGGCCCGCCGACGCCCTGCCGCAGTATGAGGCCTCTATCGCCAAGGAACCGAACCGCTTCCGTGGCCTGTACGGCGCCGGCCTGGCGGCTGAACGCGCCGGTGACCGAACCCGAGCGCGGGTGTATTTCGAGAAGCTCGCTGCCATCTGTGCCGAGTCGGACGGCACCAGGCCTGAGCTGGTTCAGGCGCGCCAGACCCTGGCACAACGCTAGAGCGCCCGGTGTGGGGGTGAGAGGGGGAGGACACGCACATGCAGCGCAAGCGACTCTGGATCGGCGTCCTGCTCGTGGCCACCGTGCTCCTGCGCAGCCCCGCCGCGCCGGCAGTGGAAAGCGATCCCCTGCCGGCACCCAAGGGTACGCCGCACGAGCGGGCGATTAGTATGTACAACGAGGGTGTCAGCCTCATGCGCGACAAGCACTACGCCGCCGCGCAGGAAAAGTTCGAGCAGGCTCTGGCGCTCGATGAGACGCTGGCCGAGGCCCATAACAATCTGGCGTTCAGCCTGCGCCAGCAGGGGACGCACAACTTCGCGCAGTCGTTACAGCACTACAATCGCGCCCTTGCACTCAAGCCCGACCTGGCGCGGGCCTATATGTATCGGGGTGTGCTGTTCACCCAAATGGGTGATCTGGCCCGCGCCCGCGCCGACCACGCGCAACTCTTGAAGCTCGACCCGGAGCTGGCTGCCAGGCTCGAACGTATCATGGCGGGCACCGACGAGCGCGACGAGTATGACGGCCTAGCGGGGGCCTATGACTGAGCCCGGGGTGGGTAGAGGTGAGGCAGTACAATGGCCAATCAGAGAGCCTGAGGAGGGCGACTGTGACTAAGTGCATTCTTGGAGGACTTGTCCTGGTGCTTGTCACCTGGGGGTGGAGCACCACAAGTGTGGGGGAACAGCTACGGGCACCCTGGGGAGAATTGAGGATTGTCGATACGTCCCCCCTCAACTGGCAGTACATTGTGTTGAACACGTTCGAGCACCTCATCGGATTCAACAAAGATGGCACACTGGTGCCACGCCAGGCTACAACGGATTGTCTTTAACAACACGCTGAGCCACAAAGAGGCGGTCGAGCGCGTGAAGAACGACGACGGGCGGGTCGATTTGGTCACCGACCTGAGCCCGCTGGAAACGTTCCGGGTGGCCCAGAGTCCCGCGGCGCAGGTGGTGAAAAAACGTCGATCTGCCACAACGGTGTTCAGCTTTTTCAATGGACGGAAGGCGGGGAGTCCCTGGCACGATGTCCGGCTGCGCCAAGCGGTAAACTACGCCATCCACCGTGAGGATCTCATTCGCTATGCCACCAAGGGGTATGGGGAGATTATTCCAGCGCTCCTTTCCCCAAAGGCGTTGGGGTATGATCCTGCTCTGACGCCGTATCCCTTTGATCCTGAGCAAGCGCGTCACCTGCTACGCGACGCGGGCTACCCAGATGGGCTGCCTGTCACCCTGATTGCCCCTGAGGATCTGACAGTGCAGGCCACGGTGGTCAGTAAGATGCTGGAGCAGGTCAGTTTCACGGTGACGCTACACGTTTTCAACAGCGCTGTCTATCCTCGGAAGACGGTCCTCAACTATCTGGACCAGCCAGCGGAGGAGCAGACCTGGGATATTGCCCTGACGCGCCTCGATGGTCGGATAAATTTCCCGGCTTTTCACACTTACCAATACTTTGCCCTGGGCGGTCCTTTCGACTGGGGGAGCGAGCCGCCGGAACTCCAGCGGCTGTACGAGCAAGTCCTACGCACGGTCGACCATGGGCAACAGCGCCTGCTCCTGCAACAGATGGAACAGTATACCCACGCCCTGTTTCTTTTCTTATACAATCCCATCGATCTCTATGCGGTGAACAAGGCCGTGGCGTTTGTGCCGTATCAGACCGGGATTCTCAACCTCACCGAAACCTCGGTGACGGACGAGCACTGGTCGATACGCTAGCAGAAGGCTGGTACACAGGAGTGACCAGGGGACTAACCATGTTGCTCGCGCGATTGCAGTTGTTGGCCAGGAGTTCCCAGCCGAGACTTGCTCTGAGTGGGAGCGGTTTCTGACAGCATGGTCAGAATTCGTCTCGATATAGTCAGAATGGGGTCAAGATTTAGAGCCTGCAACACTGTACATTATAGTAGGAAAAGCCGTTCACAATCTGGATCCACATGGACTATGGTTTGCAATGGGAAACTTCTCGATTCCGCTACAACGTGTCGGCTATGGTGTATGGAAGGCCGTCTGGCACAACGCCAAGGTGATCCGATGCTGCGTGGACTCAGGAGAGCATGTATGCGCTTCATCGTGATAGGGCTTGTGATCCTCTTGCATGGGCAGGCCATTAGCGCGGCCCCTCTCGCATCTCTCGTCCAGGCCGCCGGCCTCCGGGCCGTCGACGAACCCCAGCCGGCCGCCGATTTCCAACTGTCCGACCTGGCGGGCAGCTCTTGCGCCTGCAAGACCAGCGTGGCAAGGTGGTGCTACTCAATTTCTGGGCCACCTGGTGTCATCCCTGTCTGCAAGAAATGCCACTGATGGACCAGTTGTACCAGACGCTGCGGCAGCGACCGTTTGTGATGTGGGCCGTGGCCATGAAGGAAGACCGTGAGAAGGTCGCTCCCTTTATGGACAAACACCATTTCCAGTTCCCGGCGCTGCTAGACCGGGATGGTGCCGTCAGTGCCCATTATAAACTCCGCGGCCTGCCGACCACATACCTGATTGATTGTCATGGCAACACGGTGGGGTGGGGTGCTGGCCCCCAAGAGTGGACCAGTGAGGCGATCCGTACATTGCTGGCGGTACTGCTCAGCGATCCTCGCTGCGGCTGAGCCGAGATTGTACAGAGTGGCTCAGCGGTCCCATGCTGACCGGGGTCGTAAGCGTTTGTCCTAAACTCGTCAGGGTTTGGTCAAGATCTGTAGTCTCTAGGGCTGTATAGTAGAGGCAACAGTCATTGGGCGGCTGTATGGCGCCTCTTATATCCACGTTAGCCTGGACACGAGGCTGGGCAGTGCACATCTAACCATAACTACAAGGGAGGGGCGGCCATGAAAAAGTTTGTTGTTGGTGGCATGGTGCTGGCGCTCGTCACCTTCGGGTGGGGTAGCATAATGTTTGGGGAACAGGCGCCAGCGCCGCGGGGAGAACTGCGGGTTGTCGATACAGACCCCCTGAATTGGGCGTGGGTGACGTGGAACGTTTTCGAGCACCTCCTGGAGATCGACAAGGATGGCACGCTGGTGCCGAGACTGGCTACCGCATGGCGGTGGCTGGATGACCGGACCCTCGAGCTGACCCTCCGCCGAGGGGTGACCTTCCATAACGGCGAGGTCTTCGATGCCGACATTGTCAAGCTCAACTGGGACGAGTATACCCGGCTAGAGCAGCCACACCGGACTGGTCCCTATTGGAACTTCAAACCGGGATCAAGACTGGAGATTCTCGATCCGTACACGGTGCGGTTCGTGTTTCCGGAACCGGACGGCGGGGTCATGGCCAGGCTGGTCCTCATGCATATCGGCAATCGTCAGTTCTACCACGAATTCGGATGGGGCGAGCAGAGTTGGTGAATTATCCAAGGTGCTGGCCCGTGGGGCACGGGCCCATATAAGCTGGTGGAAGGTTTTTCCCTCCCAGACAAACGGACGGATCGGGTCATCCTGGAAGCCAATCCGGCGTATTGGGACACCACCCGGTTGCCACGGTTGCACCGCATCATCTTTGACAACACGCTGACCCAACATGACGCCGTGGAGTTGGTGAAGACCAGCGAGGGACGCGTGGATGTGGTCAGTGAGCTGAGCCCGCTCGAAACGCTGCGGGTGGCCCAAAGTCCCATTGCCAAGGTGGTAAAAAACCGCGACAGCCTGGGGTTCGTGTTCGGCCGGTTCAATATGTTGAAAACGGGGAGTCCGTGGCGCGATGTCCGGGTGCGCCAGGCGGTCAATGTGGCCATCAATCGGGACGACCTGATCCGCTACGCCACCAAAGGCAATGGGGTGATCGTGCCGGCGCTCCTGGCCGTCAATTCGTTCGGGTATAATCCCGACTTGGCGCCCTATGCCTTCGATCCGGTCAAAGCCCGCGCTCTGCTGCGGGAGGCAGGGTATCCTGACGGGCTGGCGGTCACCCTGATCGCCCCCCCGCCGCTGGAAGTCCAGGCCACCGTGGTCGGCAAGATGCTGGAGCAGGTCGGCTTCACCGTGGAGCGCCAGATCCTCGATCCTGTGCTCTATAATCAGAAGACGCGGCTGCCCGACTTGGATCAGCCTGCCGAGCAACAGGCATGGGATATTGCACTGACCCCTTATAACGATACGGCGAATTTCCCAGCGCTTGAACCCTATCACGTGTTCACGCTCGGTGGCCCGCGGGATTGGGTCATCGAGGAGCCGGAACTCTCGCGGCTCTATGCGCAGGTCCTCCGCACCGTCGATCGGGAACAACAGCAGGCCCTCATCCGCCAGATGGAACGGCACACCCGGGACCAGGCGTATTTTCTCTTCCTGTATAACCCCATTAAACTCTACGCGGTGAACAAAGCTGTGGACTTCGTGCCGTATGTGAGTACAGCGCTCAACCTCGCCGAAACCTCGGTGACGGAGCAGCACTGGTCGGTACGCAAGCAGAAAGCAGGTACACAGGAGTGATAAAGTGGATTCGAACCATTGGCTGTATCTCCTGCTTTTCGTTCTGGGTGGCATGACCCCCGGGTTTGCCATGGTGGCGAGCAGCCAGGCGCAAACAACTACCCCCGCACGCCAGGCCGACCCTGACAACGCTGCACAGGTCGCCGCTGGTCAACAGGTGTATGTGAGCTTTTGCGCCGGCTGTCACGGGAGCGATCTCGAAGGCCAGCCCAACTGGCGCCAGCGCTTACCGCTAGGCAACTTTCCGGCCCCGCCGCACAATGAGACCGGTCATACCTGGCACCATGCTGACCAGTGGCTGTTTGAAATCATCAAGTACGGTGGCAAATACCATGCCCCCCCGCGCTATCGCAGCGCCATGCCGGCCTATCAAGAGATGCTCTCCGATACGGAGATCTGGGCCGTGCTGGCCTTTATCAAAAGCCACTGGCCCGCCGCCATCCGGGTGCAGCAGGCGCAGCAGAATGCTGGCAATCGCTAAGGGATACGTGTAGTGAAGGATGGCATCGAAAATGGGTCAGGGCCTCGTGCAAGCCTTAAAGGCTGAGTACGAGTCTCAGTCTTTCTTCCACCTGACGGAAAATGCCGGTGGACAGCAGGACGGTCCACTACACTTCACCGCGGCACCTTACCAATCTTCCCGGTGCAAAGCCAATGCTTGCTAGTGTGCCAGCACTGGGTCGAGGGCTGAATCCTCCTCCCCATAGATGGCATCGAGCTTCTCTCGTATTTCTGTGCTCCGATGGCTGGCGATAAAGGCTGCAACCGCCCGGGAGTAGAGTTCGCTGCGGGATATCCCGAGACGCCTGGAGAGCTCTTCAGCAGCGTGAAACACCTCATCTGGTATAGATATGGTTGTTTTCATGCTTCGAGAAGAACCAGAGTCATGCTCGACTTCAAGAGACCCAGGCGGTGCACAAGGCCGTGTTTCAGACAGCGTCAGTCTGTGGTTGACATGGTAGGGCATGGCAAATAGGCTTGTGGTGAAGAGAGAAATGCGACGGGTATGACAAGACAGCGGGTGGGATAGAGGCAGGAGTGTGAAATAGGCAAGAGATCAGCGCACAGGATAAGCCGTCCTGGAAGAGCTTAAGCCCCTTGAGTCGCGCCGGGTCGCTCTCGACGAGACCGGGGTGACGGCGCAGCACTGGTCAGTGC